>NZ_JBHWJT010000080.1:0-14231 GCF_042731325.1 Streptomyces sp. NPDC059866 | reverse complement strand
GGCATCAGCCTGACCGGCCCGTCTCACCGTCATCCGGGCCGCACGCGGCCCGGATGCTGCCGCCTGCCCTCCCGAACATCGATTTTCCGATCAGCGTCAACGCGATGGCCGAGGCACTGAACGGCACGTTCAAGGCCGAGCTGATCGAGATGCAGGGACCCTGGACCGGCTTCGACCAGGTCGAGCGGGCGATCTTCCAGTGGGTCACCTGGTACAACGAGGAACGGCTCCACTCCGCGCTCGACTACGTCCCGCCCGCCGAGTACGAACGCGACTTCTGGCGAAGCCGGGAACGCACCACGCAGTCCGCCTGAAACAAGATCACCGGACTCTACGAAACTCGGGGCAGCTCAGGTTGATGCCCCTATGGATGTCAAGCAGCGATTCTTGGGGGTGTCCGTCGGGATGCATGATCCAGTCGCCGGGAAATGCTGCTCTGAAGGTGCCGAGTTGTGCTGTGGTGCGGCTGCGTACCCACAGCCACTGCCGGGCGTCGTCGCGCAGGATCAGGTCGGTGCCGGCGAACCAGCGGACGGGCGGACCATCGGGGTCTGCCCACAAGGGGTAGTCGGGAAAAGGCAGGCGCTCGAAGTGCTCCTCGATCCCATGGAGGATTTCTTCGTTCAGTTCGCGGTTGTCGGAGACGTCGTCATCAGGTTCTGCGGACAGCAGGGCTTCGGAGAGGACCATTTCCACCGCCGCCAGCGACAGGCACTCGAGGAACGGCCGCCACGGCGTTCGGCCGTCGCGGGTGAGCTCACGGAAAACCACTGGAGGGTCTGGCTGCGCCAGCTGCGAGACCCGAATACCCCAGATCGCGCAGTGCTGATTCTCGACACGAAAGACCAGCACGTCCTCGTCGAGACGCAGCTGATCCGGACGCAGCAGCCGGTCCTGGCGGCTGGTGAGGTCCCTGCGCCTTCCCAAGAGGCGGTAGCAGGACGTCAGCGTGTTGGGAAGCTGCAGACCGAGACGGTGTTCTGCCGCGGTGATCTCTTCGGCTGGACACCCGTCGCCTTCCCCAAGAGGGCTGAGCCAGTGCTCCGCAAACCACTCGATGAACCGTGCCGCGCTCTCGGCGTCATCGATTGTGGCCATGGCCTCGGTGATCGCATGCTTCGCAGACACGGGACGACTTTACTCAGCATCACCGAGGAGTTCGGCGACGATGACGGCGGTGGTCACCGAACCCTGGCCCCAGCTCATGATGTTCAGGTCGGCCGCGCGCAGCAGGAACGAGGGCAGGGTGATCTCCGGTCCGGCCATCGAGCCGATCTGGATTCGGGCCAGGGGCTTGGAGCGGTCGGGGACGCCGGCCCAGCGGCGTGGGTTTCGCGAGTACCTGGCCGGGCTGCTGCTGCCCCGCGATCGCAACAAGACGCTGACCTGCCTGGCCGGCGCCGAACCGGTGGCCGGTGCCCAGCATGCGGCAGTGCAGAGCCACAAACAGGTCAAGGACGAACTGGGCCGGGCCGACTTCCAAGTCCGCTCCGACCCTGCGATCCGCCGCCACCGGACCCTTGTGAACTGCGCATTCAGCTTCTGCTGGAACACCTGGTTCGCCCCGCCCCCGCCCACCCCAGCCGACCCGTCACCCGGTCCTGACGCACTGCCGGGCCCGTTGGAGAGGGGGAAACTCAGATCCCAGCAGCCCCACCCGGCCCGCTGGCCCCAGGCACTCCGCGCCGTCCGTGGCTGGCTGACGCCTGGGCCACGCTGCAACGCTACTGGCGGGCATGGTCGACAAAGCCACCACCCCCAGCACTCCACGAACTGATCCACACCGTCGGCGACGGCAGACCTCTTGACCTCTACTGCCCGGTCTGACAAACCACCGCTAGGGGATGGCCAGCTCGGCCCAGATGGTCTTCCCGGACGAGGTGTACCGCGTGCCCCACCGCTGGGACACCTGGGCGACGAGGAACAGGCCGCGGCCTCCCTCGTCGTCCCGACGCGCTCGCCGCAGGTGGGGTGCGGTGTGCGCGTTGTCGGAGACCTCGCACAGCAGGCAGCGATCCCTGATCAGCCTCAGCATGACGGGCCCGGTGGTGTACCGGATGCCGTTGGTGACCAGCTCGCTCACCACGAGTGCGGCGGTGAACGACAGTTCGGACAGGCCCCAGGTCGCCAATTGGCGCTCGGTGAGTGTGCGGGCGTGAGCCACCATGGCCGGGTCGGGCGGCAGCTCCAGGTCCGCCACATGGTCGGCGTCGAGCCGCCGGGTGCGGACGAGCAGCAGCGTGGCATCGTCTGCCTGTGGTCCGGGCGGCACGGTCGACAGCGCCCGGTCACACAGCTCCTCCACTGGGCATCGTTGCCAGGTGAGCACGTGGGCCAAGCGGTCGATTCCGCTGTCGATATCGGTGCGCCGGTCCTCCACGACGCCGTCGGTGAAGAACGCCACTACGCTGCCGCTGGACAGGCTCAGCTCAACGTTCTCGTAGGGCAGGCCGCCCAACCCCAGGGGCGGTCCCGGCGTCAGCGCGGACCAGGCCACCGAGCCGCTCGCATCGGCCACGATCGGCGGGGGATGGCCCGCGCTCGCCCAGACGCACCGGCCGCTGACCGGGTCGTAGATCGCGTACAGACAGGTCACCCCGAGCGCCTCGTCGCTCAGCCCGTCGCCCGCGTGGGGCTCCGAGTCCTGCGCGACCAGGTCGTCCAGCCGGGTGAGCAACTCTGCCGGATCCAAGTCCAGCAGGGCCAGAGTCCGTACGGTGGCGCGCAACCGGCCCATGGTCGCGGCCGCGTGCACGCCGTGGCCCACCACGTCGCCGACGGTCAGGCCCACTCTGGCACCGGACAGCGGGATCACGTCGAACCAGTCGCCGCCGACGCCCACGCGACTGTCGGCAGGCAGGTAGCGGTACGCCACGTCGACCGCGCTCTGCTCGGGCAGGTGCTGTGGCAGCAGGCTTCGCTGCAGTACCAGGGCCGCCTCATGCTGGCTGGTGTAACGGCGGGCGTTGTCGATGCCGACGGCGGCCCGCTCGGCCAGCTCTACGGCGAGCGTCTGCTCCTCGGCGCCAAAGGGGTCGGGGTTGCTGCTGCGCCGGAAGGTGGCAAGGCCCAGGACTGCATCGCGGGTGAGCAGCGGGACGAAGAGGCAGGAGTGCGAGGCGGCCGATCCCACCTCGCCCGGTACGTCGGGCGGGCAGGCGACGACGACGGGGCGGCTGGTGGCCAGGCTCAGAGCCTGCGGTGACGAGGGCGGGTAGGAGACGGGACTGGTCCGGAACTCTTCCGGGGTCCGGCCGTGCATCCGCAGCAGACTGTGTCCCGGCGCCGAGCCCGTCGGCGGCTGCCGTCCCTCGATGACCGCCGGCGGCAGGTCCACCAGTACTTCGTCGGCCAGCTGCGGTACCGCCACGTCGGCAAGCTCCGCGGCTGTACGACGCACGTCCAGCGAGGCACCGATGCGCTTTCCTGCCCGCACCAGCAGCGACAGGCGTTCCTGGGCGCGGTAGCGGTCGGTGATGTCCAGGGACTCCTCGAACAGCCCCAGCGGTTCGCCTCGAGCGTCCAGCAGCCGGTGGTACGAGCAGGACCAGACGTGCTCGCGCACCGGGTCGGCGGGAGCACGCCCGCGATAGTGCATGCCGGTGATCGGTTCCCCCGTCGTCAGCACGTGCTCCATCACCTGGTCTTCGTCCGGAGGGTGGTGGCGGGAGATGAATTCGCCTTCAGGAAAGAGATCCACGGCCGGTCGGCCGATGTACTGGGCGATCCCCGCGAGTTCCAGATCGGTGGAGACGTTTCCCCAGACGACGCGCATGTCGGTATCGAAGATCGTCAGGCCCACTTGAGACTCGGTCGCCAGTCCCTGCAGCACCGCCAGCTGCGCCTCCCAGCCGCGTAGCGCCTCCAGGTCGGCCGCGACCACGACGGTCGCAGCGAGGCCCCGGTGCGCGAGCGGGCTGAACGTCACGGCCGCGCGCAGGATACGTCCGTCCCGACAGCAGAGGTCCAAGACGGTGCTGCGCGGCCTGTGCGCCTTGCAGAGGGCGGCCGGGCGCTGCCCCGGGGTCGCTGCCAGCAGCCGGGCAGCCGACTGGCCCAGCACATCCTCGGGTGAATGTCCGAGGAGGCGCTGGGCTGAGGATCCCCACCCGGAAATGCGGCCTTCGTCGTCCAGCACCGCGGTGGCGGCCTTGGAGAGCTCCAAGGGACTGTGGAAATCGACGTTGGCAGCCTTCGGAAAACGATCCATGACACCGCTTCCCTTCCTGCTCCCTCAGCATCCCGTGCCGCACGACGGACGACAACCGCACGCGTGACTGCCACCTGCTCACACAGGGCGACCGCCGATGGTCTGCCGGACACGAGGTCGTTCAGGGCCCATGTGTGGAGCCGCTGAGAGGCGAGGGAACGAGCGGTTGCGGCGGCTTGCGGGACCGGGCGGGCAACTCCCACTCGGCGACACGGGGGGGCGGTTTTCGAAGATCGGGTCGAACAGCGTGGCGTGCTGTTGACCTTGGAGCAGGCCTTGAAACGGCTGTCCCCGGTCGGCTCTCGCCTGTCTCGCCATGCCCCGGCTTGCCGCGCTCGGACTCGGCAAGGCGAGGGCCTGGGGCCAGTGGTGTCGAGAGCTGTCGTGGTGTGAAGGTCTGCGGGCAGGGCCCGCTGCCTTGCCTTCGTGCATCGAGCCCCCGGCGTCCGGCCGTGTCCTGGCGGGGCGTATTCGGGAGTGGAATGGAAAGGCACGAGCGACAGGAAGGTCTATTTCGAGCCCATTGGTTCAAGGCCGTCCGACATCGGCTGTTCGGCGACCTCAGGGAGGCTGAGGCCGAGGGTGCCGATGGAGCGGTCTCGCGGCCGCCTTCACCTCTCCCGGGCTGCGTCGAGGTCCGCCCTTTGGTGCCGATCGGGCGGTCTTGGCGAGCGACCCCGGCGCCGGCTCGCCGACGCTGCTGCGGGGGAAGATCCGGCCGCAGCGGTTCCGATCGTGTCCCGGCAGGTTTGTTGCTTCGCTGTCCTCCTCGGGGCCGGGTGTCGGATCTCGCGCTCCGGGCCGCACTCGAGATCGTCAGCAGCATTGGACTTCGTCTGCTCGTCCGCCTGCTTGGCCGGGGTGCTTCTTGATCGCATCGACAGCAAAACCGGAACGATCATCATGTGAATTTTTGCCGCTCCCCTTCGCGTCCACACGATCACCCACGGCTGACCGATGTGTCCATCAGCCGGTCCAGGTGTGTGCTGCCTCGGTCCGGGACGACATGGATGAAGGCAGAGCGCCCGCGGAATGGCACGAGCCGAGGCACCGAGCGGGAGGGAAAATGAGGCATGGGCAAGACGGACTCCTCCCGAGCAGGCGACGACCGGTCAGGGGCGGGTCCCCTCACACCACCCAGCGGCCTGCTCGATCTGCTCAGCGTCGCTGCAGTGGTGCTGAATGCGCAGGGCCAAGTGGTCTTCTGGAGCTCGAAGGCCGAGGAACTGTTCGGCTACACCGCAGGGGAAGCGCTGGGTCAGTACGCGGCTCCGCTGACGGTCCACGAGGAGCACCGGGACGAGGTGATCAGACTGTTCGCCGAGGTCATGGAATCCGGTACCGACTGGGCCGGGGCCTTCCCGATCCGGCACAAGGACGGCAGCACCCGCCTGGTGGAGTTCCGCAACATGCGGCTGCTGGACGACGTCGGTGGCGTCTACGCCCTCGGCCTTGCCGCGGACCAGGCAACTGTGGAACAGGTCGAGCGAGATGCCGCCCTGGCCATGCGTCTGGTGTCCCAGTCCCCGATCGGGCTGGCCATTCTGAACCCGGACCTGCGCTACCTGGCCGTGAATCCTGCTCTCGAACGCATCACCGGTCAGTCCGCCGCCGAGCGTCTCGGCCGGCCGGCCGGTGAGGTTCTGACCTTCCTGGACACGGACCCCGACGCACGTCTGCGCCGTGTCCTTGAGACGGGCGAGTCGGTCGTGGACCGGCACATCGTCTGTCGTCCCCCCGCCGACCCGGACCACGAGCATGCCTGGTCCGTCTCGTACTACCGGCTGGAGGATTCCGGTGGGAGGGTGCTGGGCCTGGCCTACTCCGTCATCGACGTCACCGAGCGTCATCGAGCCGCTGCAGAGGCGACACAGGCCCGGCAACGGCTGGCGCTGATCGCCGAGGCCTCCGCCTGTGTGGGTACCACCCTCGATCTGGAGACGACAGCGCGCGAGCTTGCCGACATCGTCGTACCAGTCCTGGCCGATGTGGCCGCTGTGGACGTACTCGACAGCGCGCTCGACGGTCGGACCGCACCATATGAGGGCCCGGCCTTCCGCGCCCTCGCCGTCAGCGCGGCCTACTCCACCGAGGCGGCCCGCGCGGCCGACCCGCCGGAGGGACTCGCCACCTACGACATCGACCGCCTGATCACCCAGTGCGTGCGTACTCGCCGACCGGTTCTGGTGCCCCACACCACTCGTCGGGATCTGGAGCGCATCGCCCGCCATGGCACGGCTGCCTCCCTCCTCGAGGCCGCCGGCGTGCACTCCTACCTGGCCGTGCCGCTCCTAGCCCGGGGCGAAGTCCTGGGCGCCCTTGACCTCATACGCACCCGGAACCCTGCGCCTTTCGACGACGACGACGCGCTCCTCGCCGGGGAGTTGGCCGCCCGAGCCGCGGTCTGCATTGACAATGCCCGCGGATACCAGGCACAGCGCCATGCGGCCCTCACCCTCCAGCGCAGTCTGCTTCCCGAACTCCCGTCGCACCTGCCGGGCTTGGAGGTTGCCTGCCGTTATCAGCCCGCCGGCGCCACGAGCGAGATCGGCGGCGACTGGTACGACGCCATACCTCTCCCGAGGGACAAAACCGCCTTGGTCGTCGGGGACGTCATGGGCAGCGGCATAAATGCCGCCGCCACCATGGGGCAACTCCGCAGCGCTGCCCGAGCCTTCACCGAACTCGACCTCGCCCCCGCCCAGGTTCTGCATCACCTGGACCACCTGACCGAAGGTGTGGAGCAGACCATCACCACCTGCATCTACTGCGTCTACGACCCTCACCAAGACCAGTGCGAGATCTGCCTCGCCGGCCACCTGCCCCCGGTGCTGCTGCGTGTCGGCCACGCAGCCCAGCTGCTCGACCTTCCCACCGGGGCACCGCTGGGCGTCGGCGGAGTCCCTTTCGAGGCCACCACCATCGCCTTGCGCCCCGGCGACGAGCTAGCCCTCTATACCGATGGCCTGGTCGAAATCCGAAACGAACCCATCGACGCGCGCCTGGACAACCTCCTCGACGCCTTCACCGCGACACGTGGCCACGAACTGGAAGACACCTGCGACCGCATCCTGGAAATTCTGCAGTCGCCCGGTGGTGAGGACGACATCGCGCTGCTCATCGCCCGAGCCCAGCCCTGAGCAATCACAGGGAGGGCTCACTGCCTGGGTGGTGACCTCTGCTGTGAGGCTCACGTGTTTCCTTTGGTATCCGTAGCGATGTGTCGTCCGTCGGTGTCCTGCCGTGTGTCGGGTGCTGGTCTCGGTGTCGCATCTGAGTGTGCAGTTCGAATGCGTGACCTTTTCGCGGGAGTGTCGTTGATCGGATGACAGCACTACGGGCGGGAAGGGGAGACCGGTGAGCCGGAAGCTGCCGCTCGGTGAGGGCGAGACGGCCCGGACCGCCTGTGCCCGGGGTCTGCTGCGGGCGGGCGTGGTGGAGAAGACGGGTGAGGTGCTGTCGGCCGCTGCGCTGGCACAGCGGGTCGGCTGGGCCGCCGATCTGGTCTCCGGCATGGCCGCCGAGCTGCTGGCCGAGCACTGGAGTGCCGCCGATGTGGGCGTGCTGGCTGCGGGTGAGGATGCGGGCGGGCGGAGGCTGCCGTCGAATGCGTGGATGGCGCTGCGCCGGCTGGGCTGGACGGCCGCCCCGGCCGGGGGCGTGAGGGTCAACGACCGGATCGTGCGCATGGCCCAGGAGCAGGCCGGGCGTGCTCTGCGCTCGGCGAACTGGCGGGCCGAGCTGACGTGGGCAGTCCTTGAGACGTGGCCGTGCGATCCGGGCAGGCGCACGCCTGAGGAGTGGGACCGGGTGCGGGAGGCGGTGCCCGGCGGCCGGTATCTCCCGTCGAGCGTGATCCGCTCCCGCACCCGGCAGATCACCGCCTTCGTCACGAAGCACGGCCGTCTGCCGGCCGATGTGTTCGAGCTGGAGGCCCCGCCCCGGGCGGCGCGGATGCTGCTGCTGTCGGCGTGTGACGGGCAGCAGGCCACCCTCGAACGCGGCGAAGGCGACCCACAACGCGCGCTGCTGCGCCTGCAGCTGCCCACCCGGTCCGACCCGCCCTCCTACCGGGACTGGACGTGGGTGGCCTGCCCCGTCACGCTGCCGCCCACGGTCCCGCCCGGTGCGGTGCTGCACCTGCCCACCCTCCGCCTTGCGGGCGGGACGGCGCGCGCCGACCTGGCCTACACCCACGCCGTCCCCAGGACCAGCCGCACCGGCCACACGGTCGCCCTCGGCGTGGACTGGGGCCTGAACACCCTGCTGTCCGCGGGCGCGGCCCGGCTGCACGGCGACGGACACATCACCGCGCTCGGCCACGGCGCCCAGTTCCGGGCCGCCGGCATCCTGGCCAGGCAGCACCGCCTGCGGCGCCTGGCCGAGTCCCTGCACGCCAAGGCCGACCAGTACCAGCGGCTCATCGACGCTGACGAGCAGCACGAGCTGTCCGGCAAGCACGAGGTGCTCCGCGAGGAGCTCCAGCGCGTTGGCGACCGCAGGTCGAACCTCAACGACGCCCTCGCCCGGGCCGCCGCCCGCTGGGCCGTGGACCAGGCCATCGCCGCCCACGCCACGGTCATCTACCTGGAAGACCTGCGGTCGATGGAAGCGGGCGGCATGGGCCGCACCCACAACACCCGCCTGTCCCAGACCGTGCGCGGGCAGATCGCCGACTGTATCCGGCACCTGGCCGCCGAAGCGGGGATCGCCGTCGTCACCGTGCCGCCCCGCAACACCTCCCGGCACTGCCCCCGGTGCCTGACCCCGCTGCGGCACCGCAAAGCCCCCGACCGCCCCACCACGGCGGGCTGGAAGTGGGCCGTCTGCCCCGACCGTGCCGGATGCGGCTGGCAGGGCGACCGCGACCACGGCGCATGGCAGCGCATCGCCGCACGCGGCCTCACGCACCAGGCCAGGACCGTCGCCGACCGGGCCACCGGGCAGATGGTGATCCCCACGGTGGTGGACCAACTCGAAACGAAGGCGGTCATCACCCCGACCGCCGAGACTCGCCGGGCCGACCGGTCCAAGACCGGCCCCACCCGGCGCCGGAACACACGCCCCGCGCCCAGGCGACGCAGGGCACCCTCCCCCACCGGCCCCTCGGGTCCGGCGGGCAAGCGTCCGGAGGGGCACGCACCCACGGGCCGGAGGACGCTGCCCCGCGCAGCCCACCGGCACCAGGGCGTGACGACGATCAGCACACCCCCCACCCGCCGACACCGGCCACGAGGAGCAGCACTGGGCGCAGGATTCCACCTGCACGCCCACGCCACCCCTCCACGATGGGCAGAACCCACGCCAGACGTTACGTCTGACATGGGATCACTAAGCTGATCAGAGACGCTTTGGGCCGACCGGCTCACAACTCGTCAACCGGCAGAAGCGGCCTGGACCGCGCGGAACCGCCCCTCCTCCACCTGCGCGACCAGCCCACCGGTGATCAACCGGTCCAGGTGCTGCGCCGCCGTCCTCCGCTCCACCGGGCGCACGTGCGACCCTTCGACGTGGGCAGGTGGACCAGCCCGTGCTCGGCGATCTCCTCGACGGTGCGCGGCTCACGGAGGAACGCGAGGAGCGCCGCCTCCCGCCTCTCCACTGCCACCTGCTCTGCTCGCCCTTGTCGAGCAGAGCCCGACCTGGGGATCCACCTCAGCGACCACCGCTGGGACGTTCTCGCCTGTGACGAAAAAATCCAGGACTGCTTTCCGTGGATGGCCAGGGAGCTCAACGTCGTGGAATGGGTGTTGACTTGGCCGGAAGCCCGGGCCCAGCTCATCAACTGGCAAGAGGACTGGGCTCTGCCCCCGATTGCGGCGCTCCGGGTGAATGCAGAACAGTGGCCGCACGACGAGCGCCTCGCGGTGGCCCTGCGCGTCGCCTACGGGCTGTCACCGAGGCTCGACCGCATCGACGAGGCCGTGGAGTACAGCCGCCAGGCAGTGGAGCAGACACCCAAGGACGACCCCAGCTGGCCCCAGAGGGCCGGCAATCACGCGGCTTCTCTCTCCATGCGCTACAGGCTCACGGCTCGCACGGAGGACATCGTGGGAGCTGTCGAGTGGTACACCCGAGCCGCCGAAGCCCCGCTGGAACCCGGGCACCCCGACCCGGGGATGCCCCACAGCAACCTCTGCGAGGCGCTCAGAACCCGGTACCTGCCGAGGACCGACATGGCCGGGCTGACCCGGGCGGTGGGGGCCGGACGACGGGCGGTGGGCCTCACACCGCCGGAGCACGCCGACTACGGTCTCTGTTACGAGAACCTGGCGGCTGCTCTGCACACCCTCGCGGCTCTGACGGGGGACCTCGGCGTCGGCGAGGCGGCTTTGCGCACGGCCCGCGCCGCGGTGGCCGTGACCCCACCCGGACACGCCAACTACCCGAACTGTTTGGGCACATTGGTCTTCGCGCTGATCGAGAAATACCGCGGCACCGGCGACGCGGACGTGCTCGACGAGCGTCTCGAGCTGTCACGACGAGGCAGCCACGCCGCGAGCCCCGAGCACCCCGATCACCCGGATACGCTCGCGGCTCACGTATACCTCCTGCATGAGCATTACCTTCATACCGGGCGGCGAGCCCACGTGGAGGAGTCCGTGCAGGCGCTGCGGGTGGCGAGCGAGGCCGTCTCCCCCAACCGCTTCGGCGTGGCACGGATTCTGTGTCTCCTGGTCGGCTTGTGGCGGGAAGCGGTCGCGGCGAACGTCGTGTCTCCCGAGGAGCTCGCGCGGCTCGTTCCTGTGGTGCGCGGGCTTGTCCATGCGTCGGAAGCAGGCTCGGCCGAACGCTGCGAACTGCTCGTCGCCCTCACCAACGCGCTGACCTTCCTCCATCAGTACGATCCCCGTCCCCAACTGCTCGACGAGGCCATCGCCACGGCCACCGAGATGAGCTCGACCGCCGCGCAGTATCACGTCCACCTGCCCCAGTACCTGATCGCCCAGCCGGTCCCCTTCATACAGCCCTACGAAAGCTGCGGTGACCCCGTCGCACTCGACGAGGCGATCAGCGTGCTGCGGCGCGCTCACGGTCTGCCGGCGGGCCTCGACCGCATCCGTGCGGACGTGGCTCAGCGGCTGTGCGTCCTGCTGATGGGCGCGGTCGAGTTCAAAGGGCCGACCGCGCTCACGGACGCCATCCGGTACGCCCGGGAGGCCGTCGAGCTCTTTTCCCCCGGCACTCGCCGCACCGCAATGCCCGTACGCTGCTCAGCGCCGCACTGCGGTTGCACGCCGGCCGGACCCGTAACAGGCGCCACCTCGAAGAGGCTCTCGCGACCTCCCGTGCACTGCTCGCGGAGACACCGCCGGACACGGACGAGCGGGAGCAGTACCTGATGGACCTCGCCCTCGGTCCGGAGCGGCTGGCGCATCTCGACGGCGACCCCCGGCCTCTCGACGAGGCCATCGAGATCTTCCGCTCCCCTCAGAGAAATGTGATGCGATATACGCATCATGCATGAGAGTTACGTGGCATAGTCGTTACTATGGGCATGAGTCTCGATGAGCGGGTACGGTCCGCGGTGGCCGCGCTCCTGCACGCGACCGGCGAGTCCCAGACCGATCTTGCCGCGGCCTTGGGAGTGAGTCAGGCCCAGGTGAGCCGCCGTCAGTCCGGAACCGCCGCCTGGAGCCTGGCCGACTGCGACGCGGTCGCCGCGCACTACGGGATCGACGTCCTCGAACTCCTGGCGGGACCCACCCGGGCCGCGGAGTCGCTGCCCGCGGAACGCCGCCGCGTTCCCGGCCGCCACGCCACCACCACACGCCCTGCGGTCGTACAGGACGGGGGAGCCCGATGACGGACTTCGACGCGATCGACGCTCTGCTCGCCGGGGCCAAGAAAGAGGTTCCGCTGCCGCCCGCCGAGGAGCGTCGCGCCCTGCGCGAAGGACTGAGTCTTTCGCGTGCTCAGCTCGCGCAGGCCTTGAAGGTCAGCCCGTCCACGGTCGGGGGCTGGGAGTCCGGACGCGAACCGAGCGGTGAAGTACGGGAGAAGTACGCGTACTTCCTCGAGGGAGCGCTGACCAAGTTGTCGGCCGCTGCGGCTGAGGATGCACCGGCCGAGGAACCGGCGGACGTCGTTGCGGCGGAAGCTGAGCAGGAGACCGGTCAGGACGACGTTGAGGCCCTGCCCGTGCCTCAGCCCTGTGTGCTGTGCGGGCAGCCCGCCTCTCACCAGGTCGCAGGTTCCCGCAGCACCTGGATCCCGCCGAGTGCGGCACGGCGGGGCCCACCCAGACGGTCGAGCCCGCGCGGCCGGAGAGGCCTGTTCCGCAGAGGGAGCCCCATCGGCCGGCGTCCGCCGCGAGGCAGGGCAGCCCTGCGGCGCGCGGGGTCAAGGTCGTGCCCGTCGGCCGCCGGCTGAAGACCGCCGACACCCCGGACCTGATCGGCCTCCGCTGTCGCGGCCGCTCTCGCGGCGCACTCCGGCGACGTCGAAGCGGCGACCGCAGCGCTGGTGAAACGGGCGATCCCGGACGCGATGGCGTTGCTGGACGAGACCCGCAAGGGCGGCCGGTACGACATCGTCGCCCACCCATGGTTGCCCGACATCCTGCGCAAGCAGACCTCCCGGGGCGTCGACCAGATCTGGGAGGCCCGCCCCAAGTGGAGCAGGCCCGAACTGCCGCCCGGCGAGCACGAGGTCGCCGCGCTCGACATCAATGGCGCCTACCTGTCCGCGCTCAAGACCCATCTGCCGATCGGCCAGTTGGAGCACTCCACCGGCAACCACCACGACCGCCGCCGCGCCGGCGTCCACCTGATCACCCCGCCGGTCTGGGAGCACGACGCCTACTTGCCCAACCCGATCGGCAGCCGGGACGAGCCGGGCCCGCTGTGGGTGACCGAGCCGACCCTGCGCCTGCTGCTGCGCCTGGCGGGCCCGAAGCACGGGCTGTGCGACCTTCCGGAGATCCACGAGTCCTGGACCTCCGGGGCCACGGAGGGTCTGCTGGAGAAGTTCCGCGTCGCGCTGAAGGACGCCCGGGAGCGGGCGATCGCTGAGGACGACGAGGTGACGCTGGAGTACGTCAAGGCCATGTACTCAAAGTTCGTCTCCACGATGGGGGAGTCGAACTACAACCGGGAGCTGTACCGCACCGACTGGATGCACCTCATCCGCTCACAGGCCTTCGTCAACCTGTGGTGGAAGGCCCACCGGGCATACGACGAGGGTCTGATGGTCGTCCGCGCGATGGGCACCGACGAGCTGCACGTCATCGGCGACTGGCGAGCCGTGTTCCCCGAGGGACGCGGCGTCACCGAGGTGAAGGTCAAGGATGTGTACAAGGTCGGTGCTGACGTCGGCGGTGCCGCCGACTGACGGTGTCTCGCGGCCTCACAGATACGTCCACTACTGACCTTTTCGGGTTGCGTTCGGGGGATCTGGGGTGAGAGTCAGTCCGGTTTCGCTGAGGTAGCTGTCGATGAGCTCGGGGTGACGCTGGATCTGGGCGAGCCCTCGGCGGAGGGTGCGGGTGAGGTGGTCGGAGTCGGTGAATGCGGTGTTGGCCATCGGCCCGCGCCGTAACCACGACCAGATGCCTTCCACGGGATTCAAGTCCGGGTTGTAGGAGGGAAGTCGGACAATGGTGAGCCGTTCGTGGTCGGCGGCGTACTTGCTCAACCCGGCAGCACGGTGGGTGTTCAAATTGTCCCAGACGACAACGATCGGGGCGCCGAGTTGCAGGTGCGCGCGGACCAGGAGGTCACGGTAGTCCTGCCAGGCAAAACTCCTGCGTGCGCCTTTGAGGAGCAGGTGGAAGCGGGGCCGGTAGATCAGCCGGGACCTTTCGCCCGGCCGGTAGCAGCACATCGCGGCGACCGGGATCCGTCGCCGGGACCGTCCCCGCACTCGCACCACGGGAGTCTGCCCGCGCCGGCCCCACGTGCGGGCGCGTGGCGGCGTCATCGCCAGGCTCAGTCAAGATTTTCGTGATGGGGTGACCGAATGTCACTTCGGTGGCATGGTCCGCAGTGTGTGACGACTTGCTGGACATGGTGTTTCCGCA
>NZ_JBHWJT010000079.1:0-14327 GCF_042731325.1 Streptomyces sp. NPDC059866 | reverse complement strand
CTGCGTGTCCTGCTCCAGCGCGCCCGCAGCCGCTACCGCTGGGACACCCGCCCCACCACTCGGCGGCTGAAGTGATGCCTACTGCCGGTCGCTCTTACTGACTTCGGCTCGTCAGGGTGAATGGTCTCGAAGCCCCTGAAATACCCGGTGCGGTGGCTGTATCTCGTGCGGTGTGAGGTATGCGGATGGCGGCGGGCTGACCGCTGCGGGACGGCGGCGCCGGGAGACGGTAGCGAGCCGCCGTGCTGGACCAGGTCGACGCCTTCCTCGCCACCCTTGTGGCGAAAGAAGACCTATGGCCCGGTGGCGGCCTCCTCACCCCGCTCGCAAACTGAGCCAGACCGAGTCCAGCCGCAGAACGGCGCCCAGGGCAATCGCCTGGAGCGCCGTTCCTATCGATCATGCCCAGTGCTCACGAAGACGGTTCAGGGGCAGAGGCCGACTGCCACCGCCGCGGCGGTCACGCAAAATGCTGACATCGCCAAGCATCTGCCGCAGTTCCTCTTCTTGCCGCTGGGCATACGCATACCGCTCGGGCAGAACCCGCATGACACAGGCGCTTATCAGGACGGCTTTCGGGCCTGCGTCGCCGGAGGGCTTTACTGGGCCTTGTAGCCGCCGTCGACGTTGAGGATGGTTCCGGTCACGAAGGACGCGGCCGGTGAGGCGAGCCAGGTGATGGCTTCGGCGACTTCGGTGGGGCGGCCCATCCGGTTGACCGGCTGGAGAGCGGCGATGCTGGCCTCGTCCCACGTGCCGGCCTCGATGGCGGCGTTGAGGATGTCGGTCTTGATCGCGGCGGGGGCGACGGCGTTGATGCGAATGCCGTCGGTGGCGTACTCCAGCGCGGCGGACTTGGTCAGGCCGACCACGGCGTGCTTCGTGGCGGAGTAGTTGGCCGCGTAGCGTATGCCGCCCAGGCCCGCGATCGAGGCCAGGTTGACGATGGAGCCGCCGGGGGTGTCCTGGGCCAGCATCTGCTGGATCTGGTACTTCATGCTCCAGAAGACGCCGAGCACGTTCGTGGTGAGCATCTTCTGGAAGCGGCTGGTGGGCTCGTCGGCCATGCGGCCGGCGTCGAGGGAGACCCCGGCGTTGTTGACCGCGACATCGAGCCGGCCGAAGCGCTCGACGGTGGTTGAGACCAGGGCGGCGACGGATTCTTCGGAGTCGACGTCGACGGCGACGAAAACGGCTTCCCCGCCGTTGTCGCGGATCTCGCGGGCGACGGCTTCGCCCGCTTCCCTGCGTCGGCCGGAGACGACGACGGCGTGGCCCGCGCGGGCCAGAGCAAGGCTGGTCTCCTTGCCGATGCCGGTGGTGGCTCCGGTGACCAGGGCGACGCTGGAAACGCTCATGACGATGGACCTCTTTCACATGCAAGTGAGCACAGCCGACGGTTCTGGTTTAGGAGACCGCCGGTCTCTTGCGCTCCAGATTAAGAGACCGCCGGTCCGATGTCAAAAGACCGGTAGTCTGTAAGATGGGGGCATGACGACCTTCCAGCGAGCGCGCAGCGAGGAACAGCGCGAGATCCGGCGGCGGGCGATCCTCGACACCGCGGCGGCGATGCTCGACGAGATGTCCGTGGGCGCACTCAGCCTGAACGAACTGAGCCGGCGCGTGGGCCTGGCGAAGTCCAACGTGCTGCGCTACTTCGAGTCACGCGAAGCCGTCCTGCTGGAACTGCTGGACCGCGACTGGCGGCAGTGGACCGCCGCCCTTCCCGAACAGCTCACCGCCTCGGTCACCCCCGGCGCACCGCCGATCCAGCGCGGTCAGCAGTTCGCCGCCGTCCTGGCACACTCCCTCGAGCAGCACCGGGTACTGTGCGACCTGCTCAGCGCCCAGGCGGGCGTCCTGGAACACAACGTCTCCGCGGACGTGGCCGCCCGCTACAAACGAGCAGCCCTCGACAACGTCTCCGCTCTGGCCGAACTCGCCCGCCGACACCTGCCCGAACTCGGCAGCCACGCCGACCAGCTCTGCGCCCAGGCCGTCATGGTCAGCGGCGCGGTATGGACCCATGCCCGGCCGTCCGCCGCCATGCTCACCGCCTACGAAGCCGATCCCTCACTCGCCGCCCTGCGCATGGACTTCACCACCACCCTGCAGGAGATGCTGACAACCCTCATCGCGGGCACACTCGCCAGGGCTGAGCCTGGTGTTCACTGACTTCGGCTGCTCAGGATGACGGTGGATCGTTGAGGGCCAGCGCGGTGCCTGCTATGAAGCCGTCGAGAGTGCCGGGTCGGTACTGAAGGCGTTTGAGCCGGTTGCGCACGAGGGCTTCGAGTCGGTCGAGGGCGACCACGGCGAGGTTGGCCAGGCTGCGTTTGACGTGGGCCCATACCCGCTCGACGCGGTTGAGGTCGGGTGAGTAGGCGGGCAGCAGGAACACCGTCAGCCATGCACGCTCAGCGATCAACTCACGCATAGCGCGGGAGACGTGGGTGTTTCAGGCGGTCCCAGAGCAGCACGATCGGCGCCTAGACGAGCTGATGGGCGCCGTCGATCAGGGCGATGAAGTCCGCTCGCCCATGCTGCGGCGCCCGCTCTTGCCCGAGGGGTGAGTGCGCAGGCGGTGGCACAGCCGGGTCCGGGAGCCAGGCCGTATCGCGATCAGCCCCACCACCGACAGCCGTCCCGAGCGTCGGCCGCTGACCGTCACGACCGGGGTACGGCCGCGTCGGCCCCAGGTACGTCCTCGGGGCGGCTTTCGGGTGAAGCCCGCCTCGTCCTCGAAGCAGATGTATCCCCCGCAGGCTGCCCGGGCCCTTTTACCTCCGCCCAGGTCGCCTCCTTCCACGCGGTCACGGCCTGCTCGTCCCGCTCGGCCACCCGCCGCGCGGGCACCTGCGGGCTGAAGCCGAGCCGGTGCCTCAGCCTCGTGGCACCCGAGACGCTGTAGGAGACGTGGAACTTCCTGCCGATCAGCGTGGCCACCCTCGCAGCGGTCCACACCTGGTCCTCTACCCAGCCATGTGCAGCCGGCCCCTGCTCCAGATACGCGGCCAGCTCCTCCAGGCAACGCGGGGACAGACGGCACCGCGAGCCACTCGCACCGCGTGAGGCCAGAGCCTGAGCACCGCCGTCACACCATAGCTGGCGCCACAGGTAGGCCGACTTCCGGCTCACCCGCAGGCGCCGTGCCACCTCCAGTGGCTTCATGTCCTGCTCGAACAGTTCGGCCGCCTGCATCCGCACCGTCTCCCGGCGCCGCCGTCCCGCAGCAGTCAGCCCGCCGCCATCCGCATACCTCACACCGCACGAGTTACAGCCAACGCACCGGGTATTTCAGGGGCTTCGAGACCGTTCACCCTGACGAGCCGAAGTCAGTAACGCCGCGGACGAGTCAAGGGCGTCGGCTGTCGGTGGGCAGCTGAGGTGGTAGGCAATCGGGGGTGAGCCGGTAGGTCGCGTTTGCGATCTTTTCGAGGGGAGCGGTGCGTGTCCCGGAGCGGAAGGCCTGCTCCGTGCCGGGACACGCGGTGTGCGTCGGATTCGCCGATCAGATGCCGCAACTGGGCGCGGACCAGGAGCGGCTGGTGCGTCCGTCCACGTGGGTGTGGTCGTCGTGGCCGGGGTAGCCCGGGCCGAAGATGCCGCCGAAGCCGTGGTAGCGGGCCCGCTGGGCGAGCTGGCAGAACGACGGGTTGCCGACCAGATCGGCGGCGTCACCGTACAAGTGCCGGCTGTTCGAGGCGCCGCCCACCGCGCTGTTGCAGGAGTACGAGCGGAACCCGCTGGTCACGACGAGCGGCGTGTCGCCCATGGCGCGCCGCATGGCCTCCAGCTTCCACATCGTGCGCAGGGCGTTGGACTTGGCCGTCGCCGCACTGACCGCGCCGCCGGACCAGGTGGAGTTGCACTTGTTCAGCTCGGCGTAGGTGAAGTGGATCGGTGTGCAGTCCGGGTCCTGGAGCGCGTAGATCTTGTTGAACGTCTGGGACCCCGCGATGCCGTCCGCTGACAGACCGTACGCCTGCTGGAACTTGGTGACCGCGGCCTTGGTCCGCGGGCCGAAGTTGCCGTCGATGGTGAGGATCTCGCCGTAGTCGACATGCCCGGCCACGCGGATCTGCAGCTCGGTCACGTCGGAGCCGGACATGCCCTCCGACAGGGTGCGGTTCCAGGTGTAGCACTCGTCGGCCTGGGCCGGACCGGCCGTGGCCAGCACACCGCCGGTCATAGCGGCCATGGTCATGACAACTGTGAGAATCAGTCGAACCGTGCGTCTCAGCATTGCGCCTCCGCCCTGAACCCTGGTTCCTCACAAAGGGGTTGGGGCGAGTCTGGCGCCGTAGCCGTGTCGGCGTCCACACCGTCACCATCTGCCACAGGACCAGACCTCCGGCACAACCCGTGGGCAGGCAGAAGCCGATGTGCCATCGGTGCGACGCCGTCTCTTTCCGGTGGTGCGTGCCGTTTGCGCGCCGCGTGACGCCATCGAGTATTGACGCTGAGGAAGTCGCCCTGGCAGCAGGAGCGGGTGCTATTGGCTGTGGGCGTGCCCCGGCCGACCGGAGATTCACGGCCGCCGGGCGTCATCGACTCGAAGTACGCCGGAGCTGTTGAGTGCCCGGCACCTCGATGGGGCGGGTCGCTTTCGCCCGGTAGGCACCCGCGCCCGACGGTTACCGTCCGGGTTGGCGTTCGCGGGTCGGCGCTCCGGGTTGGGCGGGCGGTGCGTCATGGCACCGTGGCGCGGGTCGGTCTCAGGCCCCGGCCGCTGCCGGGCTGTCGACGGAGAGACCCAGCCGGTCGGCCACGGTGGTCAGGGCCGTTCCGAGTGGGAGCGCGACGCGGGTGACGGCGTGCCGGTCGCCGCGGGTCGAGTCCCGGTTGACGATCAGTACCGGCTTCCCGGCCTGGGCCGCCTGACGGACGAACCGGAGCCCGGACATCACCGTCAGTGAGGAACCCAGGACCAGTAGTGAGGTTGCCTCGGCGACCAGTTCGCGGCAGTGCTCGACCCGCCGCGGCGGAACGTTCTCGCCGAAGAACACCACGTCCGGTTTGAGAATGCCGCCGCACATCGTGCAGGGCACCACGCGGAAGTCCCCGACCTGCTCGTCGGTGAGGTCGGCGTCACCGTCCGGGTTGATTCCGGCGGCCACCGGCTCGAAGCCCACGTTGGCGTCCTCCAGCCGCCGGGCGAGTTCGCGACGCGGGCTGAAGGCACCACAGGAAAGGCAGACGACCCGGTCCAGGCTGCCGTGGAGTTCCACGATCCCCTCGCTGCCGGCGGCCTGGTGCAGGCCATCGACGTTCTGAGTGATCACACCCGAGAGCAGGCCGTGCTGCCCGAACGCGGTCACGGCCCGGTGCCCGGCGTTGGGGCGGGCGCGGCCGAAGGTGCGCCAGCCGAGGTGGCTGCGCGCCCAGTACCGGCGCCGGGCCTGGGCGCCGGCGGTGAAGTCCTGGTAGGTCATCGGGGTGTGCCGGCTGAGGCTCCCGCCCTCGCCCCGGTAGTCGGGGATGCCCGACTCCGTGGAGATGCCCGCCCCGCTGAGCACCAGCACACCGCCGGCGTTCAGCGCATCGACGACCGGCTCCAGATCCGTGGTGCCCGGCGGCAGGTCCTCGGCAGGGGTCCAGCTCAAGGTGGGGCGCATGCGCATGCCGTAAGGGTACGGAACAGGCTGCCTTCAGTCGTCTTCACCGATCAGCGCAATGGTGCACCGTGCTCGTGCGGCGACCTGGCTCTTGCGTGTCATGCCGTGGTCTGCCACGGTCCGTACTCCGCCGGCAGATCCCGCCACGGAGCACCCGTGCGCACCCGCCAACGGATCCCGTCGATCCGCCTCCGCCGACTCGCTGACGGTTGTCCGACCTGCGCCATGGGGGTCGTCCGGGAGGAACGGCCCGAGATCTTCAGTCAACGACCCGTCGCTAAAGCGACGGGCTTGCACAGCGGGCGCCACTGGTTGTGGTGCTGCGCTTGCGTCCTGTCCCGCGCCCCGGTTTCGGGGGCGGGTCTGGGGCGGTTGACTGCGCCCCGCGTCGCCACAACTCTTCCGCGCGAGCGCGGATGTTGCGGGAGCCGTTCCGGTCCGCGTGCGCAACGACGCCGCAGGACCGGCATGCGAACCAGGCCTGCGAGACCCGGTTCGCCCGGTCGATGTGGCCGCACTCGGCGCAGGTGCGCGAGGTGTACGCCGGATCGACGTACACCACCGGCACTCCCGCCCTGCGGGCCTTGTACGCGATGAAGCTTCCCAGCTGGGCGAACGACCAGTTGGAGTGGGTGGCCCGTTGGGGCTTGCGAAGCCGTACCCGTTCGCGGACGCCCGTGAGGTCTTCCAGGGCGATTCCGCGACCGGTGCGTTCTGCCTCGGCCACCACATGCTTCGCGATCTTGTGGTTGATGTCCCGTGCCCGCCGTGTCTCCTTGCGCCTGCGCTTCTTCAGCCGGCGCTTGGCGGACGGGGTGTTCTTCTTCTGCAGCTTGGTGCGCAGCGTGCGTTCGCGCAGCCGTCCCCGGTTGAGCTCGCGTCCGGCCTGTGGGTGCCGACAACCCTTGTCATCCCTACGCGACCTGCGTGTATTCGTGGATGAGCCCTCCGAGTCGGTCACGCCGGAGGACGTGGGTCTGTTCGTCTGCGGCGGGTCGTGCGGGCGTGTGGAGGCGGTCCGGAGATCGTTGTCTGAGTGATCGGTGGGGTCGATGGGCGTTGTAGTGTTCGGTGAACTCGTCGACGACCAGGCGTAGATGTCGTTCGCCTGTGATTAGGATGCGGTCGGTGGCCTCATGCCTGCAGGAGCTGGCCCAGCGCTCGGTGACCGCGTTCATCCGGGGCTCGCCCGGCGGGATGGGCACCACGCGGGCGCCGATGGCGGTGAAGACCGCGTCGAAGGCCTCGGTGAAGTAGCCTGCGTTGTCCCGGATGAGGAATCTGATGCCTTCGGCGTGAGCGTCGTCCCAGCTCATGAGGAGGTTCCGGGCGCACTGGGTGACCCACGAGGCGGTGACGTGTCGGGTGACGCCGGCGACGTGGACGCGGCGGGAGTCGTGCTCGATGAGGAACAGGACGAACAGGCGCCGCAGGAAAACCGTGTCGACATGGAAGACGTCGACCGCAACGATGCCCGTGGCCTGGGCCTTGAGGAACTTCGCCCAGGAGCGGCCGGCGCGCTGAGGCGCTGGATCGATCCCTGCCTGCTGCAAGATTTTCCACACCGTCGAGGCGGCGGTCTTCCAGCCCAGGTTGAGCAGTTCACCGTGGATCCGCCGATAGCCCACCCGTCGTTCTCCCGCGCCAGGCGCAGGACCAGAGTCCGCACGGCAGCGGACTTTTGCGGTCGTCCCGGCCCTCGATGTGGATAGGTCCATTTCCGCTTCACCAGTCTGGCGTGCCAGCGCAGGACCGTGCGCGGGGTGACCAGAAGTTTCAGGCTGATGCGCTGGCGTTTGCTCAGCAGCCGGACCAGGGCTGCGGTCACCGCCCGATCGTCGAGGGTGAAGGTGGGCTTCGGCCTGCCGCGTTCCAGGACGCTCAGCTGATGACGCAGCACCAGGATTTCAACGTCTTTCGCCGCGGAGGAGCGGGCCAACAGCCGCAGCCAGCCCAGGAGCAGACAGCAGAACCGGTAGAGCAGACGTGTCGCCACAGGATCCGAGCGTGCACCGAGGCGGCCGTGGAGGCCGCCGATGTGATCACATTGTGACGATAGCTGCAGCTCAGCGGGTGACATGGGTTATCGGCACGCACAGGCTGGGGGGTGTGGTGTCGGCCGGGGCGGGGTGAACAGACCTGGCTCGGGCTCGGTGAGGATGCCTCTGTTGACCAAGTGTTTCAGCTTGGCGCGCATGCCCTCGGTGTGCCGCGGTTCGGTGCCGGTGCCCAGCGCCTTGCACACGTCCTTGGCGCGGAGCGCGTCCGCGGCCTGCTCGATGGCGGCCAGGATCTCGTGGTAGCCGGGCGGAAGCGGTTCGGGTGGCGGGAGACCGTCCTCGGCGTCCAGTTCCAGGATGGTCTCGCGGGTGATCTCGAACCGCTCCAAGGGCCGTTCGGTGGCGGCGAGTTGCTCGCTGAGCTGGGTGATCTGCTCACGCAGCCGTTCGTCTGTGACATCTACTCTCCGCACCTGACCACGAGGCGCTGCCAGCGGGTCGGGACGTGGGCGGCGGCGAACAACGTGGAGATCGCCCACACTCCGACCAACAGTTCCTGGCTCAACCGGATCGAGGCCCAGTTCACCGCCCTGCGCTACTTTGCTCTCGACGGTACTGACCACACCAGCCACAAGCAGCAGGCAAACATGATCCGCCGCTACATCATCTGGCGGAACAAGCACGCCGCCGACGAACGCCTTCGCGAGGTCGTGAACAGGGCGAACGTTGCCTGATGCGGTATTAGGTCCTGTCCGGCCGTACGGCTGAACCGTACGAGCGTACGCATCCCGTCGGGCCGACCGGGCAGAGGTGTCACATGGCCACATCCACGCCACCCACATCGACGTCCGGGGGCGCACCGGACCACCAGCCGTCGCTCAAACGGGCCATCGGCCCGAAGCTGCTGATCCTCTTCGTGGTCGGCGACATCCTGGGCACCGGCATCTACGCCACGACCGGCAAGGTCGCGGGAAAGGTCGGCGGCGCACTGTGGCTGCCGTTCGTGATCGGCTTCGTCGTCGCGCTACTGACGGCGGCGTCGTACGTCGAACTCGTCGGCAAGTACCCGAAGGCGGCTGGCGCAGCGCTCTACACGCAGAGGGCGTTCAAGGTCCCCTTCCTGACCTTCATCATCGCCTTCATGGTGATGTGCTCGGGCTTGTCGTCCGCGAGCGCGGCCGCCCGCGCGTTCAGCGGGGACTACTTCCAGGAGTTCACCACCGCGATCCCGCCGACCCTGATCGCGATCGTCTTCATCCTCGCCCTCGCCTCGCTGGCGCTGCGCGGTGTGTCGGAGTCGGTGAAGACCAATGTGGTGCTCACCCTCGTCGAGCTGACCGGCCTGCTGATCATCCTCGCGATCGGCACGTGGGCGGTGCTGACGGGCGGCGGAGAGCCGTCCCGGCTGGGCGAATTCCAGGCGGAGGGCACGGGGTACGCGCTGTTGACGAGCGTGCTGGGCGCCACCGCCCTGGGCTTCTTCGCCTTCGTCGGCTTCGAGGACTCCGTCAACATGGCGGAGGAGACGAAGGACCCGGTCCGCACCTTCCCCCGCGCGATCTTCACCGGCGTCGCCGTCACCGGCACGATCTATGTACTGGTAGCGCTCGTCTCGTCGCTGCTCGTCCCGTACCAGACGCTGGAGCAGTCCAGCGGGCCGCTGCTGGAGGTCGTCAAGGCCGGCGGGGTTTCCTTCCCGCCGAAGCTCTTCGCAGCCATCGCGCTCTTCGCGGTCACCAACTCGGCGCTGATCAACATTATGATGGCGTCGCGGCTCTGCTACGGGCTGGCGAACGAGAAGGTCCTGCCGAAGGGCATGGGCCGCGTGCTGCGCCGCCAGCGCACGCCCATCACCGGGATCATCTTCGTCACGCTGCTGGCGATCGGCCTGGTGTCGACGGGCGAGATCGAGGGGCTCGGCGACACCACGGCGTTCCTGCTGCTGTGCGTCTTCGCGGTGGTCAACGTGGCCGTGCTGGTGCTGCGCAAGGACAGCGTCGCGCACGAGCACTTCCGTACGCCGACGATCCTGCCGGTGCTCGGGGCGATCACGGCGATCATCCTGGCGAGTCCGTTGTCGGAGCGGGCGGCGGATGTGTACATCCGGGCGGGGGTGCTGATCGGGATCGGGATCGTGCTGTGGGCGGTCAACAAGGTGTGGATGAAGCTCCGCCACGAGAAGGAGGCGGCCCGAGGGTGAGCCCCGAGGGCTTCGGGTGGCTCCCCGAGGGCCGTCCCCCCCGGATGCCTCAGCTTCGGCGGGCGCCGCCCGCCAGCGCGTCGCCCGCCGTGCTCGCGCATCAACTGGGCCGCCCGATCCAGTGTCTCGGATGCGGGCACCCACTGCGCCCCCCAGTGCATGATGTCCCTGGCAGTCGTCTTTGGCCTGCCACTCCGTTGTCCGGAGAGGGTCACCTTCAAGCTTTCCGGCAGGTCCGGTGACCGTCGCCCCGGCGTGCGCCAATGGGGCGACGGTCCTTGGGCTGTGTCACCTGTTTCTTGCGGAGATGCGGGTCACGGTGCTTCGGTCGGAGGTTGCTCCGCCTCTTCAGCGGGGGTCTCGCCCTCCTCGGCTGCGGGGGTCTCGGGAGCCGGTTCCTCCGCCGCTTCGGTCGGAGGCTGCTCCGCCTCTTCAGCGGGGGTCTCGCCCTCCTCGGCTGCGGGGGTCTCGGGAGCCGGTTCCTCCGCCGCTTCGGTCGGAGGCTGCTCCGCCCCTTCAGCGGCAGTCTCGCCCTCCTTCACCTCGGGAGGCTCCGGTTCGGTGTTGCTCATGCGCTCACCTCCTTCCATCGCTGGCGGTTCAGGAAGGGGCATTGGGGCATTGCTGTCACACTGTCAGCAACCAGCATGCTTGGAAAATAAGGTGCATAACCTCCTCTATGAGAAATCTACCGCCCACGGACTGCTTGTCCAGAGGGTCCGCCGACCCCGCGCTGGCGGCCCGCGCTCACCTCCACAGTGCCGCAGTCGACCGGCATGCCAGCCCGGTGGTGGGCCCCGCGGGGATCAGTGTCCGATCGGGCCGCCTGCACGGCTCGAAGCGGCTGATGGTCACGGGTCTGACGCCGGGGGGTCGTGATCACGTCTACGGCCAGCCCGCCCCGGTACAGGGTGCTGCCGTTGCTGGACAGCCGCCGCTCCGGGTCCCCGGAGGCCGTGGCCGCCAGGGATCACCTTGACCTGTGGCAGCCCCAGCGTCGAAGGGGCACAGCGAACTGGAGCAGTCAGCGTGAACTGCAGGGAGCCCGATGCGGTGATGGGGGAATTGGGTCGGAACCTGCAACGTTGTTCCTATAGCCCATATAAAGGATGAAGAGGGCGCGTCTAGGTAAGGCCAATCGCCATGGGTATTCCTTTCGGCCCGCATCTGTCGGTGCCAGGGCTGTCACCGGTGCGCGGCGTGGGTGTCGAGGCTGGGACGGCCGCTGTGCGCCTGGTGCGGTTCCCGCTCGGCATCGCTGCCGAGGCGTCGGGCAGCTGACCGGGCGCTTGGGTCGTGCCCTGCCCCGGCGGTCAATGGGCTGGGACGAACCGCCGCCGAACGACGCGGGCATGCCGGCGCTGTTGGTGCACGGGCTGGCCGACGGAGCGTCGATCGTCTCGCCGCTGCAGCGAAGGCTGGGCGACTGCGGCGTCGGTCTCATCACCCCGGTCAGCTACAGCGCGTTCAGCCCGGACTTCCGCAAGGCGGCCCGCGCTCTGGGCGACCAGGTGGAGTGGCGTGTGCCCGCGCAGGAGTGCGGATCGTCGTGCTGATCGGGTACAGCCTGGGCGGACTGATCGCTCGTTACTACGTGCAGCGGCTCGGTGGGGACGCGCTGTGCCGCTCGTGATCACGCTGGCGACGCCGCACGGTGGAACCGCGACGGCGCTGCTGGCCCCGCCCCATCCGCTCCTGCGGCAGCTACGGCCGGGAAGTGGGCTGCTGACCGAACTCGCCGAACCGGCACCGGGATGCCGCACCCGGTTCGTGGCCTTCTGCAGCGACCTGGACGAGGCTGCCATCCCCGCCACCAGGGGCCGCATCGACCATCCCGACCTCAAAGCACGCAACGTGCTCGTGCCCGGGGTCGGCCACCTGACGCTCCCCCCTCCAACAGCCGGTCATCGACCAGGTGCGCTCGCTGCTGACCGCAGCCCAGCAGGCCAATTCCGCCATCCGCAGCCTGGCCGGCCGCGCCCCAACGGCGCCGCAGCCAGGGTTGCCCGTGACAGGAGGGGGAACCGAGGACTCTGAGAGGTAGCGGGTAGGAGCGTGCACGTGCGGACGGACAGGATGGTCTTTTCGCCCAGCCCCGAGAACGGGTCGACGGTGCGCCCGTATCGGCCGGACGACGAACCCGCACTGTCCACCGTCCGCCACCCAAGCCTGATACCAGGCGCCATCAGCGCCTGGTCCGTCGCGGCTCACCGCAGCGGACACCCGCACGAAAATCCGCCGGCTGAGCACACGCCGGCACGCGTGTCGTCCGCGCCGTGCCAAGGGTCGTTGCTGGTGTAGACGCCGCCGCGCAGCGTGGCGCGCAGGCCGTAGCCACGGCCCGTGCGCAGCGACGCGAGCGCGGTGCGGTGTCCCCGCCTGCCCGGCCAAGCCTGACTTCCCCGTGGCGCAGCGGCCCTGACGCTTATATCGGTTCACGGACGAGGAGAGGGTGCAGGACGGGGGACACGCCGATCAGGGAGCCTCGACGGCCAGGCTGAACTCGTCCCCTACCCTCGAGCCGTGGCACTGGCAGACGGAACGTACCGGCTCGGGCCCTCGACCGCCCGCCTCCTGATCAAGACAGGCCGTGCCGGGCTCGGCCGCAGGGCGGGGCACGACCTCACGATCGAGGGCGTCCGATGGTCCGGGGAGGCGGTGGTGGTCGTCGACGACCCGGACAGGTCGTCGGTGAGTGTGACGATCGAGACGGGCTCCTTGAGGGTCCGCGAGGGAACGGGTGGGCTGAAGGCGCTGACCGATGCCGACCGGGCTGAGATCGAACGGACCCTGGCTGGCAAGGCTTTGCTGCACACCGCGGAACACCCAACGATCACCTTCCGTTCCACCTGGGTCACGGGAACGCCGCAGTCCTTCGAGATCACCGGGGACCTCACCATCAAGGGCCGGACCCACCCGGTGACGGTGCACGGGCAGGGGAACGGGGACGGGCTGTTGCGCGGCTGGGCGATCGTCACGCAGTCCACCTGGGGAATCAAGCCGTACACCGCGTTCCTGGGGGCGCTGCGGCTGGCCGACGACGTCCGCATGGAATTCGAGGTGGCCCGGCTCGAACCGGCAGACGGGCCTCGGTAACCTCCCGGCCGACTGCTGCGGTCGGATCAGGGCGGCGGCCGCCTATCGTGGAGGCATGGGCGAGATCGTCGTCGTGTACGAGCGCGACAACGCGGCGGCCACGCGCGTACCGCGTGGTGAGGAACCGGCCGTCCGCCGGGTGCACGCGGCGCCCACCGCCCCGGGGGCGCCCGCCGTGACTGGACCGCGAACCCTCTGCGGCAAAGACACCTTCGCCATGGAGGCGAGCGGCTGGAAACCCTCCGAGGCCCCTGAGACGCCGTGGTACCCCGAGGAGTACGCATCTGTGGTCTGCCCCGACTGCCATGCCGTGATGGAGACCTGACTGGGGACTCGTCTCGCGCCGGCCCATGCGGGCCGGCGCTATCGGGGGGACGGTGATCTTCGTGGCCGCGGTGCTCGTCGACATGACCAGTCAGCAGGGACAGGACCCCGTCGACGCGTTGATGCCCTGCGGCGAACTGGCCCGAGAGCGCGTGGCGTTGGGCATCGACCTGGGTTCCGCCGAGTCCTTCGTGCTGTTCACCGAAGCAGTACGCCGCTGCTCGCCCGCGCCTGACCACGGGCAGGGCGCCGTGACCGCACATGCTCCTTGCGGAGGTGACATCGCAGCGATGAGCCCGTCTCGTGCGATCACCAGGCGCGGGGTGCAGGCGGCGCCTGGCTCGCCTACGCGCCATACCGGACCATGCACGGCTGCCATGACGGGAATGCTGGGTGCCTTTTCGCGGGGCGGCGGTGTGGCCCGGTTGAAGGACGTGGCTATAGCGCCTGACTGCGCGTTGGTATTGCTACCCGGCGACTCGTAACCGCACCCACGTATAGATCCGCGCAAAACGGACCATCTCTTCGTGCACAAGGACATCCAGCTTTACCGCGCTGACAAGTAGCCTCCGTGCCGGGGCTAGGAGCAATGCCAGGACTCTGCTGGTGATGTTGGGTAGGTCATCCGGTGGGTGAGTACAGAGTGCGGAAGTGCGTGGCCCGGCGTCGTGTTCTGGGTGCGGTGTCGATTCAGTCGGCGACGCGGGCGATGTTGCAGGCCATCGCGGTGAGGACGTGTTGGACGTGGGTGCGGACCAGGCCGCGGTAGCGGGAATCGACGACATGCTCGGCGGGCAGCAGCTGCCGCTCGGCGAGCTCGTCGTGGATGGTGTCGGTCATTTCGATGTCCTGCACGGTGGAGCTGGTGGTGGCGACATGCACCACCAGCTCGGGACGCTCCTCGTCGCAGGTCCCTACCTTTTATCTCGGGTTGAGCCCGGCCATTCGTAGGGTCGGATCACCCAGGGGTGTCGGGTATGGCTTTCGCAGGTCCGCAGTCCGTGGCTCACCGAGATTGGCCGCCCGGCACCCCACGACGACTCGGCCGCCAATTGGGATGTGCGAGAAGATCGCTGTGTAGGGACACGT
>NZ_JBHWJT010000078.1:0-15381 GCF_042731325.1 Streptomyces sp. NPDC059866 | reverse complement strand
GAAGCTGAGCGGGAACCGGAAGTACAGCCACACGCAGTGGGAGATGATCCCCACCGGGTACCGGTGGCCCTGGTACGACGGCCGCGTGCCCGCCACGCACGATCCCCTCCCGAGGGTTATCAACTTGGAGACCATCTCACGCCGTTAGCCAACGTGACAGTGCCCACGCGAGCGCTCGCCCTGCTCTGACCCCCCAACTCCCTTTATCTGTTTTCCGTCGGCTCCCCAAGGCCCACCGAGTCCTGTTCTGGGTCCCCAGTCGGGTTCACGATCTTGAAATCTTCGAAGTTCTCGACCACGCACAGCGGTCAACCCGTACGCGAAGCACTACTGAAGCAGGGTTCGCGTACGAGTTTCCGCTCCCTCCTGCTCAGGATTACTCGAACTCGCGCGCTTTCGACCGGGCGGCGCAGAAGATCCGTCGCCTGGAGCAGGGCCATGAGTACGCCGCAGCCCAGCTCACCGCGCTCGGCGCTCCGCGGCTGCGGCCCGGCAGCGACCCAGCCCTGTGGCTGCGCGGGGCCCTGGCCGCGGTCGGTGCCCGCAGCATCCGGCACCGCGGTGTGCAAGCGGTTCTGGCGCCACGACGAGGTCGCGGCGTTCTTCGCGCAGCGCGCCCCGAAGAAGCACGCGCTGCCAGCCGCGGTACTCGAGGCCGACCAGAAGGAGCTGCTGACCAAGCGGGAGACGGATCTCCGATGATGTCCCGGGCCGGCGACTGGATGGGCAACTCCCGACATGTTGACCGGGCTACGGGCAGCAACCCGTGCGTGTCGTGGGAAGGCCGCCATGCTGCATCGGTAGGAAGTCACGCAACCCGAACGGAGGGATCTGCGGTGGCTGCCGAGGTTGTGGAGCTACTGAAGCGGGATGTCGTAGCCCAGGCCGCGCTCGTTCTCTGGTCGCGGGCCGAAGTAGCGGCGGTCGGACTCAGTGATGGTCGTGTCGTTGATGCTGGCCTCGCGGCGCCGCATCAGGCCGCGCTCGTCGAATTCCCACAGCTCGTTGCCGTAGCTGCGGAACCACTGGCCTGCGGCGTCGTGCCACTCGTACTGGAAACGGACGGCGATGCGGTTCTCGCGGAAGCCCCACAGGCTCTTGCGCAGCACGTAGTCCAGTTCGCGTTCCCACTTGGCGGTGAGGAACTCCACGATCTCGTCGTGACCGGTGAGGAAGACGTCCCGGTTACGCCAGGCGGAGTCTTCCGTGTAGGCGAGGGCGACCTTGTGCGGGTCGCGGGTGTTCCATGCGTCTTCGGCGGCCTGGACCTTGGCCAGGGCGCTGTCGAGATCGAACGGCGGGAAGGGCGGGCGTGCCTCGGTCATGACGGTGGTGTCCTTCAGTGGGCAGGGGTCCGGTCGGTCAGGGATGGGTTGTCCGGAGCGGCGGTGACAGCGTCTGCCTGCAGCGGCAGCAGTCGGCCGGCCGTGAGCTTCTGGGGGATGAAGTGGACTCGGCGGCCGGTGCGGTCGTCGTCGCCGGGGATGCCCGGTCGGGTCCACTCCAGGGCGGCGCGGCCGGACAGGTGGAGGGTGTGGCCGGTGGCGAAGTCGCAGAAAAGCAGAGCGGCGGTGGGGTCGACGTCGAGGTTGCCGAGGGTGTTGAACATGTTATTGCCCCAATAGTCGGGCCACCACAGCCGGTTGTCCTCGACGCGGACGAACCCGGGCGGACCGCCGCGGTGCGAGGCATCGCTGCCCCGAGTCGGGTGGGTCGTGCCGATCAGGAAGGTATCGGACTGGCGGATGAGTTCGACGTCGTCGGGTGTGAGGGTGCTGCCGTGCCGTACGGGTTCGGGTCCCGGGGTGAGTGCAGGGGTGGGGGCAAGGTGGCGGTGCTGGATGTACTGGGGGCAGTTGCCGTAGGCCTGCTCGACGTCGATCTGCAGCGTGCCCTGGTCGGCTGCGGTGAGGTTTCCGTTGAGGCGAAAGCGGCGCCGGGTGGCGAACTCGACTACGAGGAGGCCGACCGGTTGTCCGGCAGGCAGCGCATGGAGCGGGTCTCCCGGCGCGGGCGCCGTACGCACGCTCAGCGCGGTGACCGAGGTGACGTTGAGGAATCCAGCCGGACCGGTGAGCGGGGAGATCCACAGCCGGCCAGCCTGGTCGCGAGCGGTGAGCGCGGCGAAAGTGCGGGCGGAAAGGAATCGGGCAAGGCCTCCACGGAGCTGGGCCGGTGCCAGCATGCCGGACAGCCGGGCGGCTGCTGCCGTGACACCGGCACGCTGCTGCACGGCCAGTTCGCCGTCATGGAAGCCCGCGAGGGGGCGTGCGGAGCGGGTCATCGGTTCTTCCTCCCGGGGGGATTGCACCGCTCGTAGGGATGGTCGGCCGGACCGGCGGAGTCGTTGGGTCAGGCCGCGTTGCGGGGGGTGACGACGGGCCAGTCGTTGTCGACCTTGGCGAGGATGTTGAAGTAGTTGGTCAGCACGTTCAGCGCGAGGTGGCCGACGACTTCGCCGATCTCGGCGTCGGTGGCACCGGCGTCGCGTGCGGCCTGCAGGACGATGTCGTCGACGGTGCCGTGGCCGCGGGCGATGGCGTCGGACAGTGCCAGCAGCGCCGCGGTGTGCGGGTCGGAGGCCTTGGCGTCGCGGGCCGCCTCCAGTTCCTCGGCGTCGACCTTGGCGATGTTGGCGCCGATGTAGGTGTGGGCGGACAGGCAGTACTCGCATCCGTTGTACTCGGCGGTGGCGAGCGCCAGCCGCTCGCGGACCGCGGCGGGCAGCACGCCGCCGGCCAGTGCGCCGGACAGCGCCAGGTAGCCCTGGAGCAGGGCCGGGCTGTTGGCCATCACCTTGGTCATGTTCGGCGTGAGACCGAGGGTCTTGTGCACGTCAGTCAGCAGCTCGGCGGCCTTGCCGGTCGCGGTGGCGGGGTCGACAGGGGCGAAACCGGTCATGGGTACAGCACTCCTTCCTCGTTTCCAACGTTTGGTCGCATCAGTAACCGTTAGAACCATGACACGACGATGGTTCGATGTCAACGGATAGAAACTCCTGCAACCGTTAGAAGTGCGGTAGGGTGGGGACATGGAGCCAAGCGCGCCGCTTCTGGGTGAACCACTGCCCGTGGAGCTGATGAACACGGTCTGGGCCGACCGCGACGGCGTGCACGACGCACTGGGCGAACCAGTCGGCACCGAGGCCTGGCTGCGCGCCATCGCCCCTCGCATTGACTTGATGACCAGTGACGACCTCAACGATCTGGCGGCGGGCGACATCGACCACCTCGCGCACCGGCTAGTCCGGCTGCGCGATGCCCTGCGGCGCTTGGCGGCCGAAGCCACCGGCGATCCCCGCCCGGCGGCAGCATCAGCGACGAGGGAGCTGGAAGCCGCGGTCGCGGCAGTCAACGAGGCCGCGGGCGCAGTACCGCGGTGGTCGGCACTGGCCTGGACACCCGGGAAACCACCCTCGCGGCTTGCCCGCACCAGCGGACAGACGGCCGCCGCCGCAGTCTCGGCCATCGCCGAAGAAGCGATCGACATGTTCAGCCAGGGTGATCGTCTGCGGCTGCGCGCCTGCCTGGCCCCCGGATGCGTCCTGTACTTCCTCAAGGACCACCCCCGCCGGGAATGGTGCTCCGCAGGCTGCGGCAACCGGGCCCGCGCCGCCCGCCACTACCAACGCCACCGCCGCACAACCGCCTGACACAGCCGACCTCGCGCAGCACGCACCGGAGCCCGCCATGACCCGCCAGAGCGCAGCCGCACACCACCACCTCGCCGGCGGCCCCGTCCTCAGGCAGCTCATCGACCACCTCGGCCGACCCGGCAAGCGCAGGTAAGAGACCGGTTCGCGGCCGAGCGCCAGGGCAAGAACTCGCAGTCCGGAAAAGCTGCTCCTGTGCGCTGTGCGGACTCGCGTCCCGCCGCGGCCTGCTGCCTCCGCCGGCCGACGGCCGCGGCTGGCACCGACCTAATCCGGCACGCCGCGACGTGCGGGGCACCTGACCCCGGCGTCGCCTGCGCGGACGACGGCCCGGCGTTCACCGCCTGGCAAGAGCAGGTCCGGCAAACGCTGAAGGCGGACCGGCCATCGCCGACCTTCCAGGGCCGCTGGGCCCGCACTCTGCGTCAGGCGTCAGCGGCCTTGCCGAGGCCGGTCACCGAACCCGCACGGCACCCTCTTCGCGCGCCAGAACAGCCGCGTAGTCGGGGGCATGGATACCGACCACGGTCCGGACCGCGAGACTGTTTCGAGCTCCTGACCATGGGCTGGGCTTCAATGGTTGGGGATTTGGTCGGGGACCTCAGCTTTCCTCATCAGCAGCTGAAGGTTCCGATCAGGGAGGGCCGCCTGCCCGGGGACGTACAACCGAGCACTCCGCCACCAGCCTGGCTGGGCCTGTCCGGCGGATCGGGCCCGCGTGGCTGGCACACGGCTCGCCCATCGTGCCCTGCTTCACGGGCTTGCAGGGATGGATCCTGTCTTGTCAGTGCGCAGCGCTACGGTCTCGGTACAGGCCCCAACAACCCAGTGGGGGGAGGGACGTTCATGACCACAGCGCCTGGGCCTCGGCCTGGCGCCGGAGCCAGTGCCCGGCAGATCGCCGACCTGGCCCGCGCTGCCGAACGAAAAGCGCAACACCGCCGCGCCAAAGACACATTGCCCATCACCGTGGCATTCGCTGCCGTCAGCGGGTCGAGCAGCGCGTCCTACACCAACTGGCACGTCGGGCTCGCCACCGCGCTGGGCCTGGTGACGTTCGAGGTCTGGCGCATCTACCGCCGCACGCAAAGCTCCTGGGCGAAAGGAGCCGCCGGCGAGCAGGCAACCGCCCGGCTACTGGCCCGGCTCGAGCGTCGCGGCTACGTAGTCCTGCACGACCGGGCCATCCCCGATGGGTGCGGTTCGTTTCGAGTGAAGGTCGCGGTCAAGCGGTGAGGGTGTAAGTCCGCTGCTTGGGGGCGGGATAGAGGCGCTCGTGCTCGCGGGCGAGATGGAACCGCCAGTAGGCGTCGAAGTCGCCGTTGGAGACGAGCGTGCGGAGTCGCAGAATGGCTTCGGCTCCGGGCAGGCCCCAGCGGGCTCCGGTGATGTCGAGGCGGTCGCCGATCAGGTGGCGGCAGGCGCCCTCGACCGCGCCGGTGGCGATTGGCCACCCGTTGTCGAGGGCTCTGTCGTAGCGGAGTTGGTCGAGGTGGCCGGCCAGGTAGCGGTAGCAGGCGTCGACGGCCTCGCGGCGGGCGGCTGACAGTCCTTCCTGGTGGGCTTGAGCTGTCATCTCTTGGGCGGTGCGGGCGGCCTGGCCTGCGAGGACCGCGGTCAGGTGGTCGGCGGCCCAGGTTTCTGCCTCGGTGGTGCCGGGTTTGTGGAAGGCGTGGCCGGCCGCCCAGACATACTCCGCAACGTGGACGAAGTCCAGCAGCACGTGGACCGTGACGTCGCGTCGGCTGGTCTCGGCGCTGATCAGGTCGAGCTGGTGGCGGGCGCCGTCGACCAGGACGATCCAGGGCCGCAGGTTCTTCGGGTCGCGGGCCTGGGCCTGGTCGAATGCGTCGGCGATGACCTGTGCGGGCGGGCGGATCAGGGAGGCAGTGCACCACTTGCTCTCGGCCTTCGGCCCCGGGCGGGCCCGGGGCTCGCCGCTTCGACCGCCGGGCGGGTGGATCACGTCGTGAGGGCGCCTCGACGCGGGTCGGATATCGAAGACGCAGGCCACGGTGGCCATCCGCTTCCGGTTCGGCTTCTCGCCCGGCGCGAGCCGTGCGCGATGGCCGCCTGCGGCTTTCGCGGCGGCCCGGCGGGTGGCCTCGCGCAGGGCCTCCGGGCGCACGACCACGCCCTTGCCGTCGACCTGGACCACCAGCGGCATCTGTCTGCTGCAGGGGATCGGGATCCTGGCGCGGTAGAAGTCGTCGGCGTCGACCGCGGCCGCGACCACCAGTTCTTCGAGTCGGCGTTTGCCCAGCACCTTCCCGCAGCGGCGCTCGACCGCCTGCTGGGCTTGGTCGAACGACCCGCGCACGGATTCGGTGACCGCGAGTCGGCGCAGGCCCATCGAGTGCCGGCCCGCCGGCAGCGACAGCGCCGGGTCCGTGGGGTGGACGTTGCAGACGCCGGGGCCTCGGTGGGCGACCCGGGTGACGCGGACCAGCCCGAACACGCTGGCCAGCCAGCGCGAGTGCCCCGTCTCCCGCCAGGGCCGCAGCTGCCCCTCCGGCCCCATCACCACAGGTCTGCCACTGGCACGGATCTGTTCCTCTTCCCGCCGGGCGCGTAGGTCAAGGTGGTCCTGCAGCAGCTGCCGTAACAGTTCCCGCCCGGCCGCGTCGAGGTGTTCTTCCAGCTCGGCGTGGGTCCACTCGCTCGCATCGCCGCCCGACAGGGTGTGCATCAGCGATTCGAAGGCGCTTATGGAGCGGGCAAAGGGGTCAGTGGTGGCATGAGTGTCGTACGGTGTCATCTCCGGGGCTCTTCCTGATCCTGCATCCGTTATGGGTCGCACCTTCGAATGTAGGCGGAAGAGCCCTGCTGTTAGCGGGAGTTGGGTGAAGCAGCCGTCCGGCGGCGGGCCGGGGTGAACAACCCGGGGGCCTCTTCGTCGAGCCAGCCTCGCTCCACCAACCGCTTGAGCTTCGACCGGGTGCCCTCGATCTTCCCGGTCTCAGCCGGCAGCCCGATCCTCGGCACGATCTGCTTGGCGCGGATCGGCCCCGGTGCATCGGCCACCACTTCCACGATGTCGCGGTACACCGACGGCAGCACGTCCGGCATCATGCCGGGTTGCCAGTTCGGCACGGTCAGCACCCCGATGACCTGCCGCTCGGCCCCCGCATACGCCGACACCACCCGCTCACCCGACCGCGACGGTCCGGCGTCTGCCACGGGCATCTCAGGCTCCATCTCCGCGAGAACCTCGGTGACCGTTTCCCGTGTGATCCGCAGGCGCTTCAAGCTCTCACGGGCCAGCTCCAGCTTCCCGGACAGCTCAGCAAGCTCGGCTTCCAGCTCTTCCACCCGAGCCCGAGCCGCTGCCTCGCGGGCTTCCAACTCCTCGAACAGCGAGCCCATCTGCCACCCCTCCTCCACCACCACCACGGTAGAGACGAGCGGCCGCGGACACAGCCCAGACGGAGGTCGGATGTCGGCGGCAGGCATTAATGTCCGTGCTCATCGTCGATAGGAGCGCCGTGAACACGCACGTGCACTGGTCGGGAGTTCGGGAACGCGTCATCGCAGTGGAGGAGGCCGAGCGTCGAGCCCGTGGCCGTGGGCCGTCTCGATACCCGACGTTCGAACCCGTCCTGACTCCCGCCGAGATCGCCGAGGTCGAAGCACAGTTCGGTGTCGCGCTCCCCGACGAGTACCGCACGTTTCTGGCGGAGGTCGGAGCCGGCGGCCCCGGACCGGCACACCAGCTCACCTCGTTGCGCCGAACCGACGGGAAATGGGGATGGGTCTGGGACGACGACGAGAACCAATCCTGGCTGCTGGACCCCAGTGGGCCGTTCATCGAGACGGAAGACTGGGCCGACCAGCAGATGGCGACCCTTCGCGCCGCCGGGTACGAACCCACCACCCGTGACGAAGACGACGACTATCTGGACGACTACCGCAAGGTCTTCGGCGACGACGGCGACGAAGTCTGGTTCCTGGAACGCGGGCGGGGCGCGATCCTCATCAGCGACAACGGATGCGGGATGACCGGCTGGCTCATCGTCGTCGGCCCGCACCGCGGGGAACTCCGCGACCGGGACTGCGCGGTCAACCCGCCCTTCGAGCCGTACGTTGATGCGAGGGGAAACCGCCACACCTTCCGCACCTGGTACCTCGAGTGGCTTGAGCAACGCGAGAGGGCAGCTCGATGATCAAGGGCCGGTGACCCGGGCCCGCCCCACGCACAGCGGCCTACTCAGCCCTTCCCCTCAAAGGAACTGCACCCTTCGCAAATTGCGGTGCGGGTCTTGCGGCGTCGCGAGAGCAGCACGGTCGGTGCTGCGGGTCTGTCAGCCGGATGCGGCGAGCTGATTCAGCAGCTGCATGACCTGGGAATCGCCGCTCCATTGGCCCTTCTGCTGGGCGTCGGCAAGGCGCTGGCGGAGATCGCGCGCCTTGTCTGCGGCCTTGTCGGTCTCACCCTCCTGGACCTTTTTGTTGATCTCGGCTGCTTTCTTCTGGGCGTCGCGGTACAGATCCGGCTTCATGGAGCCGGACTGGGCGGCGAGCGCGGCGGAGAGTTGGCGGGCGAGCGTCGCCGGATCCTGCGTGGCTGCCTGCTTGACGCTCGGGGTGGGCGTGGGGCTCGGGCTGCGGGTGGAAACCGGCGGCAGGTTGGAGGAGGCCGGCTCACTGGTGGCTGGGGCAGCAGAGGAGGCCGGCGAGGAGGAGGCGGTGTCCTGGCTGATGTCGCCGCCGACAAGGAGGAAGAGCATGGCGAGAAGGCCGGCGCCAGCGGCGACCAGGCCACCGAGGACAAGCGGCAGGGGCGGGCGGGCCCCCTGTCGGGGGCGGCGCCGTGACGGCGGCGGTCCGTCTGCGGGGACGCTGATGGCGGGGAGGGAAGCGGTGGCCTTGCCGACGGGCGGCAGTAGTTGGGTGGCTTGGGCGGGAGGTTCAGCGGCGACGGCCGCCAGGTGCCGGGCGATGTCGGTGGCAGCACCGGGCCGGTCGGCGGGGTTCTTGGCCAGCAGGGCGTGGACCGTGCGCACCAGATTGGGCGGGGCGTCTGGGCGTATCCCATCCAGCGGGGCTGGGTGCTCGTGGACGTGGCGGTAGAGCACCCCAGCGATGTCCTGGCCGGGGAAGGGCGGCTGCCCGGCCAGCAGCTCGTACAGCACGCAACCGAGCGCATACAGGTCGGCGGCCGAGCCCACCGGATGCCGCAGCGCCTGCTCAGGAGCGGTGTAGGCGGCGGTGCCCACCGCGGGACCGCCGTCAGCGGCGGCATGGTGGGTGAGCTGTGCGATACCGAAGTCGACGACCTTGAGCACGCCGTCGTCGCCGCGCAGCAGGTTGGCAGGCTTGATGTCGCGGTGCACCACACCCGCGGCATGCGCGGCGGCCAGGGCGCGCGCCGCCTGTGCGCCAAGGTCGGCGGCTTGCTCCCAGGCCAGCTGGCCCTGGGCGGCGAGTATCTCGGCCAGGCTGCGGCCGCGGATGAGCTCCATGACCAGGAACGGGCGGCCGTCGGCGGTGTGCCCGAAGTCGTGGACCGCGGCGATGTTGGCGTGGGTGAGCCGGGCGGCGGTGTGCGCCTCGTGGCGGAACCGCTCGGCCGCGCCCGCATCGCCTGGCGGGGCGGTGAGGAGTTTGACCGCGACCTCCCGGTCTAGCGCGCTGTCCCAGGCACGCCAGACCTGACCCATGCCGCCGCTGCCGAGCGGCTCGATCAAGCTGTACCGGTCCGCGAGCATCTCGCCGTGCACACCCCACCCCCACACGTGGTCCGTCAAAGCGCACACTTTAAGCCAGCCCGGCCACCCCAGCGTGCCGGGCTGAGAAGCCAGAACAAGTGGGCCGGGGCGGATCCGCCGCGCTGACAGGGTAGGCCCGGTCCTTTGGGTCGGTCCGTCGTGCCTGCACTCTCCCCGTCTGCGGGCACTGGCGCAGGGGCAGACAGGTGCACCCCCGTCGTCTGTCCGCCCCCCCCTGCGATCCGGCGCCGCAAGGGCGCCGTCCGCCGACAGCGCAGAGGCCAGCACAGGACGGCGCTGGGCGTGAGCAGGCCGAGCGCGCTATGGCGCAAATGGGCCGCCTCCGCCCCCTACACCGCCCAGTCCAGCCCATGCTCCCCCATCTGCGCGGATTGCTTCGAAGCGAACTGCTGCCGCGTGGCTCGGGTGGTCGCGGCGGTGATGAGGGCTCGGAGCCCATCTGCCCCGGTCATTCATCACTGTCATGACCCGGCGCCTGACCCGAACCCCGGCAGCCCAGAAGATCGCCGGACGGCGGTGAGCCGCGTTTGCTGTCGGGGCGAGCGGGTGGACAGGGCCGCCCGCCCCTTGTGTGCGTACTGCGCCGGGTCAGGACGGTCGGTTTCCGTTCTCGACAGCGAGTGCTTCCACGGTGGTCAGGGCGTTGAACGCGGTACTGCCCGCGCCGCCGAGTGCATAGACACAGGTTCTCTTCACACCGCGTGGCTCCTGGGGGCAGGGCCCGCTCGCGCCCGTCAGCTCGAAGCGGGCCGTGGGCAGATCGGGCAGCGTCCTCCATGTGTTCGTGGCCGGACTGTACGCCTCCACGGTGTCCAGAACCTCGTCGGTGAAGTTGAACCCGCCGAGGGCATAGACGCAGACCCCCTTCAGCCCTTCCACATCCTTGGGGCACGGCGCTGCAGCCCCGCCGAGGGCAACGGCAGGGGTGGACTTGGAGGGCAGCGCGTGCCAGCTGTTCGTAGCGGGGCTGTACGCCTCCACAGTGTCCAGAACCTCGTCGGTGGCGTTGAAGCCGCCGACGGCGTACACGCAGGTCCCCTTCAGCCCTTCCACATCCTTGGGGCAGGGCGCGGTCGCCGATGCCGGGGCGTCCCGGGGAGTGCCCAGCGACGGGAGCGTCTGCCACGTGTTGGTGACGGGGCTGTATGCCTCCACCGTGTCACCGAAGGCGCCGCCGACTGCGTACACGCAGGTCCCCTTCAGCGCTTCGACGTTCTTGGGGCAGGGTGCGGTCGTGGACGCCAGCTGGCTGCGGGCGGTGGGCAGATCGGGCAGCGTCCTCCAGGTGTTCGTGGCCGGACTGTACGCCTCCACGGTGTTCGTATCGAAGGCCGGCTCGGGCCACACGGGTCCTGTGAAGCCGCCGATGGCGTAGACGCAGGTCCCCTTCAATCCTTCGACGTCCTTGGGGCAGGGCGCGGTCGTCCCCGCCAGTGCGTAGCGGGCGGTGGGCAGATCGGGCAGCGTCCTCCAGGTGTCGGTGGCCGGGCTGTATGCCTGGACCGTGTCCAGGATGGGGGAATCAGGGTTCTGGCCGCCGAAGGCGTACACGCAGGTCCCCTTCAGCTCTTCGATGTCCTTGGGGCAGGGCGCGGTCGCCGACGCCAGACCGTTGGCGGGCGTCGGCAGCCCGGGCAGTGTCAGCCAAACGCCCTGGGCGCTTGCCAGCGTGGTCGTCAGGGCGAGCAGGGGTGTCAGGGCTGCGACAAGCAGCCAGCGCAAGATCTTCATGTGCCCATTGCAGGCATCGTGACGCCCTGGGAGCGATACGGGTGGCCCGCTCGGTGGACGCCATCACCCTTGCGTGGTGACGGGCTCAGCCACGGGTAGCTGAGCAGCAAGGCCGAAACTGAGCCGAGGGTCCGCACTCACAGCGCATCACGCGTCGACATTGCGCATGGCGTCGCAGATGCACCGTTCCTACAGACTGAGCATGAGTTGCGCAGGCTCAGCCCGGCACTCCGAACGGTGTTGAGCGTCCTGGTCCCCCGCGTACTCGCCGCATCCGGTCCCAGCGGATCGTGTCCGTGGTCCGGGAATGCGGTGGCAGGCTCCTCCCTCACGCCCTCGGGCATGGTGTCCGGCCTGGGCGGTCCGATGCCCACGACGATCGCTCTGGTCGTCGTGGGGCGGGGCCGTCCGTCGCCGGATACGGTGCCCGAGGGCGCGCCGTCCGATCGCGACGCTCGCCGCGTCGTGACAGGTGGTCTTACGTGTTGAGGGGCCTGTGCCAGTGCTCGGCTCCCCAGCGGGAGGTGTAGGCGGGATCGACCGCGACGATGGTGATGCCGAGTTCGGCCGCCATCGACACCAGCCGGGCCCGCAGCTTGGCCACGGGCATGTTGGAGATCAGCTTGCGGAACCGCTTGCGCCGTCCGTGCTTCTCGCGGGTCGTGTCCGCTTGGAAGTCGAGGTCTTCGACCGCGATGGACAGGCCCAGCCGCCGGGCCCAGTGCAGGAGCCGGGTGAGGGCATGCCGCACCTGCGCGTCCCGGTACGACACGAGGCCGTCGAGGTCGTAGAAGAACCTGTGGGGTTCACCGCACGGGTTGCCGTGCTCGTCCAGCCGCCACGCGGCCAAGTGATCGGCGTTGGCGCCCACACCGACCAGGCCGCCTCGCCTTGCCTGGTCGAGGGGAACGGTCTTGACCGGTGGGATCGTCCACGACGCGGTGAGGTACCAGCGCCCACGGGCTACGTCGTAGTGGATGCGACACGCGACGGCCCGGTTCACCAAGATGCGGTCGGCCCACTCGGTACCCCGGCGCCGGAAAGCACGTACCGGCCGTGCCTGCTGTTGCCAGATGCGACAGCGGGGCCGGGAGCTTGAGGGAGACCTCGCCGTCCGGGGTGACGCGGACCGTCTCGTTACCCAACTTTTTGCCCGACTCGCCGTCGCGGCAAGGAACCAGCGTTCGGCTTCCCAGCGCGCCCGCCACTGCCCGGCGGTGAGCTGCGCGACTTGGAGGTTATGGCGGTTGCGGGCCAGCTTCTTGCCGCCCCGCACGACGCGGACACGGCCGGTCTCGCGGTCGGCCCGCTCCCGTTCAAGGCGGTCGTGAAGGACCTGCAGGCGCCTGGGCTTGGCGAACCACTCCTGCCGGGTGCGGTAGCCGCCTGGTGCCCTTCTCGCCGACCGGCAGGGAAAGCCGGTGCGTGATCGTCTTGATACCGGCCTCAAGCCCACGGATGTGCGCGAGCTGCCCGCGCCGGGCCAGGGCCCCCCCTGGTCGTGGGTGGCCTTGATGATGCCCCCGGCCCAGCGGGAAGAGGACTGCTCGGTCAGGACGCGCTTGCGCTCCGCCCACGTGTCGCTGGTGTGCTCGGGCCGGACGGGCCGGTGTGCCGGCTCAACGCACGGGGGTGCTGCTCCGCGCACCTGCTTGGGTGTCTGCTGTCAGGCAGGTGCGGACATTTGCCGTGGGGCAGCAGGGCTATGGGTGCTCTGTCGGTGGCGGTCGGGGCGCCAGGTTGCGACCAGGGCGGCGGCCAGGAGGAGTTCGGCGATGTCGCCGCCGTAGTACATGATCTCCGCGCCTGCCTGGACCTGATATATGGGGGCATGGATGTCGACCCAGAAGCCGCCGTACATCAGCTGGGAGATCACCGCGTGCGCCGCGATCGCGACGCCGAGGTAGACCAGCCGTGCGCGCACGCCCGGCCGGGAGGGTGCGGGGTCGGGGCCCGCGATGACGTAGGCGAACAGGCATCCGGAGAGCAGGAAGTGCGCGTGTAGCAGCCAGTGTGCTGCCGGGTTGTCCATGGTCGCGTTGTAGAGGGGGGTGAAGTAGAGGACCGCGAGGCTGCCCGTGGACAGCGCCAGCGCAATCACCGGGTGGGCGATCACGCGGGCGGGTGAGCTGTGGAGTACGGCGGTCAGTTGCCGTCCCCGGGCCGCGGGCAGGGTGCGCAGCAGGAGGGTGACGGGGGCCGCGAGGACGAGTGCGAGCGGCGCGTACATGCCGATGAGCATGTGCTGGGCCATGTGGCCGCGGAAGTCCTCATGCGCGAAGGGTGCCACGGGCGGCAGCAGCGCGGCGCCGAGCAGGGCGATGCCGGTCAGGAAGCTTGTGGTCCGCCACCGGCTCCAGCCCAGGGCCGGGTTGCGGTGGCGTGCCCGGCGAGCGAGCAGCAGGTAGGCGCTGGCGGCGGCCAGCAGGACGAGTGCGGGCAGCAGCCACTCCAGGGGGCTGCTGCCCGTGTCGTGCCCGTGTGCGGGCATGTCGTGGTCCATCAGGCTCGCCGGCCCTCACTCCACCCGGTCGGGGCGTTGGGGTCGAAGGGCTGGCCGCTGCGCTGGAGCAGGTAGCCGCCGGCGACCAGCAGGGCGCCCAGGCCGAGGAAGCCGATGTCCCACCAGACCTGGCCGTCTCCGGCATAGACGTGGTGGATGCCGAGGATGTGGTGGTCCAGGACGCCCTCGACGAGGTTGAACAGGCCCCAGCCGACGAGCATCCAGCCCCACAGCACCCGTGAGGTCCACACCCGCATCCGGTTGTGGGTGACCCGCGAGTACAGGATGGCGAGTCCGAGGAGGACCGCGAGCCAGCAGACGGTGTGGAAGATGCCGTCCCACAGGGTGTTCATCTCCAGGCCGGAGACGGTGTGGGGGTTGTAGTACTTGACGCCGATGTGGTCCTCGTTGGTGCTGCTGAGCATGTGGTGCCACTGCAGCAGCTGGTGCAGCAGGATGCCGTCGACGAAGCCGCCCATCCCCACACCGAGCACGATGCCAGGCAACTGGATACTGCTCGGTTGTGCCATGCCGACCCGGGCCTCGCCCATCGTGGTGGCCATCCCTCGTCTCCGCTCCTGCACCTGGGCGCGCTGGGAACACTTCCAGGCCCAGGTTCCCCTCCCTGCGGCACTCACCCCGTGTCGCTGTCCTCCATCCGGCCCTGTCACCGCTCGCAGAAGGCACGCCCGGCGGTGGCCCGGGCCAAGTCCCATCGCCTCCGAAAGTGGGCACAGCGATGGCTATTCCGCGCACCGAGATATCCGACCTTGCCGGTTGGTCTGCCCTGGGGCTGATGGAGTCGGGTCGCTGAAGAATTGACCGTTCCAGCAGCTTCCGGAGGCCGTCATGCCCCGCAGCTGTCCGCCCGAGTTCCGCCGCCGTGTGCTCGATCTGGTCGCCTCCGGCCGGAAGACCGCCGAGGTGGCAAAGCTCCTCGGTATCAGCGAGCAGACCATCTACGTCTGGCGCCGCCAGCATCTGATCGACACCGGGCAGATGCCCGGTGTCCCCAGCAACGAGCAGGCCGAACTCGCCGCGGCCCGTAAGCGGATCGCAGAGCTGGAGGCGGAGTTGGCCGTCCACCGCCGGGCCGCGGAGCCGCTCGGGGAGGCTCCGGGGACTTGTTGCCGGCCGATGCGCTCACTCGGGCCGGCGAGTCCGGGAGGATCACTCAGGACCTGGCCGGAGCCCCCGAGCTGTTGCGTCGCTATCAGCACGGCTCACCGGCCGCCACAGCCATCCTCAACGCGGCGATGGATGCGCGGCGTCTGGGGGTCGGCCTGCACCTGCCACAGGCCTTCCTGACCGAGGCCGCTGTGGCCCCAATGCCGCGCCTCTCCCTGGCACCCAGGGCCAGAGAGAGGGCGCCAGGGTGCGAGGCAGGTGCTGGGGTGACTGGGTCAGGCGCTGGTAAGGGCGGTGCGTGCGGCGTCGAGGAAGGCGGCGTGTGCGGGCTGATGCTGATCGAGCGGCGCGTTCGCGTCCAGGAGCGTTCCAGGGCTTCGGCGGTGGAGACAACCGGGTCAGGGCCTTCGAGACGGACCAGGGTGAGTGCTTCAGTGACGGCGAGCAGGGCTGCCCGGTAGCGATCACGGCAGGCGGCTGCTTCCGCAGTGCCCAGGGCCTGTTGCCATTCCCGGCGGTGTTGGTGGCGGCGAGGAAAGCGGCTTGACGTGCTCCCTGGCCTAAAGTCCAGGGATTCCGGCCTGGGTCGTCTGACCCTTCCGGGGGCTTCCTGCTTCACCGCGCTGTGCGGGCACGGG
>NZ_JBHWJT010000077.1:0-16620 GCF_042731325.1 Streptomyces sp. NPDC059866 | reverse complement strand
CAGTACCGGCCCGGCCTGCTCGACGGGTTCGTCGCCGAGACCGGACTGATCACAACGCCGCCATAACGTCACCCCGAACCGAAAACCTCAGTAGCGGGGCTGATGTGTTCCTGGAGTGTGTCCGAGGGTACGGCGGAAGACATCGATGAACGCGCTGGCGGACGACCAGCCGCACATGTGTGCCACGGTGGTCACCGGGATGTTCTCGGCAAGCAGGACCAAGGCGTGGTACAGGCGCAGTTGGGTGCGCCACTGCGGGAAGGTCATGCCGAGATCGGCCTTGAAGAGGCGGGAGAGAGTGCGGTCGCTGGCGCCGACCTCCCTGCCCAGTGCGGCCAGGGTGCGGCCGTCGGCCGGATTCGTGTGCAGGATCTCGCACACTGCCTTCAGCTGAGGGGTGGTTGGGGTAGGCAGGTGCAGGGGTTGTTGGGGCGAGGCCCGCAACTGGTCGAGCAACACGGCGCGCAGTCGCCCGCGTTCGGGACTGTCGTCGTGCGGGGTGTGCGTGTAGACGAGGATCAGTTCACGAAGGAGGGGCCCGACTGTCAGCACGGTCGGCTCGTCTAGGCCGAGCGGGTTGTCACTCGCGGGCAGGCCGGCCAGGTGCAGTTCGAGCTCGCCGTGGGCCTGGTGGGCATGCACGGTGCCAGCCGGTACCCAGATGGCGCGAGTACCCGGCGCGATCCACGAGCCTCTGCTGGTCGTCACGGCCAGCACTCCCCGGCCCGCGTAGACGATCTGGTGGTCGTCGTGGCGGTGGGCGTCTATGGCGGCTCCGGGCGCCAGCAACTGGGTGCGGGTCGGCGCTACAGGCTCGTGGCGGATTTCCATCATTGATTGGCAGTTTATCGGAAGCGCGACATGTTGCTCGGCGATGACCATGACGATGTGCCAAGGAATAAATCGATCATCCTGCTGTCGGTCGGCCATGCCTGCGTGGACATCTACCAAGGCGCTGTCGCGTCGCTCGTCCCGTTCTTCGTCGCCGAGCGCGCCTACAGCTATGCCGCGGTCTCAGGCATCGTGCTCGCCGCGTCTCTGCTGTCCTCGGTGGCACAACCGGTGTTCGGCGCGCTCACCGACCGCTGGGCGATGCCCTGGCTCCTGCCCGTGAGTACGATCCTCGGTGGACTGGGTATCGCCCTGAGCGGCTTGAGTGGTTCCTACGCTCTGACGCTGGCGTTCGTGGCAGTGTCCGGTGTCGGGGTCGCCGCCTACCATCCCGAGTCCGCCCGCGTTGCGCGGCTCGTCAGCGAGGGCAGCCACACCGCGATGGGCTGGTTCTCCCTCGGTGGCAACCTCGGCTTCGCCGCCGCGCCGCTCATGGTCACCGCCGTCGTCGCCTCCGGCGGTCTGCGCCTGTCGCCGCTGCTTGTGGTGCCGGCCCTCGTCGGCAGCGTGCTGTGCCTGCCCGTCCTGCGCGCACTGGAGAAGACGACATGCGGCGGCTGCGGCACCGCAATTGCGACGGGCGCCGACGACACGGCCTCGTTCGTGAAGCTGTCGCTGGCCGTGGTCTGCCGGTCCATCATCTTCATCGGCCTGAGCACATTCATCTCGCTCTACGCCCAGGAACGTCTGGGAGGCAGTACGGCAGCGGGCACCGCGGCGCTGTTCGTGCTCTATCTCGGCGGCGCGGTGGGCTCTGTGCTGGGCGGCAGCCTGGCCAACCGCTGGGACCGGGTCACTGTCGCCCGCTGGTCGTATCTCGTCACGGTCGCCGCCGTCGCGGGGATCGTGTTCACACCCGGCCCGGCGATCTACGTGTTCGTGGCACTGACCTCCGCCGGCCTGTACGTCCCCTTCTCACTGCAGGTCACCCTTGGCCAGGACTACCTGCCCACGCGCGTCGGCACCGCCAGCGGGATCACCCTCGGGCTGACCGTCAGCATCGGCGGCCTGGTCAGCCCTCTCATCGGCAGCATTGCCGACGCGACCTCCCTGCGTACCGCCCTGTCACCACTGATCCTGATGCCCGCTCTGAGCTGGCTGTTGTTCCGCACACTGCCCGAACCCACCGCGCCGAAGCCCACGGCGGCGGCGCAGCAGACCGGAGACGACACGGATGCCGAACTCTCTCCCGCGCGATCACCGCTGACCAACCCCCACGTCCGGCGGCCGGACGACCGCAGCGGCCCGACGACGTGAACGGCTCGTCGAGCACGTCGTCGCACGACACGTGCTCCCTGAAGGACTGGGGCTGCCTGGCCGCTCAGCGATCCGCCCCCGGCGGACCTGCCCGGTGGCGCTGTCGGGACAGTCGAAGGTGATCTGCCTGCGATGCACGTCCAGCCCGCCTACGATGGCCAGGACGGGGCCTCCTCACGTTCCCGAAGACAGTGGCTCACCGAGCATCGTGCTCCGCACCGGAGCGTCAGACCATGAGCTGGGGAGGCCCCTCCTGCATGTCATCTTTTTCGCGCGGATGTGGGAGGCATCCACGCAGGCCCGGGTCCAGTCCAGTTCGTCGGCCGCGTGCAACTCGACGAGCAGGATGCGGTGCAGCTTCTCGAAGACCCCTGCCTCGTGCCACCGACCCAGCCGGCGCCAGCAGGTCTGTCCGGAGCCGAACCCCAGCTCCAGCGGCAGCAGTTGCCAGCTGATGTCGTTGTAGAGCACGTACAAGATGCCCTGCAGGCACAGCCGGTCATCCACCGGCTTCGGCCCGGGAGCCTTCTGCGGCCAGGGAGGCAGCAACGGCTCGATCAGCGCCCACAGTTCGTCATCCACGATCCACGGCCGATTCCCCACACCTCACGAACGGCGGAATCGTCCTACTGGTCACGCCCGACCAGCGCACCTCAACAAGATCGTGTTACGAGCTCAAAGAGCTCAATGTCCCGAAATCCCATTCACGTGTTGGGCAGATGATGTACACGTCCCCATATGGCTGAGCCTTCACCAAACCGTGCTGCTCCCGCGTGGCCCCACTGTGGGCACGGGGCCGACCCTGCGACCGACCCCGTGGGCTGCCGCGGTGTCTACGTGCCCGGACGCAGTTCGTGTCTAGCTCATGTGGCCGACGACGACCGTGACGCCTACTTGAGCACCTTGGCACCTGGCGCTGACATCGACCACCGCGGCACTCCGTTCACCGAGCCACTCCTCAATTCCCTTCTGCGCACCCTCCGCGATCCCACAACAGGACATCCTTGTTTCGGAACCGCATGGTTCGACGAGGCGCACTTTTCCGGTGATGCATGGTTTACCCATGCAGAATTCACAGGCGTCGCAGGGTTCACCCGTACGCATTTTTCTAGCGACGCCGGGTTCGATCGGGCACAGTTCGTGGACGCAGTGCGGTTTGAGATGGCGCAATTCTCCGGAAACGCCAGTTTCTCGCATGCGCGATTCTCAGGGCCTGCACGGTTCGGGGGAGTGAAAATTTCAGGTGATGCCCTATTCGCGAGGGCACAGTTCTCTCAAACTGCGGGGTTCGGAGAAACGAAGTTTGGTGGCGACGCTAGATTTACTGGGGCCCGCTTCGACGGTGATGCCTGGTTCACACAAGCTCGGTTCTCCAGTGCGTGGTTCGATACGGCACATTTCTCCACTGACGCCTGGTTCCTGAATGCGAAGTTCGGTCGCGCCGCATGGCTCGTACGTGCCGAGTTCTCCGCCTCTGCTTGGTTCGAAGGGGCACAATTCTGCGACAGCGTCCGATTTACTGGGGCGCGTTTTAGGGTGATGTCGTGGTTCGGGCCGGTCGTGTGTGCGAGCGAAGTTGACCTATCCAGTGCGATGTTCGACGTGCCCGTGACTTTGGAGATCGCGGCGCGCATGGTGCGCTGTGCGAGGACTCGGTGGGAAGCAACTGCGACACTGCTCCTCCGCTACGCGAAAGCAGACCTCACCCAGGCGGTGCTCTCCTTTCCCATGTCCGTAGCCGCCCACCCTGTTCCCTTCACCAGTCGCGGTAGGCAGGTGGACGAGAGTCTGCTGACCGATTGTGAGAGCACGGTGCGCGTGGTCTCAGTTCACGGAGTCGATGCTGCAAACCTGGTGCTGACTGACACCGATCTAAGTGAGTGCATGTTCACTGGCGCCTTCCACTTGGACCAGATCCGCCTCGAAGGCCACTGCGCCTTCGGCTCCACTCCTATCGGCCTGCACCGCCTCCACGGCGTATGGCCATACAGGTGGACCCGTAGGCGCACTCTGGCAGAGGAACACTACTGGCGGGCGCAGACGGCTGGTCAGCCACACAATGTTTCCTCATCACGTCGCTGGCGCACTAGCCAGCATCACCCCGATTCGGATCTCACTCCTGACCCGGAAGACGTGGCTGCTCTCTATCGGCAGCTACGCAAGGCACTCGAGGACGGCAAGAATGAACCCGGCGCCGCCGACTTCTATTACGGTGAGATGGAAATGCGCCGCCACGACCGCACTGGCACTCCGCTAGGTGAACGCGGCCTCCTGTGGGCTTACTGGTTGGTATCCGGATACGGCCTGCGAGCCTCACGCGCCGTCGCCTGGCTCGCAGTCTCAATGCTCGTCACCATTCTGCTGATGATGGGCTTCGGTCTGCCACAGGATACCCCTAAACAAAAGGCGACCGGCTCCGTCCCGGTCGGCGGCGGCACGGTCACTTTCGAGATCGACAAAGATGACCCAAAGAACCCAACAAGAAACAGGTTCACCGATCAGCGCTTCGAGAAGGCGCTCAAAGTCACGCTCAACTCAGTTGTGTTCCGTTCCAGCGGACAGGAGCTGACCGTAGCCGGCGAGTACATCGAGATGACATCACGGTTCTCCGAGCCGATCCTCCTCACTCTCGCAGCTCTCGCCATCCGGGGCCGCGTAAAGCGATAGGGACAAGCATCCGATGAGCGCATGACCGCACCGCGGGGCTGAAACGGACGTCCGCCGATTGCCTTTAGAACTCCTAACGAAATGATCTTCAAGGTGGTTGGAGCACTCCGGGACTGACGATCAGGGGGTGCTGGATGGCGCGGCCGAAGCCGTGGGACATCGATGACGGACTGTGGGCGGTGATCGAGCCACTGCTGCCGAAGGTCGAGCGTCGGAGACGGTATCCCGGGCGCAAGCGGCATCCGGACCGGCTGGTCTTCCAGGGCATCCTGTTTGTGCTGCATACCGGGATTGCCTGGGAACACCTGCCGCAGGAACTCGGCTTCGGCTCGGGGATGACCTGCTGGCGGCGCCTGGCCGAGTGGACCGAGGCCGGTGTGTGGCCCAGGCTGCACCAGGCTCTTCTGAGCAAGCTGCGCGGCGCGAACGCCCTGGACTTCTCCCGGACAGCGGTCGACGGCTCGCGCATCCGGGCGCTAAAGGGGGCTCCAAGACGGGACGAAGCCCTGTTGACCGGGGCAGGACGGGCAGTAAGCGTCATCTGATCACGGATGCCACCGGCATCCCGCTCGCTGTTACCTTGACCGGCGGCAACCGCAACGACGTCACCCAGCTCATCCCGCTACTTGAAGCCGTGCCGCCCATCCGCGGCAAGCGTGGCAGGCCCAGGCGCCGGCCGGACAGCGTGCTCGGCGACCGCGGCTACGACCACGACAAGTACCGCCGTCTTGTCTGGGGTCTCGGAGTGAAACCGGGGATTGCCCGCCGCGGCACCGAGCACGGTTCCGGACTCAGCACTGAACGCTGGGTCGTAGAGCGCGCGTTCGCCCATCTGCACTGGTTCCGCCGCCTGCGGATCCGCTGGGAGGTCCGCGACGACATCCACGAAGCCTTCCTCAGCCTGGGATGCGCACTCATCTGCTGGCGACCCCTGAGCTCACGCTGCTGGCTGGTCTAGCGGGTATGAGGAGGGCGCTGTGTGGTGGGGGTGCATGCGGCTTCCTGGGCGGCCATGACCTCATCACCGTGCTCGAAGGCCCATGCTCCGAAGGCGTCGATGGGTGCCAACAAGGTTCGTCCCAGAGCTGTGAGTTGGTACTCGACTCGCGGTGGTGCTCCGGGATGTGCGTGCCGTGCCACTAGTCCGTTGAACTGCAGGCGCCGCAGTGTCTCGGTGAGGACCTTGGAGCTGATGCCCCCGATCCGCTCCCGCAGCTCGACCGGGCGCCTGGGGCCATCGCGCAGTGCCCAAAGCACCACGGCATTCCACGTGTTGGAGAGCAGGTCGAAGGCGAGTCGGGCGCGGCAGTCGGCGAGGAAAGCGTCGGTCGTCACGTACCAAATGGTGCCCGACAGGCTATCTAGCGTCGTCCCGAACGGCCGAAGCAAGCACGGAGAGGGGAACGCGTGATGAGAATCGGCGTGCTGGGAACGGGCAACATGGCGGACGCACTCGCCACCCACTGGGCACGGGCCGGGCACGAGGTGACCATCGGGGGACGGAACGCAGACAAGGCGGAGCAGCTCGCGACGCGCCTCGGGGGCAGCGCGAAGCCTGCCAGTCTGCGGGCGGCGGCCGAGTTCGGTCAGGTGGTGCTGGCCGCGCTGCCCTTTGACGCAGGAACGAGCGTGGCACGGGAGCTGCGGGCGACCCTGGACGGCAAAGTGCTGCTCGACTGTTCCAATCCGGTCGGGCCGGGCTTCCGGCTGCTGACGGAAGGAGGCCCTTCAGCCGCGCAGCAGCTGGCCGCGGCGGCACCGGAAGCCCACGTGGTCAAGGCTTTCAATCTCTGCCATGAGGACGTGTGGCGCATGCGTCCGCCCGTTTTCGGCGGGCGGCCACTGGCTGTTCCGGTCTGCGGGGACGACCATGCAGCCCTCGCGTGCGTACGCGAGTTGGTGCGGGACGTGGGCTGCGAGCCCGTAGGCGGCGGCGGTCTCGAACGGGCGGGACTCCTGGAGGCGACCGCCGCGCTGTTCATCGCGCTGTGGGTTGGAGAGGGAGCGGATGTCCAGGCAATCGCGCCTCCGCTGGCCTATGCGGCCGGGCCGAGTCGTGAGCAAGCAGAAGGTGGCGAGAGGGCTTTCTGTTAGGAGTTCTAAGAGGTGCCGGAAGCCGCCGTGGGTCATGCCTGCGCGGCTTTTTCCAGGGGCCGGAACGGGGCGTGGCGAACACGACGTCCGTGGTGGTGTCAGCATGGGCCCGCTCGGTGTCCGGGGTGTGGCCCGGATCGGCGGAGTGAGTATGTTCCGCTCGGTAGGGATGCCGGGGCCGATTGCGTTCGGGGTGAGCACTGGGCGGCGTCGACATGGCGGGCGAATATGAGAGCTGCTGCCTGGCGGAGCGGACGAGCGTGGGCGGAGCCGACTACGAATTCACCGGCACAGGCCGGACGGTTGGGCGCACGCCTGCCGAGACGCCTGTTCAAGGCGTCACGAATTCACAAGTGGGGCGACCTGAACCGGTCCGTGGTCGCGGCGTCCGCGACCATATGAGCGAGACGCAGGAGCTGCTTTGTGTCGAACGGCACGTGGGCAGCCCGTCGAAATTGGTTCGGCCTTCATGTGGCTCCGTCGCGGGTCGGCAGCATATGGGCCTCAGCTGTCGGGGCTGTCGTCGGCAGCGTCGGTGCGCCGGCTGGGGGCCTCGGAGTCGAGTGCGTCGCGCAGCATGGCACGCGAGGTGATGCCCAGCTTGGGATAGATCTGGTACAGATGTGCGCCGACGGTCCGGTGGGAGAGGAACAGGCGTTCTGCTATCTGTTTGTTGGTCAGGCCGGAGGCCGCGAGTCGGGCGATCTCCGACTCCTGCGGGGTGAGCGTGTGCGCGTTCGACGCGCCGGGAGTCCGCCTGTTCCAGCCTGCGGCTCGCAGTTCCTTCCCCGTACGTTCGGCCCACGGCCGGGCTCCCAGCTGTTCGAACGTCACGAGTGCGGCGGCGAGCGGCTTGCGGGACTCGGCCGTCGCCCTGATCCGTCGCAGACGCTCCCCGTGGGCGAGCTGCACGCGCGCGAAGTCGAAGCGCCATCGCTCGGCTCCGGGAGTCGCCGACGCCTGCGCGAACAGCCGCAGTGCCTCCTCGTCGTCGGTGGTGCACAGGGCGGCCGAAGCGTCCATCAGCATGGCGTGCCGGGAGGAGACCGCGGCCGTGTCCGCCTCCCGCATCGCCCGTACGTGAGCGGCCGCCTCCTGGTGCCTGTTGATCCGGACGGCCGCCTCCACGAGGTCCATCGTCACCCACAGGGCGTGCGGGGCGTGCGACGCGAGGCTTCCGGCCGGGCTGACTGCGGTGGCGTGATCGTAGGCCAGTGAGAAGTCACCGAGTCCCAGGGCTGCCACCGCGGCCGCATGGTGCGCATAGTGGGCGGCGCAGTGCGCTTTGCGGGGTGCGGCCCAGTTGATGATGCGGTCAGCCGTCGCGAGGCTCTCGTCCGCATGCCCGCGAGCGCCCTGAACGATGGACTTGATGTACAGGAAGTACCAGGCGAAGGCGCTGTATCCGTGGTCTTCGCAGATCTGGAGTCCCTCGTCGGCGAGTTCCAGTGCCTCGTCCCAGCGTCCGGTGAGGTAGTCGTCCAGGCACAGATGGATCAGGGCGGACAGGTACCGCCTTGCTGCGCCGCCGTCGCGCCCCGTCCGCACCACACGCCATGACGCTTCGCGGACTTCGCCGAGCCGGTCGAGGTACAGGGCCGCCGTGCCGGTGCGGTTGATCTGGACGGGGTCGGTCTCCCCGGGCAGGTTCGCGACGAGCTGGTCGAGTTCCCCGGACGCCGCCGCGCCGGTACGCGCTGGATCGGAGAACGTCCTGCCCAGCGCGGACAGGAGGACCGGCGGCTTGGGCTTCAGCCGTTCCAGGATTCGGTAGTAGGACTGCCACAGTTCGGGCCGGGCGCCGAAGAAGCAGATCACCGCCAGCATGTGTAGCGCGTCGACGAGCGCTTTGTCGCGGGCGTCATATCTGTGGGTCTCGGCCGCGGACTCGACGGCACCGACCAGCAGCCGGTGAGCGGTGTCGACGTCGCCGTCGCCGTTGAGGACCAGCAGCGCCGCTGCGGTGGCGAAGTGCAACGAGCCCTCCAGCTCCGGGGCGGCGTGCCTGGCGTCGTCCAGGAGCTTGCGGGCGCTGGGAAGGGCGCCGGTGGACTCGGCGCCGAGGTAGGCCACCTCCGCGAGGCGGCGGCTGCGGTTCGACCCCTCGGGGGTGAGGGCGGCGGAGCGGAGCAGTGTCCGCATCGCGCCGTCTGCGTCACCGCGGCGCAGGGTGAGGTGCGCCGCGTGCTCCAGCAGGGCGGCAACCTCCTCGTCTGCTTCCAGGGTCGCCTCGCCCAGGTGCCAGGCGCGGCGCTCGGGCTGGTCGACGAGGACCTGGGCGAGCGCCCCGTGTGCTGCGCGCCGTTCGCTGCTGGTCGAGCCGCCTACCACGGCGGAGCGGATGAGCGGGTGGCGGAATCTCAGGCGCCGCGTGCTGTCCTCGATGTGCACCAGCTGGTCGCGCTCGGCGGGCGCGAGATCGTCCAGGCTGTATCCGTCGTTCGCCTGCCGCGAGGCTGCCTGCAGCACGCCCAGGTCGCCGGTGCCTTCCAGCGCCGCGAGCAGCAGCAGGCTCCGGGACGGCGTGGGCAGCCCGGTCACCCGGGCGCCGAACAGCGTCTTAAGGCGCCTGCCCAGTGGTAGCACGGCGGGCGGGTCGGCCAGCGCTGTCGGCAGTTCCAGCAGCGCCAGGGGATTGCCGCCCGCTATGGTCAGCAGGTGCTGGCGCACACTGCGCGCAAGGCCGGGGAACTTGCTTCCGACCAGCTGAGCCGCCGCGTCCTCGTCGAGCGGCGGCAGCTCGTACGTGGGCAGTGCGCCGCCCTCGTGGAGGAGGCTCTGAGTTCCGGAACGCGCTGCGGCAAGGAAGCTCACGCCTATGCCGGTCACCCGCCGCGCGACCAAGCCCAGTACGGCGGCGCTCGCCCGGTCGATCCAGGGCAGGTCGTCGATGACGATCAGAAGCGGGTTGCCTGCGGCGACCGTCTGCAGGAGTCGCAGGACGGCGTTGGAGACGAGGAGCCGCTCCGGCGGCCGGCCGCTGTCGAAACCAAGCGCCACGCGCAGGGCGTCGCGGAAGGGCACCGCGAGGTCGTCCAGGGTGTCCAGGAACGGGAAGAGGATCTGGTTGAGGCCCGAGTAGCTGCAGTCCGCCTCGAACTCCACACCGGCCGCGCGGAGAACCCGGATGCCTTCCGCTTCGGCGGCCTCCGCGAGCGCGTCCAGCACCGCCGTCTTGCCCACCCCCGCGTCGCCGCCCAGCAGCAGCACTCCGCCACCGGCCCCGACGCCCAGCAGATCACCGATCCGCTGGAGATCGCCGTCCCGGCCGATCAGCATGCCCGTCGCGCCGTGCGTGGCTGAGCCATTACCAACGATCACAAACCACTCCGCTCTGTTCTCCCAAGCCTGCCCTGGTCACGGTGCGTCGGAGGCACCCTTCGGTTCGGGGAGAACGCTCTGTGCGCGACCGCAAACGACGGCAGGCCCTACACAGTATGCACGACACAATGTTGGACATGATGTCCAAAAAGGCTGGGCCGGACAACTCGGCCATATGGAAGGACAGTTGGGCAGGCCTATGGCGGGTGGCACACTGCGGCAGTGGCTCAGTCGCTGGTACCCAGTGCCTGTCGCAGGGCGAGAACGGCTTGGGTGATCGCCCCGCGTGCCGCAGACGTCGACGACAGCGGGGTGAGCGCGACGAAATCGTGGATGACACCCTTGTAACGCGTGGCGGTGACCGCCACCCCTGCCGCACGCAGTTTGGCCGCGTACGCCTCACCCTCGTCCCGTACGACGTCCGCCTCCGCAGTGATGACGAGCGCCGGCGGCAGCCCGGCGAGCTGCTCCTCGGTCGCTCGCAGCGGGCTTGCGGTGATCTGCGCGCGCTGGGACTCATCGGGCGCGTACTGGTCCCAGAACCACCGCATCGCCTCCCGCCCCAGGAAGTAGCCCTTCGCGAAACGGCGGTAGGAGCGGGTGTCGAAGTTCGCATCGGTGACGGGGTAGAACAGCACCTGCTGGACGAAGCTGACGTCCCCGCGCTCCTTGGCCAGGAGCGTCAGGGCGGTACCCAGATTGCCGCCCTCCGAGTCACCCGCGACGGCGAGCCGTGTGGGGTCGATGCCGTGGTCGGCTCCTCGGTGTGCCACCCACCGGGCTACGGCATAGCACTCCTCCAGTGCGACGGGGTAACGGACCTCCGGTGAGAGTGTGTACTCGGGGAAGATCGCGGCGGCCTGCGCGCCGACCGCCAGTTCACGGACCAGCCGGTCGTGCGTGTGCGCGCTGCCGAAGACCCAGCCGAAACCATGGATGCACAGGATGGCGGGCAGCGCGCCGACGGCCCCCTTGGGGCGGACGATGCGCACCGCGACACTGCCGTTCGGCCCGCCTGAGACCGCGATCCACTTCTCGTCCACATCGGGCATGCCGGCCTGCCCGGCCCAGGCTTCCGGCCCAGGAGATGGTCCCTGCGCTGCAGGTGCCGCGTCCCGTACTGCTTCCGCCGTTCCCGCTGCCTGCACTTTCTGCATGGCCTTGCGGCCTTCCACCGGCCCCAGGTCCGTGAGGGACAAAGGCTCCGCGGTGGCCTCCGCGAATGCACGGGCCGCCGGTTCCAGTTCCGGCGCCGGTTCCACAGGGGAGGAGAAGTCGGACATCACGCACTCCTTGACGACGGTAGTGGCGTCGTGCGGCAGCTCAACACCAGGTAAGCCTGTGCCGCGCAGCCGTGGAGGCGCGCCCGGGTACCGGCGCAGGCGAGGGATCAAATGCGATGGAAACCCCTGTGCCGCCCCAAGCGCATCGGTCACATGACTGCGAACCGCGGCCTGCTGCCCGGACATGCGACTGTCGTGTCACGGACGTCGTTCGCCGTGCGGCTGTGGCAAGCGATCCGATGGGCGCACAGGCTGGCCGTCGCCAGGCAGGCGCCCGGCCGGGAGAGCCCGGCCGGGCGCCTGTGGGGGGCGTATCACCAGGGCGGTGACACGGTGACGCGTACGCCTTAGATGGTGATGTCCCAGGCGTCGGCCTGGCTCTTCTTCAGCATCTCCTCGACGAAGCCCGGCACCACGTTGCGGAACTTGCCCGTGTCGCCGGGCACGATCCGCACCATCGCGTCGATCATCTCCTGGGGATCGAGGCGACCTTCATCCGTGCCGAGCAGCGAGTCGAACCCGGCCTGCACGTCGGCACGCTTGTTGAAGTTCTTCTCGTCGTCGAGCCACTTGAAGGCCGTCTCGGCCATGGTCTCGTTGAAACCGGTCAGGTAGGCGCCCGGGTTGACGGTCTGCACCTTGATGTTGTGCGGGCGCAGCTCGTCACGGAGCGCCTCCGCGATGGCCTCGAGCGCGTGCTTGGTCGACACGTAGCAGCCGAAGCCGATCGGGGTGAACAGACCGCCCATCGAGGAGGTGAACACCACCTTGCCCGGCCGGCCCTCGTCGATCCACTTGCGGACGAACTTCTGAACGAGCTCGAGCGGGGCGAACACGTTCGTCTCGAAGTTCCTGCGCACCAGATCGACGGGGATCTCGCTGACCGGACCGGACTCACCGATACCGGCGTTGCTGAACAGCACGTCGACGTCCCACTTCAGCGCGGCCGCGACGTCGTACGGGTCCAGGACGTCCAGCTTCTCGACCCGCAGGTTGTCCAGGCCGAGCTCGCGGGCCTTCAGCCGGAGCGCCGTGACCTGGGGGGAGATGTGGACAGTGGCGATGACGTCGTACCCCTCCTTCGCCAGTCCGATGGCGGCCCCCTCACCGAAACCCGATCCGGCACCCGTGACCAGAATCCGCTTACCGCTCATGACGATGCACACTCCTTATTACTTGGTGTTGTTCAGATGGTGTTGTATTTGTCGTTCTGATTTTTCTGCTCCCGTGCGGGAGAAACTCAAGCCGACGCGGGAGCGAGGGCTGCGGCCGCCGCCTGGGCGATCTCGGCATCCTGGGAGACCGATCCCCCGGACACACCCACGGCCCCGATGACCACGCCCTCGGTGTTGCGAATCGGCTTGCCGCCGGCGAAGACCACCAGTCCACCGTTGCTGTTTTCCAGGCCGAACGACGTACCGCCCGGCTTGCAGAATTCGAAGAGCTGCTCGGAGTCCAGCTGGAACAGCGCCGACGTGCGCGCCTTCCCCATCGCGATGTCGGCCGATCCCAGCAGGGCACCGTCCATGCGGACGAAAGCCTTGAGGTTCGCTCCGAGGTCGAACACCGCGATGTTCACGGGAAGCGCCATTTCCGCTGCCCTTTGCAGGCCGGCCGAGAGGACCCGCTGGGCCTCGCCGGTCGAAATATCAGGCATGGCTACCACACTCCTTGCATGGTGACGTCGTTTACCGGCCGGTTCCGTGATTCCGGTAACCACCTTGGGCTCCGGCGAATCGATCGGCGTTTCTTTCCGACGCCAATGTTTCGCCATGCCGGGAGTGTTGCGTAATCAGTCATCCGACCATGCCGGAAAGGGCTGAGAACAGTTCCCCTAGGTATGGCTTCCATGGCGGGGCAGGCGCAGTTCACCCATGCATCAGTCTCTTTTTCGAGGCGGTTCGCGACGGCTGCCCGGCTCTACGGCGTGCTCCCGGCAACGCCCTGATCACTCCGGGGCATCGGGCGCAGCACCAGACGGGGTATCCGAGCACTCTCCGTGAAACTGATCTCACGCAGCAGCATCATCGGCTTCGGGTATCCACCGGAGCGCCCGCCGCCGGCGCTTGTTCACGCATCGGCGGCCGGCCGGCCACGGGTGGCTGGACAGCGGTCGACGGCCGGGACAGCGACTACTACACGGCGCTGGCCGACACCGAGGACGGCGAGGTCACGGTGCGCCTGCCCAAGGGCGGTTACGGGCTCACCGGGATCATTGGCGGCGACGACGAGACCGGTGCCCCGGCTCCGTGCTGCTGGCACCGGCGATCCATCTGACCGAGGACACCACGGGCATCGTCAGGGACCTGGGCGCGGGCAAGAGCGTCCTGCAGAAGCTGATCGCCGAGGCGGTCCGGGCGCGCGGCGGCTGTGCGATCTGCATCGACCGCACCCCCGTACGCGAGGGGGCCACCTTCGCCCGCACCGCTGCCAAGGGTCGCGTCCAGATCGTCGACGCCGCACGCGCCGAGGTGTTCATCGACCCGCTGCGCATGTTCGACGGCCCGGAGGGCCCTCACTACGCCCGGTCCTACCTCACCCTGCAGCTCGGTATCGGCCCGATGAGCACAGGCGGCAAAGTCCTGCACCACGCCGTCGAGCAGGCCGCCGCCTGAACCGAGCACGGCGACGTGCTCCCGTAGCCGTTGCGCAGATAGGGGCCGTGGCGGCTGGGGCGGGCGGCTGCGCAACGCGGGGGGCTTGGTGGATGGGTGGGTCAGGTGGGGGTGTTGGTGGGTTGGAGTTGGGTGAGCCAACTGGGTGCGGCTGGGTCGCCTTGGTCTGCGCGTCGGGTGAGCCAGGTGATGGCCTGGTCGGTGCGTCCGGTGTCGTAGAGGAGGGTGACGGCGAGTCCGAGACAGGCGCTGTCGTCGGCTTCGTTGGCGCGTTGGTACCAGGCGATGGCTTCGTCGATGTGTCCGGCGCTGTGCAGGAGGGTGCCGGCGGCCCGCAGGCCGTCGGCCTGGCCGGCTTCGTAGGCGGCGGTGAACAGGCGCAGGGCGGGGGCGAGCAGGCCACATTCACCGGCGGCCTGGGCGAGATCGGTCAGATCGGGGCGGTGCGCGTGGTCGACGAGGGCGTCCCAAAAACCGGTGGGGGCGTGGACGAGCTGGCGGGTGGCGCGCCCGTGTTCCTCGAGGAAGTCCGCCAGCCGGTAGTGAGGCTGCGCATGAGTGGGGGCGCCGCGTCGGGGCCGGATGCGAGTGAGGGGACCGCGGGCGCCGCGTAAGGGGGCGGCGCAGTAGGCCAGGGCCTGCTCGAACCAGTCTTCGCCCAGGGTGTCCCACTCGGCATCGGTGAGGTAGCTCTCCGCCGCGGCTTCCAGCAGGGCGTGCGGCAGGGCGATGGTGTCCGCCCGCCCGCGTCCATGGCTGCTTCGATCAGCGCCCGGGGTGCGGGCGGGGCGGTGCGGTAGCGCTCCAGCAAAGCCGGGGCTCCAGCCAGGTACTGGGTGATGCGCCCGGCGTCGGCGTGCCGGGCGGCGTGGCTCAGCCGCGGATCACGGCGTGCCTGGCCGTGTAGGCGGGCAAGGTCGTCGGCGCTAAAGATGGCCGGGACGGTGATGCCGGTGCCGGCCAGGAGGTAGCGGGCCTGCGCGTGCGGGTCTTCCACGCCGCCGTGCGGGCCGGGTTCCTGGACGAGTTGGGCCCAGTGCTCGGGCCAGATGATGCCCAGCACCAACACCGGCGCCTGGGACGGCTCGCGCAGCAGCGCGCGCAGCGCGGCGGCCACCCGTTCCCCCAGCCCGGTGCCGGGGATGGTCAGGTAGTGGTGGGTGTCGTTGAGCCAGACCACGGTGTGCGGCCCGATGCCGCCGATCCCGGTCAGGGCGGCTTCGGCGCGGCCGGGCACGATGGGATGCCACAGCCGCCAGGTATCGGGCAATTCCTGGATGGCCTCCCAGCAGGCGCGCGTCTTGCCGGTGGAGGAGGGACCGATCAGCACGGCCATCGTGCTGGTGCCTTTCAGGGCCTGCACCACGCGCTGGCGTAATTCCTCGTCGTGGGCGCGTTCGACGTAGACGGGCAGCGGCGGCAGACCGTGGGGGAAGTGGCCCGCGCTGTGGTCGATGGCCCGGTGCACCTCCAGGGCGAACGGGTCGGTGACCAAGCGCAGCGGCTGCCCCAGCGGCGCGGTCAGCCGCGCCTTGAGCCACAGACTGCGGATCAGCAGCACGAAGTCGTCCGCATGCCACGCGGCGCGACGCGCCAGGACGACGGCGATCGCGGCCGCGTCGGCCTGCTGAGCAGGCAGCTTCGCTTCGCCCAGGCACGCCTGGATGACCTCCAGGCCGGGCGCCGGGTCGAGGTCGCTGATGCACGCCACATCAGCGGCCAGGTCCTCCAACGTCGGGCTGCCGGCCGCAAGATAGGCCTCATACAAGGCGCACTGGAAGTCGCGCAGGGGACTTGGCCCACCTGCGGCGCCTGCAGTACACGCGACGGCCGTGGCTCGCTTCCCCCGTTCCCCATCAGCCCATCATGTCTCTTCCCGCCGGTGAGGAGCACCGTCCAGCAGAAAAAGCCCGCGCCCCGGTACGTTCACGAACGACGGGCATGGCGTGGCGCATGCGCTGCACACGAGGGGTAGTGCGCAGGCAAGGCTCGTAGTCGGGCACAGGTGGACTGCGCCGGCTGGCACACTGCACCGGTGGGTTGGGCGGATCGGACAGCACCCAGCGGGGGCAGGGTGAGGGGGAAGTGATGACGGCGTGGATCGCCGCCGGCTCCGCGGTGGCCGGCGCCCTCGCCGGCGGCGCGGTGACCGGGTGGTTCACCCTGGCCGCTGCCCGGAAACAGGCGCAAGGCACGGTCGATGCTGCAGCTCGTCAGGCGGACGCAGCCTGGGCGGCCGGCCAGCGCCAGGCGGACGCTGCCTGGGAGGCCGGACGCCGACAGGCGGATGCCGCCTGGGAGGCCGGGACGCCTACAAGCCGACGCCCAGCTCGATGTCGCCCGCCAGACCCTCACCGCCCAACACCTCGCCGCCCAGCGAGAGGTGCGCCGGACCGCTTACCGGGACTCTTGCAGAAAGCCCCGGCGTTCACGCCGGGGATGAATGCATCTCAAGACTGCTCTGACGTGCACGTCAGAGCGGACGTTGTTGC
>NZ_JBHWJT010000076.1:0-16974 GCF_042731325.1 Streptomyces sp. NPDC059866 | reverse complement strand
CGGGCAGCGCCTTGCGGTCCAGCTTGCCGTTGGGAGTCAACGGCAGCGCGTCCACGACCACCACGGCCGCGGGCACCATGTACTCCGGCAGCCGCGCGGCTACGGCATTCTTCACCTGGCTCACATCGACGGGACCGTCGGGCACGACGTAGCCGACCAGGCGCCGGTCGCCGGGCCGGTCCTCCCGGATGACGGCGGCGGCGCCGGCCACGTCCGGGCACGACGTCAACGCGGCCTCGATCTCGCCGAGTTCGATGCGGAAGCCGCGGAGTTTGACCTGGTCGTCGGCGCGGCCCAGGAACTGCAGCGTGCCGTCGGCGTTCCACCGCACCAGGTCCCCGGTGCGGTACATCCGCGACCCGGCCGGCCCGAACGGATCGGCGACGAACCGCTCCGCGGTCAGCCCCGGCCGGTTCAGATACCCGCGCGCGACCCCCACCCCGGCCACGTACAACTCACCGGGCACCCCGGGCGGCACCGGAGACAGGCCCCCGTCCAGGACGTACACCCGCACGTTCCCGATCGGCCGGCCGATCGGCGGGACCACGGCACCCGACAACGGCCCGCTCATGGTCGCGCAGACCGTCGCCTCCGTCGGACCGTACGCGTTGACCATCCGCCGCCCCACGGACCAACGCCCGGCAACATCCGGACCGCAGGCCTCGCCGCCCACGACCACCGTCATCGACGCCGGAACCCGCGCCACGTCCAGCAACGGCAACGCGGACGGCGGCACCATGCAGTACGTGACCCCCGCATCACACAGCACCCTCGTCAGCGCGGCACCAGGAGCCAACTCCCCTGCGTCGGCCACCACCAGCGCCGCGCCCGACAACAGCGCCAGACTCCAGTCCCACGTCGCCGCATCGAAACTCGGCGACGCGAACTGCAACACCCGGCTGCCCGGACCCAGCTCCAACTCCGGGCCCGAGGACGCCACCAGGTTCACCAACCCGGCATGCGCCACCACCACACCCTTGGGTACACCCGTCGAACCGGACGTGTAGATCACGTACGCGGGGTGCTCGGCACGCAGCGCCCCCCGCCGGTCGGCATCCGCCGGATCAGCCCCCGACAAGCCCGCAAGGCGGCCTTCGACCTCCGGATCGTCCAGGGCGACAACGGCATGCTCACCCACGGAGTCGGGGACGAGTCCGGCCGTGGACATATCGGTGAGGACGGCCGTCGGCCGTGAGTCCTCCAGCATGAAGCGCACGCGCTCCACCGGATACTCCACATCCACCGGCAGATACGCCGCTCCCGCCTTCCACACCGCAAGCACCGCGACGATGAGCTCCGGTGACCGCGGCAGCGCCAGAGCCACCAACTGCTCCGGCCCCACTCCTCGTTCGACCAGCAGCCGCGCCAGCCGGTTCGCCCGCGCGTTCAACTCGCCGTACGTGTACACGGCGCTGCCGTCCCCCGACAGCACCGCCACCGCGTCCGGCGCCTCGGCCACCCGTGCCTCGAACACACCCGGCGCCGTGCCCTCCGGCACCTCCGTCACCGGGCCACGGCCCCACTCCCCCACCACACGCTCACGCTCGGCGGAGGCCAGCAGGCTCGCCGCGCCGATCCGCTGCTCGGCATCCTCGGCCACCGCGGTCAGGAGCCGTACGAAGCGGTCGAGGAGCGCGTCCGCGTCCGGGCTGGTGTAGCTGTCCGTGCGGTGGTCGAGGCGCAGCCGGAGCTGGGGGCCGGGGACGACGACGAGGTTCAGCGGGTAGTGAGCGCCGTCGTGGCCCGTGGCTCCGGTGACCCGCAGACCGAGGGTCTCGTCGACAGGCTGAGCGGTACGGTCGACCAGGTAGTTCTCGAAGGCGACGACGGTGTCGAACAGGTTGCCCGGACCGGCTGCCCGCTGGGTCTCCGTCAGAGCCAGGTGCTGGTGGGGCAGCAGGGCGCCCTGTTCGGCCTGGACGCGTGCGGCGAGGTCCGCCCATGTGTCCGCGGCGTCCATCCGTACCCGGACCGGCACGGTGTTGATGAACAGGCCGATCATGTTCTCGATACCGGGGATCTCAGGCGACCGTCCCGAGACCACGGCACCGAAGACCACGTCGTCCTGGCCGGTCATCCGGCCGAGGAGCACACCCCAGGCGCACTGCACCAGCGTGTTGAGGGTCACGCCGGCGCGGCGTGCCTGGGCGTCGAGTGCCGCCGTGGTGTCCGCGTCCAGGTGGGACACCAACCGCTCGGGCAGGGGCGCGGGCCCCGGTTCCTGCGAAGGTGCGGCCGCCAGATACGTCGGTTCGGCCCCTGCCATCGCCTGGGCCCAGGCATCGAGCGCCGCCGTCCGGTCACGCCCCGCGAGCCAGGTCAGGTAGTCGCGGTAGGGCGTCGTTCCCGGCAGGGCGGAGTCGTCTCCTCCGGATGCGTAGATCCGGTACAGCGCGAGGAGCTCATTGATGTGGAGGGTCGAGGACCAGCCGTCCGTGAGGATGTGGTGCTGGGTGATGACCAGGCAGTGGCGTTCTTCGCCCAGGCGCACCAGGGCGAACCGCATGAGCGGTGGCTGCGCCAGGTCGAAGCGCCGTGCCCGCTCGTCGGCCAGGAAGGCGTCCAGTGCGGCATCGGCGTCGGGGCGTGCGGACAGGTCGACGTCCTGCCAGGGGAGCTGCGTTCCGTCCTCGATGATCTGAACCGGTCGGTCCAGGCCCTCGTGGCGGAATGCCGCTCGCAGGTTGGGGTGGCGTTCCAGCATGCGCTGTCCCGCTGCCCGCAGGGCCTTGCCGTCCACGGAGCCGTCGAGGTGCAGTGCCGTCTGGACGGTGTAGACGTCGGGGCCCGCGCTGTCGGAGAGGGCGTGGAAGAGCAGCCCTTCCTGCAGTGGCGACAGCGGCCAGACGTCGGCCAGTTCCGGGTAGTGGTCCTCGAGTTGGGCGATCTGCTGGTGGGTGAGGTCGACGAGATCGAGGTCGCTGGGGGTCCGGCCCGCGGGTGCGGGGCTTTCGGCGTGTGCGCCGAGGGCGCCGAGCGCGGCCAGCCAGGCCTCGGCGAGGCCCTGGACACAGTCGCGGGTGAAGCGGGCCTCGGGCCACTTGAAGGTGGCACTCAGTTCGGAGCCGTCGGGAGAGTCGACAGTGACGGCGTTGATCTCCAACGGGTGCGGCGCCTGCATGCGGGGGTCGAGGCCACCGAGCAACGGGTTGCCGGGCACCTGCTGCCAGTCCGCGGTCGTGGTGTCGGCGCCCGGCACGGTGAAGCGGCCGAGGTAGTTGAAGGCGACCTGGGGGCACGCGAGTTGGGCGAGGGCGGGGGCGGTCTCCGGGTTGAGGTGGCGCAGCAGTCCGTAGGCGAACCCCTTGTCGGGGACGGCGCGGAGCTGCTCCTTGACCTGTTGCAGCGCACGGCCGACCGCAGGCCCGCCGGTGCGGAGGTCGGCGGCCGGTACGGTTCCCGGGTCGAGCCGGACCGGCGCCATGCTGGTGAACCAGCCGACGGTACGGGCGGTGTCGGCGCCGGGGAAGGCGTCCTGGCGGCCGTGTCCCTCCAGGTCGATGAGGGTGGCGGTGTGCCGGGGATCGTTGCGCCAGGCGGCGAGGGCGACGGCGAGCCCGGTCAGGAGCACTTCGTCGGTGGTGGAGTGCAGCGTGGTGGGCACACGGGTCAGCAGGGCCTCGGTGAGCTCGGCCGGGACGGTGACGCGCAGCGAGGCCAGGGTGTCGGCGGTGTCGGGCGACGCGGGCCGTTCGTCGGCGGTGTCACGCGACGCGGGCCGGTCGGCAGTGTCCTGCGTGCCGAGGCACGGTTCGGTCGGGGACAGCATCTCGGTCCACTGCGGCAGCGACGCGGTGCAGTGGGGCTCCCGGGCCAGCTCCGTGAGCCTGCGAGCCCAGTGCCGGAACGACGTGCCGACCGGCGCCAGCTCCGGTGCGTTCCCGGCGAGTACGGCCGCGCCCGCGACAGCGAGGTCGGGCAGGAGGATCCGCCAGGAGACGCCGTCCACCACCAGGTGGTGGATCGTCAGCAGCAGTCGGCCCGGCTCCTCGGAGCCGTTGTCGAACCAGACGGCCTGCAGCATGACCCCGTCGTGGGGGGCGAGCCGGTCTCGTGCCTGCTCCGCGTGGTGGACGAGGAGTTCACGCCGACGCTCGTCGTCGAGACCGGCGGTCACCACCTGGCTGAGGTGCGGCTCGACCGGCGCCGCACCGGCCGGCGGGACGTGGAGCGCCCAGTCGGCGTGGACGGTGTCGTCGTCGGAGGCCGGTCGTACGAGGCGGGCCCAGTCGGCGTGGACGGTGTCGTCGTCGGAGGCCGGTCGTACGAGGCGGGCCCGCAGCATGTCGTGGTGGTCGACGAGCGCCTGCAGTACGTCGCTGAGCTGTGCGCGGCTGATGCCGCCGGGCACCTGCACCAGCATGGACTGGTGAAAGGCGTCGAAGGGGTGGCCGGGTTCGAGGAGCCAGTGCATGACGGGCGTGAGCGGCACCAGGCCGCTGCCGTCGTCCGCCTCCGGTGCGCCGCCGCCGTCCGCCGACGGCTGCGCCCTGCGGGCCAGTGCCTCGGGTGTCTGGTGCTGGAAGATGTCGCGGGGGGAGAGGTCGAGGCCGTGTTCGCGGGCTCGGCTGACGAGGACGATGGAGCTGATGCTGTCGCCGCCGAGGGCGAAGAAGCCGTCGTCCACGCCGACCTGGGCGGGGTCCAGGCCGAGGACGTCGGCGAAGAGGGTGGTGAGGGTCTTCTCCTGCGGGGTGCTGGGGGCGCGGGTGGGGGTGGTGCTGGTGTAGTCGGGCGCGGGTAAGGCCTTGCGGTCCAGCTTCCCGTGGGGAGTCAACGGCAGCGCGTCCACGACCACCACGGCCGCGGGCACCATGTACTCCGGCAGCCGCGCGGCTACGGCATTCTTCACCTGGCTCACATCGACGGGACCGTCGGGCACGACATAGCCCACCAGGCGGCGGTCGCCGGGCCGGTCCTCCCGGATGACGGCGGCGGCACCGGCCACGCCCGGGCACGACGTCAACGCGGCCTCGATCTCGCCGAGTTCGATGCGGAAGCCGCGGAGCTTGACCTGGTCGTCGGCGCGGCCCAGGAACTGCAGCGTGCCGTCGGCGTTCCACCGCACCAGGTCCCCGGTGCGGTACATGCGCGACCCGGCCGGCCCGTACGGATCGGCGACGAACCGCTCCGCGGTCAGCCCCGGCCGGTCCAGATACCCGCGGGCGACACCGACCCCGGCCACGTACAACTCACCGGGCACCCCGGGCGGCACCGGAGACAGGCCCCCGTCCAGGACGTATGCCCGCACGTTCGCGATCGGCCGGCCGATCGGCGGCACCACGGCACCCGACAACGACTCGCTCAACGTCGCGCACACCGTTGTCTCCGACGGACCGTACGCGTTGAACATCCGCCGCCCCGCGGACCAGCGTTCCACGACCTCCGGACCGCAGGCCTCACCGCCGACGATCAGTGTCAGCGTGCCCGGCAGATCCTCCTCGGACATCACCCGCAGCACCGACGGCACCAGCGTGCAGTGTGTGATCTCCTCGTCCCTGAGCAGAGCGAGGAGGTCGGGCCCGGGCGTGAGCCGGTCCGCGTCGGCGAGGACGAGCGCGCCGCCCGTCAGCAGGGCCGTGAAGAACTCCGACGCGGCGGCGTCGAAGCTGGGCGACAGGAACTGCAGCACCCGGGAGCCGGCACCGATCCCCCACTGCTCGCTCTGCGCGAGCGCAAAGTTGGCAAGGCCACGGTGCGGGACGGCCACGCCCTTGGGGGTGCCGGTGGAGCCCGAGGTGTAGATGACATACGCCGGGTGGGCGAGGTCCAGGGCGGTGACCCGGTCGGCGTCGGTGAGATCGGACGCGTCCAGGCCGGCGAGGCGCTCCTGGACCGCGGGGTCGTCGAGGACGAGGACGGCCGCGCCGTCCTGCTCCGACAGGAGTTCACCGGCGCTGGAGTGCGCCAGGACGAGGCTGGGCCGGGCGTCCCGCAGCATGAAGCGGATGCGGTCGACCGGGTAGGTCGTGTCCAGCGGCAGATAGGCGGCGCCCGCCTTGAGCACGGCGAGCAGCGCGGCGATCAGGTCCGGGGACCTGGGGACGGCCAGGGCCACGATCTGCTCGGGGCCGACGCCCTGCTCGACCAGGAGCCGGGCCATTCGGTTGGCGCGGGCGTTGAGGTCTGCGTACGAGATGTGGACGCCGTCGGCGATGAGCGCGCTCGCGTCGGGTGCGGCCGCCGCGCGTGCCTGGAACAGTTCGGCTGCGGTACCGGCCGGCAGGGGCGTGGCGGTGTCGTTCCACTCGTGGAGGACCAGGCGCCGCTCGTCGTCCGACAGCAGGTCGAACGTCCCCAGGCGCCGCTCCGGGTCGGCGGCGGCGCTCTGGAGGATGCGGATCAGCCGCTCGGCCATGGCGGTGACCGTGCCGTGGTCGAACAGGTCGGTGCGGTACGAGATCACGCCGCTGATCCCGCCGGTGGCGCCGCCGTCGTCGTGCTGTTCGGCGAGGCTGACGGACAGGTCCATCCGGGCGGCCTGGAGGCGGACGGGCTGGGGGGTGGCCGTCAGCCCGCCGAAGTCCGGTGCGGTACGGGGGGTGTTGTTGAAGGCCAGGGTGACCTGGAAGAGGGGGTGGTGGGCGAGGGACCGGGTCGGGTTGACCGCTTCGACCAGGCTCTCGAAGGGGATGTCCTGGTGGGCATAGGCACTCAGGTTCGTCTCGCGGACGCGGTCGAGGAGTTCGGTGAAGGTGGGGTCGCCGGACAGGTCGGTGCGCAGGACGAGGGTGTTGACGAAGAAGCCGACCAGGTCGTCGAGCTCCTCCTCACCACGGCCGGCGACCGGCGTGCCGATGGGGATGTCCGTCCCCGCGCCGAGACGGTGCAGCAGCACACCCAGGGCCGCCTGCAACACCATGAACACCGTCGTGTGCCGCGACCGCGCAAGCCCGGTCAGCGCGCGGTGCAGTTCGGCGTCGATGTGCACCGGGACGGCACCGCCCTCGGTCCCGGCCTGTTCCGGGTAGGGGCGGTCGGTGGGCAGCTCGAGGCGCTCCGGCAGCCCGGCCAGGGCCTTTCGCCAATAGTCGAGCTGGGTGGCCAGCACACTGTCCGGGTCGTTGTCGTCGCCGAGGAGCTCGCGCTGCCACAGGGTGTAGTCGGCGTACTGGACCGGCAACGGCTCCCACACCGGAGCCCGGCCCGCACATCGGGCCGCATAAGCCGTGCTCAGATCGCGGGCCAGCGGACCCATCGACCAGCCGTCCCCGGCGATGTGATGGATCACCAGGACCAGCACATGCTCGTCCACGGCCTCATCGACGGTGAACAGGGCCGCGCGGACGGGCAGTTCGGTCGCCAGGTCGAACGCATACCGCACCGCGCGGTCCACCGCCCCGGCCAGCTCCGCCTCGGCGACCGTCTCGGCCTCCATCACCGGCCGCGCCTGGCCGGCCGGACGGATGTCCTGGTACGGCCGGCCGTCCACATCGGGGAAGACGGTCCGCAGCGCCTCGTGCCGCGCCACCACATCTGCCAGCGCCGCCCGCAGCGCCTGCGCGTCCAGCACACCCGACAGCCGCAGCACCACCGGCACGTTGTACGTCGGGCTCGGCCCCTCCAACCGGTACAGGAACCACAACCGACGCTGCGCAAACGACAACGGCACCATGTGTTCTCGCGTTCCCCTCTGTCACAGCAGCAGCTCCAGCGCCGGTATGTCCCCGCGCGACGTTTCTCCGGATCCTGATCCGGAAGGCTCAGGTCACCCGGACATGGCCACCAGGACGCGGCGCGGTCCGGTGTACGGACGGCGTCCGTGCGCCACGGCCACGTTGTCGATCAGCAGCAGATCGCCGTCGTACCAGTCCACGTTCACGGCCGCGTCCAGGCCGTTGTCCCGGACGTGTGCCACGTACTCGTCGGGAATGGGCGTGCCGTCGGCGAAGGTCACCGACTGCGGCAGCTCGTCCTGAGGCATCAGCTCGGAGAGCATCGCCGCGGTGTCGGCGTCGAGACCGGCGAGGTGCCACTGGTCGAACTGGTTGAACCAGACCTCGTCGCCGGTGACCGGATGCCGGACGGTGGCCGGGCGCAGCTGCGTCAGCCGGATGCCGCCGTCCGCCTTCCACTCCCAGGTGACGTCGGCGTCCGCGAGATGCGCCTCGACCTCGCCCTTGTCGGAGGTCTCGAAGGTGTCCTGCCAGCTCCTGCCGAAACCGGCTCCGCTGTGCAGGTTCTGCGTGTAGCGGATCCCCTTGCTGAAGGCGGCCCTGACCTCGTCGTCCAGCGAGTTCAGCCACACCGTGCCGTCGACCACGGGGGTGGCGCCCCCGGTAGTGGGCCGGCGCTCGCAGTAGAAGGCGAGCCGGGACGGCCAACGGCGGGCGTAGGAGAGCTCGTTGTGCATCGAGATGGTGAACTCGGCCGGGTACTCGGTCGAGGTGTAGACGTTGCTGCCGACCTTGGTGCGGGGCGAGTTGCCGTGGATGTAGGAGAGGCGGTTCGGCAGCAGCAGGTCGAGCGCCGAGTCGACCTGCTCCTTCGAGGTGCCGAAGCCGCGGAAGACGAGGGCCTTCTTCGCCAGCAGCCGCTCCTGCGTCTTTGTCGTGTCGCTGATCGCCGCCAGCAGGCCCTCATGGTTCGCCGCCACACCGGCGGTGTCCGGCGTCACCACATGAGGCGTCCAGTCGCTCGACTCGCTCACGCCACTTCTCCTCTGTTCCCTGTGCCTTTCGGCGCTACGGATGTCCGGCTCGTTCTGTTCCCGGCCCACCGGCCGGGTTGCGCTCATGTCGTCTCGCGCGACCGCGGTCGCAGCTTGGGCCTGGCCCGCCCCGGGCTCTTGAGGTTCTCGGCCAGCTCCGCCACCGTCGGCTTGGTGAAGACCGTCCGCAGGTCGACCTCCGCACCCACGACGGTGCGGATGCGCCCGATGAGGCGCGTGGCGAGCAGCGAATGACCGCCGAGCTCGAAGAAGTTGTCGTCGATACCGACCGACTCCAGGCCGAGGGCCTCGGCGAAGAGCCCGGCGAGTGCCTCTTCACGGCCGTTCCGCGGAGACCGGGTCGAGGTGCCGGCGCCGGTGTGGTCGGGCGCGGGCAGCGCCTTGCGGTCCAGCTTGCCGTTGGGCGTCAGCGGCAGACCGCCCAGGGCGACCACGGCCGTGGGCACCATGTACTCGGGCAGGCTGCGCCCCAACCGGGTCCGCACGTCCTGCTGATCGAGGACCGCGCCCTCCTCCGCCACCGCGTACCCGACCAGACGGTGGTCGCCGGGCCGGTCCTCACGGATCACCACCGCGGCCCCGGCCACTCCGGGACAGGCTGCCAACGCGGCTTCGATCTCGCCGAGTTCGATGCGGAAGCCGCGCAGCTTGACCTGGTCGTCGGTGCGTCCCAGATAGCGCAGGGTGCCATCGGCGTTCCAGGACGCCAGGTCTCCGGTGCGGTACATGCGCGCACCGGCTGGGCCGTACGGATCGGCGGTGAACCGCTCCGCGGTGAGGCCCGGCCGGTTCAGATATCCGCGGGCCAGTCCCGCCCCCGCGATGTACAGCTCACCGGGCACTCCCGGCGGCACCGGACGCAGCCCCGCATCCAGGACGTACACCCGTGTGTTCGCGATGGGCCAGCCGATCGGCGGGGCGATGTGGGGGTCGCTGTCCGTGGTGCAGGGGTGGAACGTGACGTCGACCGTCGCCTCCGTCGGCCCGTACAGGTTGTGGAGCTGCGCGGGCAGCACGGAGTGGAAGCGCGTCACCAGATGGGCGGGCAGCGCCTCGCCACTGCAGAACACCCGCCGCAGGGACACACAGCGCTCGGCCGACGGTTCGCTCAGGAACGCGTCGAGCATCGACGGCACGAAGTGCACCGTGGTGACGCCCTCGCTCTCCACGAGTCCGGCCAGGTACCGGGCGTCCTTGTGCCCGTCGGGCTTCGCCAGGACCAGGGACGCGCCCTGCAGCAGCGGCCAGAAGAACTCCCATACGGAGACGTCGAATCCGGCCGGTGTCTTCTGCAGTACCCGGTCGTCGGCCCCGAGCCCGTACTCGGACTGCATCCACCGCAGACGGTTGACGACTCCGGAGTGCGGGACGGTGACGCCCTTGGGGGTGCCGGTGGAGCCCGAGGTGTAGATGACGTACGCCGGGTGGGCGGGGTCGGGTGCGGTGGCCGGGTCGGTGGTGTCGAGTGCGGCCAACCGGGCCTGGAGAGCGGGGTCGTCGAGGAGGACGGTCGGGGTGTCCTCGGGCCAGAGGGCGGAGGTGGTGGTGTGGGTCAGGACCAGGGTGGGTCGGGCGTCCTCGACCATGAACCGGATCCGCTCCACCGGATACCCGGTGTCGACCGGCAGATACGCCGCCCCCGCCTTGAGCACCGCGAGCAGCGCCACCACCAGCTCCGGTGAGCGGGGCAGGGCGAGGGCGACGATGTGCTCGGGGCCCACGCCGTGCTCGGTCAGCAGCCGGGCCAGTCGGTTGGCGCGGGTGTTGAGGTCGTCGTAGGTGGTGTGGGTGCCGTCGGCGATCAGGGCGGTGGCGTCCGGGGTGGCGTGGGCCTGGGCCTGGAACAGCTCGGGCACCGTGGCGCAGGGAACGGGTGTGGCGGTGTCGTTCCACTCCTCGAGCACCCGGTGCCGCTCGCCCTCGGACAGGAGGTCGACCGAACCGACGCGCCGGCCGGGATCCTCCGTGACCGTGCGCAGCACCTGAAGCAGCCGCTCCACCAGGGCGGTCACCGTGTCCTGCTCGAACAGATCGGCGCGGTACGCGACCGATCCGACGATCCCGTCGGGGGAACCGTCGCCGCCGTGCCGCTCGGCCAGGTGCACCGTCAGGTCCATCCGCGCCGCCCCGATACGGGCCTCCTGCGGAGTCGCCTTCGCCCCGGCGAAGGAGAGCTCGCCACGCGGGTTGCTGTTGAAGGCGAGCATGACCTGGAAGAGGGGGTGGTGTGCCAGGGACCGCGTCGGGTTGAGCGCCTCCACCAGGCCCTCGAAGGGCACGTCCTGGTGGGCGTACGCATTGAGGTCGGTCTCGCGGACCCGGTCGAGGAGTTCGGTGAAGGTGGGGTCGCCGGACAGGTCGGTGCGCAGCACGAGGGTGTTGACGAAGAAGCCGACCAGGTCGTCGAGCTCTTCCTCACCGCGGCCGGCGACCGGCGTGCCGATGGGGATGTCCGTCCCCGCGCCGAGACGGTGCAGCAGCACACCCAGGGCCGCCTGCAACACCATGAACACCGTCGTGTGCCGCGACCGCGCCAGGTCGATCAGCGCCCGGTGCACCTCGGCATCCACCCGCACCGACACCGCACCGCCCTCATACCCGGCCTGCTCCGGATACGGACGGTCCGTCGGCAGCTCCAGACGCTCCGGGACCCCCGCCAGGGCCTCACGCCAGTAACCGACCTGCGCGGCGAGCAGGCTCTCCGGGTCGTTCTCGTCGCCGAGGAGCTGGTGCTGCCACAGGGTGTAGTCGGCGTACTGGACCGGCAACGGCTCCCACACCGGGGCCCGGCCCGCGCGCCGCGCGGCGTAGGCCGCACTGAGATCGCGGGACAGCGGGCCCATCGACCAGCCGTCCCCGGCGATGTGGTGGATCACCAGGACCAGCATGTGCTCGTGCTCGTCGACGGTGAACAGCGAGGCGTTCAGCGGCAGTTCGGTCGCAAGGTCGAAGGGGTGACGCACGGCGCGGTCCACCGCCGCTGCCAGGTCAGCCGCGCGGAGCGTCTCGACGGTCAGGTCGGGGCGGGCCTCGGCGGCCGGGCGGACGTGCTGGTACGGCCGACCGTCCACCTCCGGGAAGACCGTGCGCAGGGCTTCGTGCCGCGCCACCACATCACCCAGCGCCGCCCGCAGCGCCTCCGCGTCCAGCACACCGGAGATACGGAGCACCGCGGCACCGTTGTACGTCGAGCTGGGACCCTCGAGCCTGTGCAGGAACCACAGGCGGCGCTGCGCGAACGACAGCGGCATCCGCTCCGGACGCGCCACGGGCACGATCGGCGGGCGCACCGTGGTGCTGCCGCCGAGCAGCCGGGCCAGGCCCGCCACCGTGGGGGATTCGAAGAACGCCTTGATGCCGAGTTGCGCGCCCATGGCGCTGCGGATGCGGCCGATGACGCGGGCGGCCAGCAGGGAGTGCCCGCCGAGGTCGAAGAAGTCGTCGTCGACGCCGACGCGGTCGGGGTCGACGCCGAGGACCTCGGCGAACAGTCCGGCAAGAATCTCCTCGCGCGCATCACGCGGAGCCCGCACCGCCGATGCCGACGTACCGCTGTAGTCCGGTGCGGGCAGCGCCTTGCGGTCCAGCTTCCCGTTGGAGGTCAGCGGCAGCCCGTCGAGGACGACGACCGCGGACGGCACCATGTACTCCGGCAGCCGCTCCGCCAGGTGGCTCTGCACCTCGGCGGGGTCGACACTCCCGTCGGTCTCCGGGACGACGTAGCCGACCAGGCGCCGGTCCCCCTCCTGGTCCTCGCGCACCACCGCGGCCGCCTGCGCCACCTGGGCGCAGCCGGTCAACGCGGCCTCGATCTCGCCGAGTTCGATACGGAATCCGCGCAGTTTGACCTGGTCGTCGGCGCGGCCCAGGAAGACGAGGGTGCCGTCGCTGTTCCAGCGCGCCAGGTCACCGGTGCGGTACATCCGGGAACCGGCCGGCCCGTACGGATCGGCGACGAACCGCTCGCCGGTCAGTCCGGGCCGCCGCAGATAGCCCCGCGCCAGGCACACGCCCGCCACATACAGCTCGCCGGGCACTCCGGGCGGCACCGGACGCAGCCCCGCGTCCAGCACATACACCCGGGTGTTGGCCATCGGGCGCCCGATCGGAACCGGCCCGTCCGGCAGCTCGTCGCCCGGCTCGATCCTGAACTCGGTGCAGTTCACCGAGGCCTCGGTCGGGCCGTACACATTCAGGACGGTCACGTCCGGATGCCCGGCGCGCCACTTCCGCAGTGTCTCGCCGAGCAGCGCCTCACCGCCGAGCAGCAGTTCCCTGCGCGGGGACACCTCCTCCGGCAGGCCTGCCAGCAGCGCCAGGTGGCTGGGCGTGGCCTTGAGGAAGTCGCAGCCGAGGGAACGTATCTCCTCGTTGTCCCCGAGGCCGTCCCGCAGCTCCGCGAGGACCACGCGGCCGCCCGAGACGAGCGGGGTGAAGAGCGCGGTGATCGAGAGATCGAAGGAGAGGGACGTGTGCAGCAGCGCCACGCCCTGGGCCCCCGGGTAGCGGCGGCTGGTGTCACGCAGGTAGTCGACCACCGCCACGTGCGGAACGGCGACGCCCTTGGGGATGCCGGTGGAGCCCGAGGTGTAGATGACGTACGCCGGGTGGGCGGGGTCCAGGGGCGACCTGCGGTCGGCGTCGGTCGGGTCGGTGGTGTCCCGTGCGGACGACTCGCCCTGGAGGGTGGGATCGTCGAGGCAGAGGGTGGGGGTGTCCTCGGTCCAGAGGCCGGAGGTGGCGGTGTGGGTCAGGACGAGGGTGGGGCGCGCGTCCTGGACCATGAACCGGATGCGGTCGACCGGATACTCGGTGTCGATCGGCAGATAGGCGGCACCCGCCTTGAGCACCGCGAGCAGCGCGCTGATCATCTCCGGCGAGCGGGGCAGGGCGAGGGCGACGATGTGCTCGGGGCCCACCCCGCGTTCGATCAGCAGCCGGGCCAGCCGGTTGGCGCGGGTGTTGAGGTCCTCGTACGTGAGGTGAACGCCGTCGGCGACCAGGGCGGTGGCGTCCGGAGTGGCCTGGGCCTGGACCTGGAACAGCTCCGGGAGTGTGCCGGACGGGGCGGACACAGCGGTGTCGTTCCACGCCCGGAGCATCTCTTCCTGCTCCGCGGCCGACAGCAGATCCACCGATCCCACGCACTGCTCGGGGTCGTCGAGGAGGCCGGCCAGCGCCTGGCGGAACCAGCGGCCGACGGCCTCGATGCGTTCCCGGGAGAACCGGGCCGCGTCGAACTGAATGGCTCCGTCGATCCCCTGCGGCTCACCGTCCGGACCGAACCGCTCCCGCAGGGTCAGGGTCAGATCCCGGCGCGCTGCCCGGGTGTTCCAGGAGGAGGTCTCGACGGTCAGACCGGGGATGTCGAGCTGCTGCCCCTCGTGGTTCTGCAGCGTGAGCATCACCTGGTACAGCGGCTGATGGTCCGTGGAACGGGTGGGGTTGAGCGCCTCCACCACACTCTCGAACGGTACGTCCTGGTGGGCGTAGGCGTTGAGGTCGGTCTCGCGGACCCGCTCCAGGAGTTCGGTGAAGGTGGGGTCGCCGGACAGGTCGGTGCGCAGCACCAGGGTGTTGACGAAGTTGCCGACGAGGGTGTCCAGTTCCTGCTGCGGTCGACCGGCCGTCGGCGTGCCGATGGGGATGTCCGTTCCGGCGCCGAGGCGGTGCAGCAGGACGGCGAGGGCGGACTGCAGCACCATGAACACGGTGCTGCGATGGCCTTTCGCCACCCGGACGAGGTCCGCGTGCAGATCCGCCGCCAAGGACAGCTCCGCCACTTCCCCTCGCCGGTCGCCCTCTGCCTTCCCGGCGAGGTCGGTGGGCAGCTCGATGCGGTCGGGGAGGCCGCTGAGGGTGTCTTTCCAGTAGCTGATCTGGGTGGCGAGGACGCTGTCCGGGTCGTTCTCGTCGCCCAGCAACTCGCGCTGCCACAGGGTGTAGTCGGCGTACTGGAGCGGCAGGGGCTCCCATGTCGGGGCCCGGCCCGCGCGCCGGGTCGCGTACGCGGTGCTCAGGTCGCGGGCCAGGGGGCCCATCGACCAGCCGTCTCCGGCGATGTGGTGGATGACCAGGACCAGGACATGCTCGTCCGCTGTGTCGTTGAGGGTCAACAGCGAGGCACGCAGGGGGAGTTCGGTTGCGAGGTCGAAGGGGTGGCGCACGGCGCGGTCCACCGCGCCGGCCAGCTCCGCCTCGGTGAGCGTCTCGACGGTCACGTCGGGGCGGGCTTCGGCGGCCGGGCGGATGTGCTGGCGGGGCCGGCCGTCGATGTCGGGGAAGACGGTACGCAGGGCTTCGTGCCGTTCCACCACGTCATTGAGTGCGGTGCGCAGGGCGTCCGTGTCCAGCGCGCCGGACAGGCGCAGCACCACCGGCACGTTGTAAGTGGGGCTGGGCCCCTCAAGGCGGTGGAGGAACCACAGGCGGCGCTGGGCGAAGGACAGCGGCATCGGCTCCGGGCGCGCCACGGGTACCAGTGCCGGTCGGCCGGCCGGGCTCGTGGTGGCCTGCACCACCTGGGCCAGGGCGGCGACCGTCGGTGCCGCGAACAGGTCCCGGATCGCCAGATCCGTTCCCAGCACCGCGCGTACGCGGCCGATCAGGCGCATGGCGAGCAGCGAGTGCCCGCCCAGCTCGAAGAACCCGTCGTCCACGCCGACCTGGTCGAGGCCGAGGACCTCGGCGAACAGCCCGGCCAGGATCTCCTCACGCGCATCACGCGGAGCCCGCGCCGACGATGCCGACGTACCGCTGTAGTCCGGTGCGGGCAGCGCCTTACGGTCCAGCTTGCCGTTCGGCATCAACGGCAGCGCATCCACGACCACCACGGCCGCGGGCACCAGGTACTCCGGCAGACGTCCGGCCAACTGGCCGCGTATTGCGGCCGGTTCGGCGCCGCCTGCGGTTTCGGGCACGACGTAGCCGACCAGACGCCGGTCACCCGGCCGGTCCTCCCGGATGACGGCGGCGGCGACGGCCACGCCCGGGCACGACGTCAGCGCGGCCTCGATCTCGCCCAGTTCGATACGGAAGCCGCGCAGCTTGACCTGGTCGTCGGCACGCCCCAGGAACTGCAGCGTGCCGTCGCTGCTCCACCGCACCAGGTCCCCGGTGCGGTACATACGGGAGCCGGCCGGCCCGTAGGGATCGGCGACGAACCGCTCCGCGGTCAGCCCCGGCCGGTTCAGATACCCGCGGGCCAGCCCAGCTCCCGCCACGTACAACTCACCAGGCACCCCGGGCGGCACCGGAGACAGGCCCCCGTCCAGGACGTACGCGCGCACGTTCCCGATCGGTCGGCCGATCGGCGGGACGACCGCGCCGGAGAGAGGCCGGCTCAAGGTCGCGCAGACCGTCGCCTCCGTCGGACCGTACGCGTTGACCATCCGCCGCCCCACGGACCAACGCCCGGCAACATCCGGACCGCAGGCCTCACCACCGACGACCACCGTCGTCGACGCCGGAACGTCGGCCGCGTCCATGACGCTCAGGGCGGACGGCGGCACCATGCAGTACGTCACGCCCGCGGCACGCAGCACACGCGTCAGGGCCTCCCCCGGCGCCAACTCCTCTGTGTCGGCCACCACGAGGGCCGCGCCCGACAACAGCGCCAGGCTCCAGTCCCACGTCGCCGCATCGAAACTCGGCGACGCGAACTGCAACACCCGGCTGCCCGGACCCAGCCCCAACTCCGGGCCCGAGGACGCCACCAGGTTCACCAACCCGGCATGCGCCACCACCACACCCTTGGGCACACCCGTCGAACCCGAGGTGTAGATGACGTATGCCGGATGCTCGGGGTCCGGCGCGGTGGCCAGGCCGGCCGTCTCGGCATCGGCCAACCGGTCCTGTACGGCGGCATCGTCGAGGAAGGCGGTGGGGGTGCCGTCCGCCCACAGGCTGGCGAGGGTCGTGTGGCTCAGGACGAGCGCTGGGCGGGCGTCCTCGAGCATGAAGCGGATCCGCTCGGCCGGGTAGCCGGTGTCGATCGGCAGATACGCCGCCCCCGCCTTCCACACCGCAAGGACGGCAACAATCAGCTCCGGTGAACGAGGCAGCGCCAGAGCCACCAACTGCTCCGGCCCCACACCCCGTTCCACGAGCAGCCGCGCCAGCCGGTTCGCCCGCGCGTTCAGCTCACCGTACGAATACACCGTGCTGCCGTCCGCCGACAGCACCGCCGCAGCATCCGGTGTCTCAGCAACCCGCGCCTCGAACAGAGTCGGTGCCGTGCCCTCCGGCACCTCCACCACCGAACCGCTGCTCCACACCCCCACCACACGCTCACGCTCATCGGC
>NZ_JBHWJT010000075.1:0-17653 GCF_042731325.1 Streptomyces sp. NPDC059866 | reverse complement strand
CTGTTGTCCCCCGCTTCGCGCACGCGTCCGACAGCAGCGGGTTAAACGACAAGCTTAGAGACATCGGAGGAACCCTCACATATGAGAGTCGGGATCACCGGACACCGCGGCCTGTCCGATGAGGTCGAACGGCAGGTGCGTGCTCTGTTCACCGAGGCGGTCGCGTCGTACGGAGCCACGGACCTGGTTGGCGTCAGCTGCATCGCCGACGGCCCCGACACCTGGTTCGCCCAGACGGTGCTCGATCACGGTGGGCAGATTGAGGTCGTCCTGCCGGCCGAGCAGTATCGCGCGGACCTGCCCGACTGGCATCACCCCACCTACGACGAACTCCTCCGCCGAGCCGTGAAGATCCACCGCACCGGGCTCGACACCTCCGGCTCCCACGCCCACATGGCGGGCAGTGAACTCCTCGTCGACCAGGTCGGCGAACTTCTCGCCGTCTGGGACGGCCAACCCGCGCGCGGCCACGGCGGCACAGCCGACGTCGTCACCTATGCGCGTCACAAGGGCGTACCGGTGAGGGTGCTCTGGCCCGAAGGCGCCACCCGCGACTGACGACCACCGCCCACCAGCGCGCTGCTTGTCCATAGGGCCCTGCGGCCTCGGGCTTAGGGCCCACGACCAGATCGTCGTCGCCACGGGCCGCATCGCCTACGCTGACGAAGCCGTCCGCTGTGCCGGTCGCATGAGGCTGGTGCCACGGCCTCGGTAACTGCGCGGCTGGGCCCGCCTTCTCGCTGATGATGCTGGGCGGGTGGGGAGGTCGTTCGTGGCGCCGACGAGGCAGCGCGGCGCAGCGTGTGGGGGCGAGGCGCCGGTTTCCCGGGCGACGTATCGCGGGTCAGCTCCGTCGGCTACAGCGCGGGCGGGGGGTCGGTGTGGTCGTCTACGCCGAGGATGAGCACGTGGTGGCCGACGGCCTCGGTGAGGCCGGCGGTGACCTTCTCGATGTCGAGGCGCAGCCGGATGCGCCCGGCGCCTTCGCCGTTGGCCGCGAGGTCGCGTTCAGCTCGTCGTGGAGGTGGTCCAGGGCGGCCTCGGCCGCGGGGTAGTCGGCCAGGTCCCGGGCGAGGAACTGCTGGGTGGCGGTGTCGCGGAGCTGATAGCTGGGCATCGGGGTTCGTCCTTCGGCTGGTGAGGTGATCAGGTGGTCGGGTCGGTGAGCAGGGTGCGCGCTGCGTTCACGGCGCGCGACCAGACGTCGGGGCTGCCTCCGTGCTTGCGGGCGAGGGAGGCAGCGAGTCCCGGATGTCGCCGCGCTCACGCAGGGCGGCCAGAGCGATGTCCGCCGGTCGGCTTCCGGGCGGGACCGCGCGGCCGCGGGGAGATGCTCGAGGGCGTTGCGTACGACGTACTCCCAGGACCTCTACGCTGTGACGCCGCCGTTGTCGGCGGCCAGCGGGATCTCGCTGGCCGGCAGGCTGGTGAAAATGCGGCGTAGTCCCTGACCCGCGGCCCCCGCGTGATCGTCACCGGCAGGCAGCGCACCTTCAACGACAAAGAGGGGCAGCGCCGCATCACCCTCGAGATCGATGCCGAGGATGTCGCCGTTTCCCTCACCGATGCGACGGCTCAGGCCACCAAGCCTTCCGCACTGCCCAGACCACCCAGACCCCGACCCCGGCTCCCGTGTCCGCGGCGCCCCCGGGCAGGGACTGGGCCGCGATCCTCACCCGTTCGGAGCGGGGTTTCGGCACTGGCCCAATCGGTCGACGTCTCGTCGGTAGTGTGGTCGTATGTCCCGCAAGCGCCGCCCAACTCCGCAACGCACGGCCCCCGTCGAGCGGAATCCCGCCCTGGAAGCGGAGGGGCTGGAAGCGCTGGCCCGGGAATACCCCGAAGAACGCGAGGAAATCCTCCTCGACGCAGCCGCCGGCTGGAGCGACGCCGGTCGGCACGACCGCGCTCTCGCCCTCTACCAGCAGTTGCTGGATACGGGCTGCGAAGAGCCGCACCTGATCGAGGCATACCGGATCAACACCCTGTGGGAAGCCGGCCGGACCGATGAGGCCCGTGACGCGGCCGCACAGCTGCGACGCCAGCACCCCACCGATGCCGGGGCCTGGAACTTCGTCGCCGAGGCCTTCGAAACCGCTGGCGAATTCCAGGACGCCGCAGACTGGTTCACCGCCGGCCTCACCCATCTCCTTGGCCCCGTCACACCTCTCACCCGCACCGCTATCGAGGACTCTCCCGACCCCAGTGGGATTGAGATGCTTGCCATCGGCCGCCACCGGGTCCGGCGTCGGCATGGCCAGCCGCACGACGACCTCGACCGTCTCGCCGATGAACTCCACGTGCACCGTCCGGCTCTCCTCCGCGGACCCGGCACTCTGGACGATCTGCACGATCCAGATCACCTCAGGGCCGCCGAGAGCGGCGACCCCGACGTCCTGCGCGCCTCGATCGAGAAACTCACCGCCGAGGCCGCCGCACGCCGCGCCGCCCTCTCCAGGCCCCGCATGACCTGCGCACTGTTCTGGCCCGAGCCCGAGTTCACCCAACTCCTCGCCCGGTGGCCCGTGCTGGCAGATGCTTACGGGGCCGATCACCACGATCACATCCGCCACGTCGAGGAAATCCTGCTCCGCCTGTCCGAGGAAGGCGAACCGCATCTGGGCATCGCCCAGGGCAGCGTGAGCGACTTCGAGGAATTCATCCGTAACGAGGCCCTCTCCCCGCAGGACGGGGACACCCGGGCCGAGTACGCCGCCGACCTTGCGGCCCGGGGCCAGGCCCGAACATGGCCCCCGCCCCGCAACGGCCCCTGCTGGTGCGGCTCTTCCCGCAAGTACAAGAAATGCTGCGGCAACCCCGCCCTGACCTGACCAAAAGCAGAAGGCATCGCTCACCCAACTCGCGACCGAGCCAACACTGACACGCCGTGCTCTGGGTTGAGATCCGCAGTAGCACCGTCGGCCTCCACGTCGTTCCTCAACTGATCGCCGTGAAGTTCCCCTGCACGTGCGCCAGCCCGACGGCGCCCGCATCCACGACCTCCTCACCCAAGGACGCAAGCCGGGCGAGATCATCCCGCTGGCCACCCTCACCCACGAACTGGGCGGAGGCGCCGACTGGCCGACCGTCGGCGACTGGGAGCGCGTCACCACCGACCTGCTGCAGCTCGTCCGCTCCGGGGACTGCGATGCCCTCAGCCTCGGCCTGCCCGAGATCGCGCGCGCCCTCGTCTGCACCGGCCCGCACAGCCACGTGCGCGCCTACGACGCCGCAGCCGACGACTTCATCGCATACGGGCCCACTGAGCGCGCCGCCGTGCTGGCCGAGGTCGACGCGTTCCTCGCCGGCCTCGTGGCCGAACAGGATCTATGGCCCGGCGACGGCCTGCTCGCCCCGCTCACCCGACCCGCCTGAACAGACCCCGAGTTGGTTCGGCTCATGCAGCGCGGACGAAGGCCGACGAACAACCTGCCAACCAGCCACGGCGAGGCTTGACAACAGGCTGTCACACGGCGCGGCGCCCTAGGCTGGCCTCAGGGATGAGAAGTGGCTCCACTTGGGAACTTGGGTTCTATAGGTCGTTGCAACACCTGCCCTGAGGGATGTTGCGATGACCCAGCCGCGCCGGAAGCCCAAGAAGCCTGGACCTGCCCCGCTCGCCGAGCGGCTCGGGCAAGCCCCTGTGCCCGTCTCAGCGAAAACCGTTTCCGTGAGCTGGCTCGACTGCGTCAGCATGTGCAGGAGTGGTGATCGTGAGGCGCCGTGGAGGCAGCTGGTGGATGCGAGGCCCGAGCCGAGGCTGATCTTGCTGTGCGGGCTTCCTGGCGCCGGGAAGACGACGCTGGCCAAACGTCTGGCGAGTGCGATGCCGGCGGTGCGCTTGTGCCCGGACGAGTGGATGGCGGATCTCTGCGTTGACCTGTTTGACGAAGGAATACGTGACCGCCTTGAGAGGCGATTCTGGGAACATGCCCAGGAGCTGTTGAAGCTCGGACAGGCTGTGATCTTGGAGTTCGGCTTCTGGGCGCGTTCGGAGCGGGATGAGAAGCGTCTCGGGGCGCGTGCTCTCGGCGTTCCTGTGGAACTGCACTACCTCTCGGCGTCCATCGATGAACTGTGTCGCCGTCTCGAAGCCCGCAACGCGGCGGGTGGGAGTGGGGCAGCCCCGATCACCCGCGAGATGCTCGAGGAGTACGTGAAGCTCTTTGAGGCCCCCAGCGATGACGAACTCGGTCTCTTCGATGAACCGCCTCCGGGTCGGCGTGGGTGACTGGGCTTGCTGGTGCGGGTCCGGCCGAGCCGTAGGGTCGGCTGAGCCAAGGTCGCATCCTCCTGGCGGGGAGGCCAGCTGGGGGTTTGCCGTTGTGCCCTGCTCTGGGCGAGGCGGTAGGTGAGGATGATCCTTTGGAGTGGACACCCCGACAATGGATCGTGATGGTCCGGGTGGGACACAGGTCTCCGTATCCGGAGGAGTTTCGGAGGGACGCCGTCGCGCTCTACCGCGCCGCGGCCGGGAAGCGGACGTATGCGGCGGTGGCCGCGGATCTCGGCATCACCGCGGAGTCGCTGCGGACCTGGGTGCGCAAGGACGAGGCCCAGACCGCGCCCGTGGGCCGCGACGGCAGCGTGAGCCCGGAGGAGGAGCCGGCCCGGCTGCGGGCCGAGAACGCCCGGCTGCTCGAGGCCGGGCAGGAGTGGCAGCTGGAGCGCGAGATCCAGCGCCGGACAGCGGCCCATTTCGCCCGGGAGGTGAAGTGAGCCCCTGCCGCTGGGACTTCATCTCCGAGAACCGCGCCGGCTTCGGCGTCAAGCGGATCTGCCGGGTGTTCGGGGCGTCCCGCTCCGACTGCTGCCGGCACCTGGCCACCGAGCAGGCCCGAACCGGGCGCCGGGCCGAGGAGAAGCAGACCGTGAGCGGGATCCGCGCCGTCCATGCCGGACACCAGGGGGCGTAGGGGGCTCCGCGCGTGCATGGCGAATTGCGTGCGAGGGGACGGGGGATCAACCGCAAGCGCGTCGCCCGGCTGATGCGGATCAACCACATCGTCGGCCGGCACCTGCGGGAAAAGAAGCGGACGACGATCGCGGACAGGACCGCGCCGCCCGCGCCGGACCTGGTGATGCGCGGCTTCACCGCGGACACCTTGAACACCAAATGGTGCGGCGACATCACTTGCACAGCCGTCGGCGCGACGTGGCTCTGTCCCGCCACGGTGATCGACATCTGTTCGCGGCGGGTGGTGGGCTGGTCGATCGCCGACCACAGGCGCACCTCGCTGGTCACCGACGCGATCGAGATGGCCGTGGCCGCCCGCGGCGGCCGCCTTCGCGGCGTCGTCTTCCACACGGACAGGGGCGCCCGATACAGCGCGGCCGCCTTCGCCGAGGTGTGCCGCCGGCACGGCATCCGGCGCAGCATGGGCCGGGTCGGCTCGAGCTATGACTGTGCCCTGGCCGAGTCGTTCTTCCAGGGCCTCAAGCGCGAGTTGCTCCACGGCAGACGCTGGACCTCGAAGACACAGACTCGGCTGGAGCTGTTCCGCTGGCTGTCGTACTACAACCGGCGCCGTCGGCATTCCGCGCTCGGCTGCCTCACACCGGCCGAGTTCGAACAGCAACTCATCACGTCACGTACGCTGTCACTCGTCGCATGAAACCCGGTGTCCACTCCCGACGTTCAGCCTCAGATCTTCATTGGGCGGGACGCTGGTCGGCGCCGGCGAGAGCGGCCTCCAGCTTGCGGGAGAGCGCCGACTTCCCGATGCCGCCCACGCCGTGGAAGACCAGCACGTTGCGGCGCGGGGCTTCCAGATCTTCGACGTCGAAGCCCGGATCGGCGGCTTCACGACCCGGCTGCCGGAGGTCGGACGTACGGCCAGGGAAGCGCGGGAGGCTCAGGTTGGACGTACGGCCATGGAACGGCGGGAGGCTCCCCGCGGTAGACCCACTGGGTGAGTTCTTCCCACTGGCGCCGTTCCGCGATCAGATCGGCCGGCAGGGTGAGCTTCATGGCCAGCAGGACCTCGTGCCGGTAGAGGTCGAAGCCGACGCGGATGCAGGAGGCGTACCATCCGGCCTGGGCGAGCGCGGCCCGGTAGGCCAGCACGGCGATCGCCAAGGACGCCCCGGCATAGAGGAGCCCGCCCGCCCAGTGGCCGGAGAACACCAGCAGGGCGGCCCCGGCCGTTCCTCCCGCGGAGAGGGCGAGGCTGAAGCTGGTCAGCGCGATGAGCGGCAGCAGCGCCTCGTCGATCTGGTCACGGAAGGTCTGGGCGAAGACCGGGACGAACCGTGGCCACCACACCACCGCGTCGATCCGGTACCGCAGATAGGAATACTCCTCGGCTGCGGTGAGGAGATTGCCCAGGCGGGTGGGCCGGATCAGCTCCCGGTTGCGGGGGTAGTCGCGCAGCGATACTGCTTCGGACTTGCGTTCTCTGCGGGCTGTCTGCCTTTTCCGCCCCCACTGCTTGATCGGGCCGGGCCAGGGGTAACCCTCGAACAGCCGGATGACGGGCGCGACATGGAGCAGGAATGCGACCAGCGTCACCGCGGCGATCGCGACGGCGCCCAGCCAGAGCTGGGCTGGCGCGCCGAAGCCCTCCCACTGCTTGACGGTTTTCCGCCAGCCGTGGGCGAGTGCGTAGGCGGTGCTGAGCAGAAGCGACCCGCACAGGGCCGGAAACCAGCTGCCCAGCAGGAATCTGCGGTCCAGCAGGCTTCCGAACCGGTTGATGAAGGCGCCGTACACGTCACTCCTCCGGGAGGAAGGCCGTCATCACCCGGCCGTCGACTGGGCAGCGGGCCTTGAGGTCGGTGGTCCACACCTCGATCTGCGGGGCGCTGAAGACATGATCGTCCGGTTCTGCCGGGCAGCGGAAGGCTAGCCCGCTGCCGGGCGCGACGGGATCGCCGGACAGCCCGTGCCGGGTTCCGCCGAGGTGGTCGAGTGAAGGCGGGATGATGCGCTCGCGCGCCACCACCCCGCCGGTCTCGGTCACCAGCCACCGCATCGTCGGATGCTCGAGCAGGACCCGGAAGGCGCGGTCCAGCGGAAGACTGCCTGGCACGAGCAGCGCGGCCTGTGGGGACTCCGCCGCGTACTCGCTCGCGACGACGCCGTGGACCAGGCCGCAGGCCGGGTCGCCGATCAGCACGAGACCGGTGGCGGACACGCCTTCGGTCTCGTCGGACAGCACCGCGTCCGCGCGAGTGCACACGTCAGCCACGGTCAGCGGAGAGTCCATGTGTCATCCCGAAGTGAGTACGTAAGGGGCCCAGTAGAGTGGATGGGAGAACGGGCGGATCTGCCGGTGCAATGAGTCGGACGGCGCCGGGTCGCCCAGTTCCGCGGCGGTGTCTGCGGCGGTCAGCGAGCGCACCCAGCTCTGGGCCAAGCCCAGTGACCGGGTGGGCGGCAGGCCGTCGAGGAGGTGATGCCGGTAGAACCGCGCGACGAGCAGCGTGGTGGCCAGATCGTCCACCAGCCACAGGGTCCCCAGGATGGCTCGCGCCCCCGCCATGAGGAATCCGGTGGCGAGCGAGACCGGCTCGTCCTCGAAAGGGCCGCCGGCCGCCACGGCGCTCTGGCAGGAGGTCAGCGTCACCAGGGAGACCCCCTCGAGCAGCCTGGAGTCCAGCAGGTGGCGCAGCGTGACCGGACCGTCGGCGAGCTCGATACCCGAGTCGAAGGCCTGGAGCTGGTCCAGCCAGCCGTGGCAGGCGAAGTCCACATGGCTGGCATCGCGCACCGCGGTCTCAAACGCCTCCCGCGTCGCCTCGTACTCGGCCACCGTCCGCACGGGCATCCCGCTCCTGCGGGCGGCGTCGGTGATCCGGGCCTGCTGGACCGCGGCGAACCTGAGCGGTCTGGGATGGGGCATCGGGTCGCTGACGGTGAGCAAGCGTGTCCGCAGCGGGCTCGCTGACCGGGCGCGCAGTGATCTCAGGACCGCAGCGGACGGGATATAGGAGACGTCGAACTCCTCTCCCAGAGCAACGGCGTCGTCGGCACAGGAGGGACAGGCATGCAGGGGGAAATGCCCGAGAACGCCGCAGGACACCAGAAGGACGCGGCTGATCCCGGAGGCGCGGAGCATCGAGGCCAGCGGGACGCAGATCCGCTCGGCGGCAAGGGGAAAGGCCGCTTCCAGCGCCCGGGCGAGGTGCTTCACGAAGCCGTCGCCGCCGATCTGCTGGCCGACACCCTGGTTCGGCAGCCAGAGCGAGACGTCGAAGAAGGCCTCGACCCCGGATTGGACCAATGCGTCTGCACCGTCCCGTCCGGCAGGACCAGGAGCAGCAGCTGCCTGTCTGTTCCTTCGCCCTCATCGCACAGCACGTAGGCCAGGGCCTCGTCAGGGCCGAGCAGCCCAGAGATCTCCTGGAGGGATAGCGGTCCGACCGTCATGTCCAGGCCGGTTGCGGCCCTGATGCGGTCGAGGACGGCGCTGTACCTGGCCCGGGCGGTGATCGCGGCGTCTCTGGCGCGTAGCCAGGTCTCGACGTCCGGGATGGAGGCGCGTGGGCCGATGAGGCTCCCGGTGAGCGTCGACCGGTCCATGCCCATGAGACTCTGCAGCGAGGCGGCCGTGGCCCGGTACTCCTCAAGGAGACCTGGATCGTGCCGGGCCAGCGCGTCGGCGAGTGCGGTCTCGAGCTCGGGGAAGCCGCCCATCCGTCCCTCGTCGAGGCTTTCGACCGCGAGCGCCAGCAGTCGAGGGCCGTCATCATCCCCCGCATGTTCGGCGGCCCGAGCGAAGCACAGGCACGCCTGCTCCGCGATGTTCCCGCCGAAGTGTCTGCGGGCCAGGTCACGGTCGGTGGGGAGGGTCACCACGCTCATCGCCCACCGCCGCGCCCTGACGGCGTCGCGGTAGGCGTGCCCGGCGCGTTCCGGCTCGCCCTGGCGGAGAAGGGCGTGACCCAGCAGTTCTGCCGCCTTTCCGAAGTCGAACGGGTACTCGGTCATCGGCCTGATCCGCTGCGCGGTTATCGCGGCCCTGACGGTCCTGCGGTCGGCCGGACCGTAGGCGCGGGCCAGCTGGCGCTGGGCGTCCGCGAACTCCTCGGCCAGACCGAGCCTGGCGTAGCCAGCCCTGGCCCGGGCCAAGGGGGCGATCGCGTCTTCGCGATTTCCGTAGGCCAGATGCGCCGCGCCCACCAGATTCTCGATCCTCGTGATCCCCCGGCGATCGTCCGGCTGGATCGCGGCGCCGGCCTCTTCCAGCAGGCCTAGGACCTCGGCCAGACGCTCCTGATCGTCGTCGCCTCCGGGAGCTGCGTGTTCCAGGATCGATGCGGCCATCGCGTAGTGCACGCTCGCCCAGAGCGTTGCGTCCTTCTCCTTCGTGAAGGACGCGAGCGCCTCTCGGTAGAACTTCATGGCCTTGCGCGCGTCGGCGTCCCTGTGGCCGAAAGGACGCCACGTGTGTGCCATGCCCAGCGCTTCGAGGATCCGGGCCCGACTCACAGGCTGCTCCGCCAGTGCCAGCGCCTTGGTCAGGACGCTGATGGCCTTCTCGTGGTCCTCGCCCTGGTGCGTTCCGCCGCGCTCGAGCAGGATCCTAGCCAGCAGGAAGGCCTCGTCGGCCCAGCGTTGCGGCTCGTTCTCCGCGGACGTGAACTCGAGCGCGGCGCTCTGGTGGGCCACGGCGGCGGTGTGAGCCGACGAGTCGGCGGGAGCAAGCCGGAGGTGCACTGCCGCGAGGGCGCTGTGTGCGTCCCTGCGATCAATCTTCGCCGTGCCCTCCAGCGCCTCCTGCAGGGCGGCCTTGCTCGCGGCGAGGTCGGCCTGATCCGCGGTCTCCTCATGGCGGGCGAGGAGGGCACGGCCGAGACCGTGCATGATCCCCGGCCGCTCCACGGTTCCGGGCACGTAGTACTCGAGGGCGGCGTTGAAGTGCCCGACCGCTAGGTCGACGTCCTCCCTTCGTTCCGCCGACCGGTCCCGGAGGAGATAGCACCAGCCCAGGCTCTCCTGGGTCATCGCCCAGCGCCGCTCGTCCTGTTCACGCGTCCGAAGTTCGGCGGCCTCGGTGTGCAGGGTGAGAGCGGTTTCGAAATCCGCCCTGTTGCCGTCGCGCCGTCCCCGGCGGACGTGGGCGTTGGCGAGCCCGAACATGGAGATGCCCCACCGCTTGGGGCTCGCGGGGCGGGTGAAGACGGTCAGCGACGCCGCGTAACAGTCGATCGCCTCTTCCAGGCGGCCGAGTTCCGCCAGGGTGTTCGCCCGGCTGGTCATGATCAGGCCCCACATCTCGGGGTCCTCATGCTTCTCCCATCCCCGCAGGGCCGCCAGGGACAGGTCCAGGGCCTCCTTCACGTTGCGCTGCGGATCCCGGGCGAGGAGCACGTTCATGAGGGCCTGCTGCGCCTGCGCTCTCGGCTTGGTCGCCCCATGCCTGTCGGCCATCTCGATCGCCTCGCGCAGCAGGCTCTCGGCCCTCTCGAGGTTCTGTCCCTGGTCACCGGCCCGTCGCTGGTAGTACAGGACGCCCAGATTGCCGAGGGCCTGCGCGGCGACCGCGTCGTCCTGGTCCCCGAAGCGGTCGACCAGATGGGACAGGGCGGCGAGGCTGAACTCCGCTGGCAGTTCCGTGGCCTCGCCCACCTCTGCGGAGGACCGCCAGCGGCTGACCGCGGCGTCCGGCCCGACGTCCGCGCATTCGGAGAGGAACGCCGCCAGCACGTCCAAAAGGTAGGCCTCTCCTTCAGTGACATGCGGCCTGCAGCGGTCCAGATAGTCGAGGAACGCCTTGCCGAAGAGGTCGGGCCCCTCCCTGAGAATGATCAGCCAGGAGTTCCAGTCGCCGACGTCCGCCAGCTCGATCACCCGGTCTGCGAAGGGCACCCGCATGAGCAGCTCGAAGAGCCCTGCCTCGGCCGGTTCCGCCCCACGCAGCGCCTGGAGCGCGTCGGCCCGGTCCGCGAGCGCGACTGCCATCTCCGGTTCACCCCGGGCCAGAGCCTGCTGGATCAGCTCCGCGATCATCAGCTCGAACTCGGGGGTCAGCACTTCCGGGATCTGTTCCGCGAGCGCCGCGATCTCCTCGATCGACCCGACACTCAGGAGTCTCGCGACGAGCCGAAGCCGACGGGGGTCCATGACCTCACGATAATTCGCTTATGCGGCCTTGCGCGATCGAACGGCAGCAGTCGATCTCCTGGTCAGGGCCGAAATCGCTGGAGGGACCGGCGCCGAGTGCGACCGCGTTGGCCTCTTCCTCAATGGCGTCGGCGGTCTGCTGCAGGAAGTCGCTGCGCTCGCGGAACTTGTAGAGCCGGTGAACGCGGAGGTGCGTACCTTGGCACTGGAGTGCCGTGATGACCTGCTGAAGAGGGCTGTCGTGCTGAACTTGCTCGCGCTCGGGGCGTGATCACCGCGATGGTGATGGGCGTCGTGGTTTTTTTCACTGGGTGGGCGTCATCTGTTTTCACTGCTGTGGGGCGGGTTGTGGTGGGCGGTTGGTGTTGATGGTGTCGTCTGGTTGGTGAAGGGCGGTGTCGTTTCCCGGGTAGGGCGGATGACGCCTGTGTGGGCGGGAGTTGATGGATTCCGGGACCGGGGGAGTGCGGGTCTGGCTACGCTCGGTGCGTACCTTCGTTTGTAGGTGATCCGCGTCACGCTGGCGCGCCCGAATCGCGTACAGCCGCGATCGTCCACGCTGGGCGCGTCCTCTGGCCACGACTTGCCGAATGGCTTCGACCGGCGCCCCGCAGGTCGTCTTCCGGGTTCGCTGCACTGGCTTGTTGGGGTGTCCGGCCAGTGGGGCGGTGGGGGGATGCTGCGGGGGTCTTGGTTCTTGGCGGCGATATCGAGGCCATTTGCCTGGCGCCGGACCTGATCCCGTGCCGGGCTGCTGGCTGGCTGGCTCGGTGGGTGGTTCGACCGGTTGGATTGGAGGTGACGACGGTGTAGAGAGGCAATGGTCTTCTTGGCGCGGGACGGGCAGGCAGCTCCTGCAACTGGGGTGACGGGGCCCTTCACAAGGCTGCTCGCTGCCTACGACAGTTCGTTGTCGCCCCTGCTGTGGTCACGGACCCAGTTCTTGTGGGCATTCGACCCCTCGCGTCCGGGGAGATTTTCAGCACGGCTTCGTTGTCGATCTGTTCGAGGCTCGTGATCACGTAGGGAGATCCGGTCTTCACCGCTATCTGGATGCTGCCGTTGCTGTACTCGGTCACCCTCAGCGTTCGGCCGCCAGAGAGCGGGACGTCCTGCTTATCGATCTCTGATGGTTCCTCGTCTGCTGCAGCCATGATCGACTCCTCGTGTCCCTATTACTGGAAGGGCGTCACCCTACGCCAGCCGCACCAGCGCCCCGCCGTACCCCGGGCCGGGTAGCCTCCACCTTCCCAGTCAGCCTCGTCTCCCTCCTGCGCTCGCGGGTGCTTCATCGAGCGTGTGGAGGCAGTTGTTGCTCGGCGCGTTGCCCTGTGGCGGTGATGCGGGCGATGGTCCATCCGGGCTGGGGGCGGAGGTTTTGCAGCAGGCCGGGCAGGCGCTTGGCTTCGATGATGGTGACACCTCTGGTCTCGAGACGGCCGTGGGATGCGGGGATCCTGGCACCGTGGACGGCGATGACCGGGCGGACTGCGCAGCCCAGAGCGTGGGCGGCCTGCTGCGCCTCCCAGACGACGTTCTCCAGCGCGCGGGTCTGTGCGTAGCCGTCGCAGCGCAGGGTCCCGTCCTCGAGCGTGACCGTCGACCGTTTCGAGCGCCAGGCCTTGGTGTCGATATACGTGACGCCGGCGGGCCCGATGACCAGGTGGTCCAGGTTGGCCCGGGAATCGGGGATGGCCCGGTCGTGCAGGACTACGTAGCCGCGACGCTCGAGCCGGGCCAGTAGCCGGGCGGTTGCCTGCTCGCCGGCGGCTCCCTTCGCCCAGGAGCTTTGCGTGCGGCGGTAGATGCGCCATAGCTCGAACGTCACCAGGCCCAGCGCGGTGGCGAGCCCGACGTGCCAGTTGGTGTAGGACGCGCTGCCCGACCCGCTGACGGCAGCGAATGCCACGGTGATGGGCAATGTGTCTTTGGCGCGGCGGTGTTGCGCTTTTCGTTCGGCAGCGCGGGCCAGGTCGGCGATCTGCCGGGCACTGGCTCCGGCGCCAGGCCGAGGCCCAGGCGCTGTGGTCATGAACGTCCCTCCCCCCACTGGGTTGTTGGGGCCTGTACCGAGACCGTAGCGCCGCGCACTGACAAGACAGGATCCATCACTGCAAGCCCGTGAAGCAGGGCACGATGTGCGAGCCGTGCGCCAACCACGCGGGCCCGAGCGGCGCGCATCGATCGGCGTACGCCTGGAGGTGCTGGGCCGCGAAGGCAGCGGCATCCCAGTCTTCTGGCAGGACGTCCCCACCCGGCCATACGTACGTCCATGCGCGTTGGCCGGTGGAGAGCGTGACTTCCCGCAGCTCGTATTGGTCATCCTCGAACGCGTCGAGGATCTTCCACTCCTGGTTGCGTCCAGAGAAGTGGTGTATGGGTTCGACCTGATCCGGGGGTTTGCTCCGGCGTCGGAATGAAGCCCGCATAGACGAACGGCCACCGGCTGATCTTTCAAGACGACCAAGTCTTTGGAGGAGATCAGCACGATGACCGCACCTGATAGTGTGCCCCTGCCCGCCCTCGCGGAAGACAACCTGGCCGCGGCGAGTCCCGATCTGCTGCGCGCGATGGTGAAAACCTTCGCCGATGCGCTCATGTCCGCGGAGGCCGATGCCCTGTGCGGCGCCGAATACGGGCAGGTCAGCGACGAACGCGTCAACCATCGCAACGGCTACCGCTCGCGCGAGTGGGACACGAGGGCCGGCACCGTCGAGCTGGCCATCCCCAAGCTGCGCCAGGGCAGTTACTTCCCGCACTGGCTCCTCGAGCGGCGCCGCCGGGCCGAGCAGGCCCTCATCTCGGTGGTGGCCACCGCCTACCTGCTCGGTGTTTCCACCCGCCGGGTCGAGAAGCTCGCCGAGTCTCTCGGCGTGACCCAGCTGTCGAAGTCCCAGGTCTCCGCGATGGCCCGGCACCTGGACGAGCAGGTCGCGGCCTTCCGCAACCGGCCCCTGGACGCCGGGCCGTATGCGTTCGTCTGGGTGGACGCACTCACCCAGAAGGTCCGCGAGGGCGGCCGCATCATCAACGTCCACGCCTTGATCGCGGTCGGCGTCAACGCTGACGGGCACCGCGAGATCCTCGGCCTGGACGTGGCCACCGCCGAGGACGGCGCAGGCTGGCTCGCCTTCCTGCGCTCATTGATCGCCCGCGGCCTGGGCGGTGTCCAGCTGGTCATCTCCGACGCCCACGCCGGCCTGGTCGACGCCATCGGTGCGGTGCTGCCCGGCGCGTCCTGGCAGCGCTGCCGGACGCACTACGCCCGCAACCTGCTGAGCCAGGTTCCAAAATCGGCCCAGCCCTGGGTGGCCACACTGCTGCGGACCGTCTTCGAGCAGCCCGACACCGACGCGGTCCAAGCCCAGATGACACACGTACTGGACGCTCTGGAGGCCAAGTTCCCCAAAGCCGCAGCTCACTTGGACGCGGCCCAGCATGACCTGCTGGCGTTCACCGCGTTCCCACGTGAGATCTGGCGGCAGATCTGGTCGAACAACCCGCAGGAGCGGCTGAACAAGGAGATCCGCCGTCGCACGGACGTGGTCGGCATCTTCCCCGATCGCACCGCCGTGATCCGGCTCGTCGGTGCGGTGCTGGCCGAGCAGAACGACGAGTGGACCGAGGCCCGCCGCTACATGGGCCGCGAGCTCCTCGCCAAGGCCCGCCTCCACCCGATCGAGTCAGAATCAGACGAGACTGTCCTGCCCACCGAACTCACCGCATAACCTCAAAACGAGATCACCGAGTGGCCGTCGATACACCACTCCAGCGGACGTGGCCCCACTCCTCGTCGGTGAGGTCGGTCAGTAGTACGCCGGGTGCTTTGAGCCGCCGCGTGCGTACACAACGAGTCCGGGATAGATGCGGCCTGCGAGCGCGGCGGTGCGCCATCCGGGCGCGGAGACGGGAGAACGCGAGGGTATGCGCCCGAGCAGACCATCGAGGACGGCCCCGAACTGGAGCGTGCCGTAGACGAAGGGTTCCTTGGTACCGCCGGGAAAACCGATTCCGACGGAACCGGAGGTTACCGACACAATGGTCCCCACTCGTCGGTTCTCTACGGCTGGGACCAGTAGTCCTTCAGCATTTCGCCAGGCCAAGCGGGCTGGTGCACTTCACCGCGTGGCCCCATCTCCTCGAAGAAGGGAGCCAGGTCGTACACGGGAGTACCGTCGACGGCGTCGAGGTCGGTGACGTGGAGGTCCAGGCCGTCGACCTTGAGCAGCCGCGGGAAGCTGGTAGCGAGCTGGTTCGGCCGCCGGTGATTGCGGTGCGCGAACGTGCCTGACGGCTCCCACCGGGGGTCGTTGCGTGGGCTGCGCGCATGCAGAGCAACGTCGTCCGGGGATGCCTTGCTGAAGTGCCAGGTGACGATCAGGTGAGAGAACTCCTCAAGGCCGCGCACGACGTCGAACGGGAACTTTGGGTCGAGGCGGATAATGGACTCGACACCGCCCCAGTAGTCGTCTGCGACTTCCTTGCGGCCGCCAACCACAGTCCCGATGGGCTCGATCTGTAGCGTCATGGTGCTCCCCTCGTCCCTCAGCGTGACATGATCAATCTACGGTGCGCAGGTAGTCGGCCGCCCGGGTTTCGAGCTCGACAGCGATGGGTATGCCGCGGCGCCGGTATGGGGACAGAAGCTGCCGCATCTCCACCACGCGCTGCCGCGCCCGGCCGGAGTAGATGCCCTCCTCCATGGCGTCCAGGGCCCGAGACCACGTCGCGCATGCCTCCTCAACGTTGCCTGCCGATACCTGCATGGCTCCCAGGTATCCGAGCGTCACCGCGTGCGTTCGCTTGAAAGCGGCCCCTCGGGTCCGGACGCTGCGCCCGAACTGGCTGACCGCACCCTTCTTGTCGTTGAGGTCGCGCAGCGCGCAGGCAGTTTCGTGAGCCAACGACGCCTCGCCGAAGAAGAAGGTGCGGCTCGGCTCCTCGATGCCGTCGTGCGCGCTGCGCAGGTCATCCTCGGCACGCAGCAGCGTCCTGGCCGCCGCCTTCTCCTGCCCGGTCGCGGCGAGGCAGCGCGCGTGAACGACGCCCAGCAGCGCCCGCTCCCGTGGTGTTGCCGACCCGTAGCGCTGTCCGACGACCGAGGCGGAGGACAGCTCCAGCGCCTTGTTGAACAGGCCCAGATCGAGCGCCTGGTGCGCCATGGCGCGCAGGATGTGACCTGAGAGAGGGGCGTCTCCAGCGCGGGCAGCCAGTTTCAGCCCAAGCGCGAAGTACGGCTCGGCGACGTCGTGCTCACCGTTGTCGAATGCCATCCAGCCGGACAGGTACGTGGCTTCGGCAGCGGCCGAGTACATGTCGCGGCGTACCTGGTCGTTGGGGAATGTGCCCACCAGGTAACGGGCGACGTCGGACCGGAGGTACTCAACGAGGGCGGTCCGACCGTGACCACCACCGCGCCGCTGGTCCATACGCGAGAAGGCCAACGTCATCTCGCGCACGCTCTCTACATCACTACGGCCGAATCGCTGTCCCTTCCGCTCTGTGCACGGCGGTTCCTTCGCCATCTCGACCCACCAGGAGTCTGCCGGCAGGGCCAGGGCGGCAGCCGAGTACACGCCGCCCCGCAGCAGGCTGCGCCGGTTCGGATCCAAGTCAGTGCTCCCCAAGTTGTTCAGCGCGATCACTGGATCGACGCGCCAGTCCAGCGCTCCCCGCGCCGGAAAGTCGAGCGCTGTGAACCCGGCTTCAATCGTCGTGACGACGCGCTGCAGACGGCGGGACAGTGCCTCGCACATGATTATGGGTGCCTGCCCAGACGGCTCGTGACCGGCCACCCAGTGCTGGACGTGCTGCCGCGCGATATGGGTGTAGTCACTCAGGTTGTTCTCGTTCGCGACCCGCACGAAGGCGCTTGCCGCTTGAGCCCGTGACCAGCCTGCCTCTTTGAGTAAGGCATCGAACCGTTCGTTCCGCTCGCGCGCCATGATGCGCCCCCGCATTGCCGATGATCTTGAGTCACGTTCGTCGACCTGGTCTCGCGGTGTATGCCCGCACCGCGGCCGCCGTATCAACCTATGGTCCAAGTACAGGGCTTGTTCGAGGAACTGACTGAAAGTCACCTTCCGAGATCTAGCTGTCACGGCCGCGAAAACGATCTTGTGTCACGTTTGGCAGTCGCGTTCCTTGCTGCTGGTGCCCGAGACGGCTTCACCACGGTTCGCTTGTACGTACCCCACCAAGCGACTCGTGTACGGGGTGCCGACGGCTGAGCCACCCCCGTGGCGGTGCTCAACGTCGGCGCGACCCCGGCCGGAACGAGGGAGTTTCCTCATGCCCCCCAGAGGTGCCGGAGCGACGACAGCCGAACGGAAGCCTCGCGCGGCCCTCCGCCGCGACGGGGACGTGATGAACGAACGCTTCGGGGTCGCCCCCCGCGAGGGTGACGCCCCGCCCCGTGCAGAGGACGCACGCCGCGTAGGAATCATGCGCCGGGTCACCGCAGCACGACTCAGATACTGCGGCCTCGATGCGCTGATCGGCGACGTGATGACGATCGTCTCCGAACTGCTCACGAACGCGATCCTCCACAGTGGCACCACGCAGATCGGGTTGAAGGTGACCCTC
>NZ_JBHWJT010000074.1:1275-17783 GCF_042731325.1 Streptomyces sp. NPDC059866 | reverse complement strand
CACCTCGGGTGTGCGGCTCGATCAGCGACTCCAGCGCGGGCAGCAGACCAGGGTCGGTGTCCGTCAGCCGCTTGCGGCCCGCACCTGGAGCCCGGACCCGCAGGGTCGGTGAGGGGCAACCGGCCAACTCGGCCATGCCTCGCGCGATGGTTGCCGCGCTGGTGCCGGAGGCGGCGGCGACCCGGACGATCCCGCCGCGGCCGAGGGCCGTCGCCTCACTGGCCAGGTACAACCGACGGCGGCGCTCATCAAGGTGCGGCAGGATCTGATCGAACTTGGCTCGCAGAGCACGAGCCGCAACGCGGCCTGACGGACACGAGGTCATATCTCAGACTCCCACCAACACCCCTCTGCCGAGCACTAATTGAAATACGGGCCCCAGGACGCATCGAGAACGCCCAGGTCGGCGTGTTCCTCGCCCTGGCCACCAGCCGGGGACGGGCCCTGATCGACCGACGGCTCTACCTCCCAGAGCAGTCCTGGTGCACTGATCCCGAACGCCGCAACGCGGCCGGGATACCCGAGACGGTGCAGTTCGCCACCAAGCCCCGTCTGGCCGAAGAGATGATCACAGCCGCGCTGGACGCCGGGATCACCGCCTCCTGGGTGACCGGCGACGAAGCCTACGGCCAGGACCCCCAGCTCCGCGCCGCCCTCGAGGCACGCGGCATCGGCTACGTGATGGCCGTCGCCTGCTCGACCCGGGTGAGGATCAACCACGGCCGCACGCCCGTCCGCGCGGATACCGTCGCCGGCCGCCTGCCCGCCACGGCCTGGCACCGTCAGAGCGCCGGAAACGGCGCGAAAGGCCCGCGCTACTACGACTGGGCCTGGCTCCACATCGGCACCGGCAGCCATCGCCACCTACTCATCCGACGTAACCGGTCCACCGGCGAACTCGCCTTCTACCTGTGCTGGTCACCCACCGAGGTGCCCCTGTCCGAACTCGTCCGTGTCGCCGGTGTCCGTTGGAGCGTCGAGGAGTGTTTCCAGGCCGCCAAGAGCCAGGTCGGACTCGACCACTACCAGGTCAGGCACTGGACCTCATGGCACCGGCACATCACGCTCGCCATGCTTGCCCTGGCCTTCCTGACCGCCCTCGCCGCCGACGCGGCACCCGAACCGCCCGCCGATGCACACCACCCCGCCCGCAGCCGCGATCCGATCACCCTGACCGTCCCGGAAATCCGCCACCTGCTCACCGCCATCTTCCACCCACCGGCCGTAACAGCGGCCAGGCTGCTGCACTGGTCCAACTGGCGCAGACGCCACCAGGCAACAGCCCGACGCAGCCACTACCGACGACGGACCGTCGACGAACCCGCTGGATAGCTCACGAAACCACACTGGAGTACTAGTGCCGCGTCAGCCAACGTTCGCCCTGTTGCTGGCTGGCGGTGTCAGCCCGTGCTGAGTGGCGCGGCTTACTCGACCTCGAGCTGGTGGTCGGCCCAGACGTAGCTTTCGGGCAGCAAGTCGGTGATGAGGACGGTCCGGATGCGGTCGTCTCCGCCCACGATGACCTTGAGGGCGGGGAAGTAGTCGAGAAGGACCTGACGGCACCGTCCGCACGGGGGAACGACCCCTCGGTCGCGGTCGCCCACGGCGACGATTGTGTCCAGCTCGTAGGCGCCCTGGGCGGCTGCCGCGCCGACGAGGACCAGCTCGGCGCAGGGGCCTCCCGTGAAGTGGTAGGCGTTCACCGCGGTGACGATCCGGCCGTCGCTGGCGCGGGCTGCGGCTGCCATGGTGTGGTTGTCGCCCCGGCAGCGAGTGCGCGCGACGTGCGCCGCGGCCTGGATGAGGTCGTGGTCGACGGGGTGGGTCTGCGTGGTCATCTTCTCTGCCTTCGTCGGGTGTCAGGCGACGTTGACCCGCGTGACTAGGGTGCGCAAGCGAATATCGGCGGTGTGCTTGTTCCGCCAGATGATGTAGCGGCGGATCATGCTGCCCTGCTCCTTGTGGCTGGCGTGGTCGGTGCCGTCCAGCGTGAAGTAGCGCAGAGCGGTGAACTGGGCCTCGATGCGGTTCAGCCAGGAGGAGTTGGTCGGCGTGTAGGCGAGCTCCACGTTGTTGGCCTCAGCCCAGTCACCGACCCGGGTGTCCTTCGTCGTGGTCAGGTGGGGGGAGAAGTTGTCGAGCACGATCGCGATGCGGATCTTCGGCGGGTAGAGGCTGCGCAGGTAGCGGCAGAACTCCAGGAACCTCGTGCGGTTCTTCGTCGGCTTGATGTGACCGTAGAGCTTGTTCTTGCCCAGGTCGTAGGCGGCGAGCAGGTGCCGGACCCCGTGCGGTCGGGTGTAGGTCGCCCGCCGGCGGGGCCGGGGTTCCCGCTCGGGATCCTTGTGCCGTCCTCCGCGTTCGGCCCACTGCCGTCCCGGATGGGGCTGGAGGTTCAGCGGCCCGAACTCGTCCATGCAAAAGATGACTTCAGGCTCGCCGTCGTCGGGTATGACCTCGCCGTCGGCGATCGCGTACAGGTGCTCAACGCGGGCTTTCTTGGCGGCGTAGTCGGGGTCGCGGGAGGTCTTCCAGGTCTTTATGCGTTGAAACGAGATGCCCTCCTCGCGGAGCAGGACCCGAAGGCCCTCGTGGCTGATGTCGTCGACCACCCCCTCGGCGACCAGGAAGTCGGCCAGCTTGACCAGGCTCCAGGTCGAAAACGGCAGGCCGTGCTCGGCCGGCTTGGACTTGGCGATCTTCTTGATCTCCCGGCGCTCAGGCAGGGTGAACGCTCTAGGCCGGCCGCCCTTGTATTTGGGGTAGAGGGAGTCGAAGCCGTCGGCGTTGAAGTTGTGGATCACGTCCCGGACCCGGTCCGGGCTGGTGAACGTCACCTCGGCGATCTTTGCCACGGGCATGCCCTGTGCGGACAGCAGCACCATCTGGGCCCGCCGCCAGGTCACCACCGACCCGCTGCCTCTGCGGATGATCCGCAACAGGCGCTGCCCCTCGTCGTCATCGATCTCGCGGACGCCTACTCGTTCTGCCACCCGGACAGCCTGACGACGCCGCGCCGTCCGGACCAGCATCCAAACGGCGCGTCACATCACTACGGGGCAAAGGTTGTCTGATGCGGCACTAGGTGGCCGAGCGGACCTTCGGCTGGCTCATGCACCACCGCCGACTCGCCCGCGACTACGAAACCCACCCCCACCGCTCCGAAGCCATAATCCACATCGCGATGATCGACCTGATAAGCCGACGCCTCACCCGCGAATCCACCCCGAACTGGCGCGACACCTAAACCTCGAACCAAACAACTCCGCCGGGACAAAACGCTCTTTTACGCGGCCCGGGCCGGGCGCTTCGTCCCCGGTGTCGGGCAACTGCAGATCCGGAGCGACGAAGCCGGGGCGTAGCACTGCGCAGGTCTCACGGATGCAGGACCGCTTCCCCTTGGACCCGGATCCCCGTCCGCTCACCGGGTTCTACGGTGAGCGGACCGGCCGCGCGGACTTCCACCGGGGCGTCCAGGCCGTCGACGGTCACGGTGACCATGGCGTCGTGGCCGTAGAAGCGCACTTCGGTGACGGTGCCGCCGACTGCGGCGGCCGCGGGGTCGGTGAGTTCCAGTTGCTCCGGGCGCAGCAGCACTGTGCCCGTACCCGTAGCTGTTTCCGCTCCCGCGTCCTTGACGAGCGGGACGGTGCCCAGAGCCGTATCCGCCGACTCCCTGGTGCGCGCGGTGGCCCGCAACAGGACGGCGTCGCCGACGAAACCGGCGACCCAGGGGTCGGCCGGGCGCCGGTAGACCTGTTGCGGGGTGTCGCACTGGGCCACGCGGCCGTTCCGTACGACGGCGACGAGGTCGACGGTGGACAGGGCTTCCTGCTGGTCGTGGGTGACCAGGACGGCGGTGGCCCCGCTGAGCCGCAGGGCTGTGCGGACGTCGGCGCGGACTCCCGCACGCAGGACGCTGTCCAGGGCGTTGAACGGCTCGTCCAGCAGGACCAGTGCCGGGCGGGGTGCCAGGGCTCGGGCCAGGGCGATGCGTTGTTGCTGACCGCCGGACAGTTCGTGGGGCATCCGGTCGCCGTAGCCGGCCAGTCCCACCAGTTCCAGCATCTCCTCCGTGCGGTGGCGGCGTGCGGTCCGGTCAAGGCCAGTCAGGCCGAAGGCCACATTGCGTGCCACGCTCAAGTGCGGGAACAGCGCGCCCTCTTGGGGGACGATGCCGATGCGGCGCCGTTCGGGCGGCAGATGGACTCCGGGGCCGGTCAGGACACGTTCACCGACGGTGACGCTGCCGGCGTCGGCGCGCAGGAAGCCGGCGATGATGCGCAGCAGGGTGGTCTTGCCGCAGCCGGAAGGGCCGAGCACCGCGGCCAGGGCGCCGCCGGGGACGGTGAGGTCGAGTCCGTCGAGGACAGGCGGGGCGTGGGGACCGTAGGACTTGGTCAGTCCTTCGATGCGCAGTTCGTTCATGTGCGGTGCCTCCCGAGGAGGTAGGAGGGGATCGCGGCCAGCAGGATCAGCGCGGCGGCGTACGGGGCCGCGGCGGCGTAGGAGGCGGTGCCGGTCTCCGTCCACAGGCGGGTGGCCAGTGTGTCCATGCCGGTGGGGCGCAGCAGCAGGGTGGCGGGGAGTTCCTTCATGCACACCACGAAGGTCAGCGCGGCTCCCGCCGCCACGCCGGGCGCCGCCAGCGGCACGGTGACCTCGCGCAGCACCCGCCAAGGCCCGCGGCCCAACGACCTTGCCACGTCCTCCAATCCGGGCGGTGCCTGGAGTACGGCGGAGCGCGTGGCGGCGACCGCGACGGGCAGGAACAGCACGGCGTACGCGCCGACCAGCAGCGGGAGTTCCTGGTACAGCGGGTGGGCGTAGCGCACCGCGAAGAAGACGAGCGACAGGGCGATGGTGATGCCCGGCAGGGCGTGGCCCGCATAGGTGGCCTGTTCGAGCAGGTGGGCGATCCGGCCCCGGTGACGGGCGGCGATCACCCCGATGGGCAGGGCGAGCAGGGTGGTCAGCGCGGCGCCCGCGGCCGCGACGCCGAGGGTGGCCGTGGCGGTTTCGGCGAGCCGTGCCGGGTCCCAGGTCGCGGAGTTGCCGACGGCCAGCCAGTAGCCGAGCGTGGCGAGCGGGAACGCGACGGCGGCGGCCGTGACGGCGCCGCACCAACTCAGCGACGGCACCAGCCACTTCCCCAACGGGGCGGGGCCCGCCGAGCGAGCGGTGCCGCTGCCGGTCCGCGCGTACTCGGCCCGACCGCGGGTGCGCGCCTCGGCGGCGACCAGGGCCACGGTGAGCACCACCAGGACGACGCTGAGCGCGGCGGCCGGGGTCCGGTCGAAGGACGCCCGGTACGAGGTGTAGATGCCGCGGGTGAAGGTGTCGTACCGCATCAGCGAGACCGCGCCGAAGTCGGAGAACACGTACAGCGCCACCAGGACCGCGCCGCCGGCCGCTGCCGGGCGCAGTTGGGGGAGGGTGACGCGCCAGAAGGTGCGCAGGGGACCGAGGCCGAGAGAGCGGGCCGCCTCCTCCTGCGCGGGGTCGATGCGGCGCAGCACGGCGGCGACGGGTAGATGGACGTACGGGAAGCTCACCAGGGTCAGCGACAGGGCGGACCCGGTGAAGCCGGCCAGTTGTGGGGCGGCGGACAGCCAGGCGAAGGCGGCGACGTAACTCGGCACGGCCAGCGGCAGGGTCACCAGCACCGCCCAGCCGCGCGCCCACGGCAGGGCGGTCCGGGTGGTCAGCCAGGCCAGCGAGACGCCGAGGACCAGGCAGGCCGCCACGACGACCGCGGCCAGGGCGATGCTGCGGCCGAGCAGCAGGGCGGCGCGCTCGGTGGTGACGATGCTCCAGGCGTAACCCGGCCCGCGTTCCAGGGCGCGCACGCAGAGGTAGACGAGCGGGAGCAGCGCGAACGCGGCGGCCACCACCGCCGGAAGGCCCAGCACCCACGGAACCCGCCCGGCCGGCCGGAGCCGCGGGGCCGGGCGGGTGCGGGAGTCTTTCGTGACGGACGTACCCGTCTCCATCGGCTGACCGGGCCTCAGACCAGTCCGGCTTCCTGGAGCATGGCCAGTGTCTCCTTGACCGAGTCGAGTTCGCCGAGGTTGATCTTGGGCGCCTGGAGGGAGTCGAGCGCGGGCAGGCCCTCCGCCGGAGCGACCCCCGCGGACAGCGGGTACTCCTTGGTCTCCTCGGCGAAGTAGCTCTGGGCCTCCTCGCCGAGCAGGAAGTCCGCCGCCTGCTGCGCGTAGTCGGCCTCCTTCTTGTCGGCGCCCTTCAGCAGACCCACGCCGGCGACGTTGACCAGACCGCCCGGGTCGCCGTCGGGCAGGAAGTGGAGCTTGGCGGTGAGCTCGCCCTCGCCCTCCTCCGCGGCCTTCTCGTACCAGTAGTAGTGGTTGATGAGCCCGACGGAGACCTCCCCGGAGTCCACTGCCTCGAGGATCTCGGTGTTCTTCTCGTACGCCTTCGGCGAGTTGGCCTTGAGGCCCTTCAGCCAGTCGCGGGTGACGTCGTCGCCTTCGAGGACGCGCATACCGGTGACGAACGCCTGGAAGGAGGCGTTGTTCGGCGCGAACCCGATGCGGCCCTTCCACTCCGGCTCGGTCAGCTCCTGCACGCTGTCCGGGGGCGTGGAGACCTTGCCCGGGTGGTACGCGAGGACGCGGACGCGCCCGGAGACGCCGACCCAGTCACCTTCACCGCCCCGGTAGGCCGCGTCGACCTTGTCGAGCGTCGACTGCGGGAGCGCCGTCAGCACGCCTTCCTTCGACAGGGCGCCGAGGGCACCGGCGTCCTGCGAGAAGAACAGCCCGGCCTCGGTCTTGTCGCCCTCCTCCAGGATCTGGGCGGCCAGTTCGGCGCTGTCGCCATAACGCACCTCGACGTTGGCGTCGAGCTTCTTCTCCAGCTTCTCCAGCAGGGGTTCGACCAGGTCCTCGTTGCGGCCGGAGTAGATGACCAGGTCGGCCGGCTCATCACTGCAGGCCGCGAGTGCCGGGGCCAGCAGGCCGAGGGCGAGGAGCGGTACGGCGAGACGTCTGGCCGAGGGGCGTCGCATGGTGAAGCCTTCCTGACATGGCTCACTTCCGGTGCCGGACAATGCGCGTGGGGACGGCGAAGGGGAGCGAGCGGGAGCGGTGCCGCGAAGGAACCTGTGAACGAGCTATGAATAAGGTAAAGCTAACCTCACCGTCAAGAACGGCTTGATAACGGCGGTTGCCCGACTTGCAGGGCACGCTCCTGTGCGCTTCCTATGCATCGCCTGTGACCTTTCTGTGTCTTTCCTTATAGGTTAGGCATACCTAATATGCGCCTGTGCTCCTCCCCTCTGACCTGCTCTCCGGTATGCCCGGCGCCAAGTCGCCGCTGTTCGCCGGACGTCTCGCCGCGTACGGCGACCGCACCGCCCTGCTGACCGCCGACGCCGACGCCGAACTGTCCTACCGTGAACTGGCCGAAAAGGTCGCACGGATGGCCGCACGTCTGGGGACTCATCGGCGACTTGTGCTGCTGGCCGGCGCCAACACGGTCGACGCCCTGGTCACCTACCTCGCCGCGCTCGCCGCCGGCCACCCCGTCCTGCTGGTCCCCGGCGACAACGACGAGGCGGTGAAGTCCCTGACGGCTGCCTACGACCCGGATGTCGTGGTCCGCGCCGACCGCTCGGGACAGTGGCAGCTGGACGAACGGCGGGTGCTGTCCGCACACGAACTACACCCGGACCTCGCCCTGTTGCTGAGCACCTCCGGCTCCACCGGATCGCCCAAACTGGTGCGCCTGTCGTACGCGAACCTGCAGGCCAACGCCGAGTCCATCGCCACGTACCTGGACATCCGCGAAGCCGACCGCGCCGCCACCACCCTGCCCCTGCACTACTGCTACGGCCTGTCGGTGATCAACAGCCACCTGCTGCGCGGCGCCACCCTGATCCTCACCGACCTCTCCGTCGCCGACGACGGCTTCTGGGACCTCTTCCGCGCCGCACGCGGCACCACCTTCGCCGCGGTCCCCTACACCTTCGACCTGCTCGACCGGACCGGCTTCGCCGAACTACGCCTGCCTCACCTGCGGTACATCACCCAGGCAGGCGGACGGCTCGCACCCGACCGGGTCAGCCACTACGCCGAGCTGGGCCGGCGCAACGGCTGGGACCTGTACGTGATGTACGGCCAGACCGAGGCCACCGCCCGTATGGCCTACTTGCCCCCGCACCTCGCCGCGACCCACCCCGAGGCGATCGGCGTCCCCATACCCGGCGGCTCCTTCCACCTGGAGCCCCACCCCGACTGGCTCGGCCAGGACACCGGCGAACTGGTCTACTCGGGCCCGAACGTCATGCTCGGCTATGCAGAGCACCCCTCGGACCTCGCCCTGGGCCGCACCACCCACGAACTCCACACCGGCGACATCGCCCGGCGCACCCCCGACGGGCTGTACGAAATAGTCGGCCGCAGCAGCCATTTCGCGAAGATCCTGGGCCTACGGATCGCCCCGGAGCGCGTCGAGGCGCTGCTGCACCGCCACGGCTTCAGCGCCCTCTGCGCCGGCGCCGACGACACACTGGTGGTCGCCGTGGCAGCCGCGAGCGGCGACACCGACCCGGGTCGGGTGCGGCGTATCGTGACCGGCGAATGCGGGCTCCCATCCCGGGCCGTCGCCGTCCACCTCCTGCCCGAACTGCCCCGGCTGCCCACGGGCAAGCCGGACTACCAGGCCGTACGAAAGCTCGGCAGTGCCCCCACATCGACGCCGGGTGGACAACCCTCGGGTACGTCGGACCTGTGCAGGCTGTACGCCGAGATACTCGACCGCACAGACGTCACCGAGGACAGCAGCTTCGTGTCGCTGGGCGGCGACTCACTGTCGTACGTCGAGATGTCGCTCAACCTGGAGCGGACGCTCGGCCATCTGCCGCCGGACTGGCACACCAGACCCATCCGCACCCTCCACCGACCCGAGCCCACCCAGCCGGCACCGCACAAGGGCTCGCGGAGACACACCCTAGAGACCGGCATCGCCCTGCGCGCAGCGGCCATCGTCCTCATCGTCGGCTCGCACATCCACGTCTTCTACGTCAAGGGCGGCGCCCACCTGCTGCTGGCCGTCGCGGGCTACAACCTCGCCCGCTTCCACCTCACCCCGTCCGCCGAACGCCGCGAACGCGTCCGTCATGGACTGCGCAGCATCGCCCGCATCGTCCTGCCCAGCCTGGCCTGGATCGCCCTCGTCCTTCCGCTCACCGACGACTACGGCCTCACCAACCTCCTCCTGCTGCACAGCGTCCTCGGCCCGCACGACAGCGACACGGCCATGCACTTCTGGTTCATCGAAGCACTCACCTACATCCTGCTGGCCGCCGTCGCCCTGCTCAGCCTGCGCATCGTGGACCGCGCCGAGAGACGGTTCCCGTTCGCCCTCCCCATGACGATCGCGGCACTGGGGCTCATCACCCGCTACGACCTCCTGGGTCTGCGCGACCGTATCCACATCCCGTCCGCGGCCGTGGTCTTCTGGCTGTTCGCGCTGGGCTGGGCCGCGGCGAAGGCGGACACGACCCGTCAGCGCGTGCTGGTCACTGCGGCGGCGGTGGCCACGATCCCCGGCTTCTTCCCCGGCGAACCGTTCCGGGACGCCGTCATCACGGCCGGCTTCGTCCTCCTCTTGTGGGTACACAACTTGCCGAGCCTGGGACCCGTCAACACCGTGGCCGGCGTACTGGCGAGCAGTTCCCTGTACATCTACCTGACTCACTGGCAGATCTACCCCCTGATCGACGACCTCTCGGGGTGGCTGGCACTGCTCGCCTCGCTCCTGTTCGGCATCGGGTACGCCGCGGTGGCCAACCGGGCGATGCGGCAACTATCCGGACTACGAGCGCCGCGCCAGCGGCGAGGAGCGGAAACCGAGTAGTGCGGGCCGTGGCCGACTGAGCTGTCCCGACGGCACTGTCACGTTGGCTGACCGGGTGGGATGATCTTCGGGTTGATCATGGTGGGAGGGGGGATCGTCCGTGGGGAGTGCGTCGGCGTCGTACAGGGGGCACCGGTACCCGGTCGAGGTGATCTCCCACTGTGTGTGGCTGTATTTCCGGTTCCCGCTCAGCTTCCGTGAGGTGGAGGAGATGATGCTTCAGCGCGGCGTGATCGTCTCCTATGAGACGGTCCGGCGGTGGTGCGCCAAGTTCGGGCAGGCCTACGCCGACGGGCTGCGTCGCCGCCGGCCCCGGCCCGGTGATAAGTGGCATCTGGACGAGGTGTTCATCAAGATCAACGGCGAGCTGAAGCATCTGTGGGGGGCCGTCGACGCCGGCGGCAACGTGCTCGACATCCTCGTGCAGAACCGGCGGGACAAGGTCGCTGCCAGGCGCTTCTTCCGCAGGCTGATGAAGAAGACGCGTGCGGTGCCGCGGGTGGTCGTCACGGACAAGCTCCGTTCCTACGGCGCGGCCCACCGTGAGGTCATGCCCTCGGTGGAGCACCGCTCGCACAAGGGCCTGAACAACCGGGCCGAGAACAGTCATCAGCCGACGAGGCAGCGTGAACGTGCGATGAAGGGCTTCCGCTCCGTCGGCGGGGCGCAGCGGTTCCTGTTCACGTTCAGCGGCATCTCACCGCACTTCCGGCCCCGCCGCCACCTGATGACAGCCTCCGACCATCGAGCTGAGATGACCGTCCGCTTCGCGATCTGGGACCACGTCACCGGAGTGGTCGGCGCGGCCGCAACGGCCTGACCCAGGGCTGACACCCGAGCCGACCACGCCCTGGCACGTCATCAGCCCACGCACACCCAACAACGTGACAACGCCGATGCGCGAGTTCATCGCCGACCACGCGGACTGGCTCACTGTCTTCCAGCTGCCGAGTTACTCGCCGGACCTGAACCCGCAAGAGGGCATCTGGTCGCTGGTCAAGCGCGGCATTCGGCAACCTCGCTGCTGCGACCAGGGCGCCCCGAAGGACCGGACGGCCACTCCAGCCAAGCCACGGTCGGCAAGCTGCTTTGAAGCCACATCCGGCCCTCTCGGGCCACCGAACAACTTACGGAGCTGCTTCGGCGCGAGTGATCATGGCCTCTAAGCTTCCGGCGCGTCGGGCCGAAACGCAGGAATCGCATGGGCAGTGTCCTGCCGACCTGATCGACGGCGGCGTACTCCGTCTCCCTGTACATCCCTTAGGTCGACGCTCACGGCGGGTTGAAAGTGAGCGTGGACATGACATCACACGTGTAGAACGCCGAGGAGGGGGTGCGCGGCGAACTTGGCGTGACGGGCGAGCCGCGAGAGCGAACCAACAGGCTTTTGCGCAGGCGGGAGAAGGTGTGGCCGAGTTGGAACGGCAAAGGCTTGGCAAATAAGTTGAATGTCGCAATTGCCAAAGAAAAGCAATGAATGTCCGATAGTCCTGCATACTGGAGCTCATCTCGTACGTCCGTACGGGGAGGGAGTGATCGAGTTGACGGTCGGGTGGGACGAGAGCGGGGGCCTCGTCGATGTCTACGAGCGGATCCTTGCGGGTGAGGCGGTCGAAGACGTGGTCGGAATCGTCAGGACCCCGATCCTGACCTCCTGGCAGCGGTGCAAGTCGCTGGGGCTCGTCCCGGACCGGCTCATCCTCACCTGCGAGCAGGACCTGGACCTGGACCTGGACGGACGGCTGCTGACCGCCGCGACCCCGGTCCTGGACCGGCTGGAGGCCGCGCTGGACGGACCGCCGGTGAGCGTGATCCTCACCGACGCACAGGCACGCGTGCTGTCGCGCCGGGCCGGCGACGCGGAGTTGAACAGGCACCTGGACGCGGCGCACATCGTCCAGGGCTTCGGCTTCCCCGAGTCCAGCGCCGGCACCAACGCCGTCGGCACCGCGCTGGCCGAGCGCCGCCCGGTCTACGTCCTGGGCCGTGAGCACTTCGCGGACTGCATGCAGCAGCTCGCCTGCGCCGGCGCGCCCATCCGTGATCCGCTCAGTGGCCGTGTCGAGGGGGTCCTGGACCTCACCTGCTTCCGACGGCACTCGGATCCGGTGATGCTGCCCCTCGTGCAGCAGGCCGCCAACGAGATCGAACAGCGGCTGCTCGAACAGTCCTCGAAGCGCGAGCGGGAACTGCTCGCCGAGTTCCTCCGCACCCGGCGGGCCGCCGGAGAACCCGTAGGAGAACCCGTCGGACCGCACGGGGAGCCCCTGCCCGGCCCGGCACCGGGCGCGGACCTGATCGCCCCCGCCCAACCCGTCCTCCCCATCGACCCCATCGACCAAACCGTCCTCCGGGAGAAGGCCCAGGAGCTGATCGCCGCCCCGCACCAGGTGGCCACCGAGGTGACGCTGTCCGGCGGCCGGACCGCGGTGCTGCTCTGCCGCGAGGTGTGCGCCGCCTCCGGCGAGGCCGGGATCGTCGTGGAAGCCGCCATCGCCGCCGGCGCCGGGCCTCAGTTCCGTATACCGGCGCCCTCAGGACCCGAGACCTCCCGCGCGAGTACCTTGGCGACCGAGGTGACGGCGCCGCCGCCGACGGCGGCGGCCGCGGCATCCCGGGGTCCCGCCGCCGCGGCAGCGGCCGCGACGGGTCCGACGGAGCTGATCGAGAAACACCGGCTCGGCAAGCACCAGATCGGGAAGCGCCAGGTCGGACAGCACGAGGCCGAGGCGGAGATCCAGGGGGCGGCCCATCCGCCGGCGCCGGAACCCGGGCAATCCGTGCAGGCGCCCGGTCAGGTCCCCCACACCCATGCCGGCCTGTTGCTCCTGGGCGAGCCGGGAGTCGGCCGGCTCGCCCTGCTGGCCCGGAAGCGGCTGGAACTGCTGTACGACGCCAGCGCGGGCATCGGCCGGACCCTCGACGTGACCCGTACGGCGGAGGAGCTGGTGGAGACGGTGGTGCCGCGGTTCGCCGACTTCGTCGCCGTCGACCTGCCCGACTCGGTGCTGCGCGGCGAGGAACCCGTCGACATCGACGAGGGACTGCGGCGGGTGGCGCTCGGGGCGATACGCGAGGGCTCGCATCTCTACGCCGTCGGCGAAAAGGTCAGCTGGCTCCCCGCCTCACCGCAGGCGCGCTGCCTGGAGACAGCCAGCCCCGTGCTGGAGCCGGACCTGAGCCGGGCCGCCGACTGGATGGCCAACGACCCGGGACGCAGCCGGAAGGTCCTCGAGTCCGGAGTCCACTCCCTGATCACCGTGCCGCTGCGGGCCCGCGGGGTCATCCTCGGTGTGGTCAGCTTCTACCGTGCCGAACGCTTCGGCGCCTTCGAGGACGACGACCTGTGGCTCGCCGGCGAGCTGGCCGGCCGGGCCGCGGTCTGCATCGACAACGCCCGCCGCTTCACCCGCGAGCACACCATGGCCCTGGCGGTGCAGCGCAGCCTCCTCCCACGGGGCCTGCCCGTCCAGGACGCCGTCGAGGTCGCGCACCGCTACCTGCCCGCACAGGCCGGTGTGGGCGGCGACTGGTTCGACATCATCCCGCTGTCCGGCAACCGAGTGGCGCTCGTCGTGGGTGACGTCGTCGGCCACGGCGTGCATGCCGCCACCACCATGGGACGACTGCGCACCGCCGTGCACAACTTCTCCGCCCTCGACCTGCCGCCCGAGGAACTCCTCACCCACCTCGACGACCTGGTCGGCCGCCTGGACGCGGACAGTGGCGGAAACGGCGGGATCATCGGTGCCACCTGCCTGTACGCGGTGTACGACCCGGTGTCCCGGCGCTGCACGTTCGCCCGGGCCGGCCACCCCCCGCCCGCACTCGTGCTGCCCGACGGCACCGTCGACTTCGTCGACGTGCCCGCAGGCCCGCCGCTGGGCCTTGGCGGACTGCCCTTCGAGCCCTATGAGACCGAGGTGCCCGAGAGCAGCAGGATCGTCCTCTACACCGATGGGCTCATCGAGCAGCGCGGCCAGGACCTCGACACCCGGCTCGGCCTGCTGTGCCGCGCACTCGCCACCACCCGGCCGCCCGCCGACTCGCCGGAGGAGACCTGCGGGGCCGTCCTGGACGCTCTGCTCCCCGCCCACCCCGGCGACGACATCGCCCTGCTCGTCGCCCGGACCCGCGCCCTCGACGCCGAGCGCACGGTGCACTGGGACGTGTCGGCCGACCCGGCCGAAGTCCCACGGGTCCGCGCGGCAGTCACCGAACAGCTCAAGAAGTGGGACCTCGTCGAGCAGGTGCCCACCACCGAGCTGATCGTCAGCGAGCTGGTCACCAACGCCATCCGGTACGGCGGTGCCCCCATCCGGCTGCGGCTGATCCGCGATCACACGCTGATCTGCGAGGTGACGGACGGCAGCAGCACATCTCCGCGCCTGCGGCGTGCCCGCATGACGGACGAGGGCGGCCGCGGCCTCTTCCTCGTGGCCCAGCTCGCAGAACGCTGGGGCACGCGCTACACGGCCGACGGCAAGGTCATCTGGACCGAACAGCCACTGCCTCCGGACGGGCCGGGCGGCTCGGGGCGTTCGGGGGGCTCCGTCCAAGCTTGACTCTGTCGGGGATCTTGGTGACGTAGAGGTCAACTACTGGTGGCTCGCCAGGACTTCAGCCGAGGGATCCCGTGCTGGTCCAGGAAGTTCTGGAATGCGGTCGGTGGCCGGGACTGGGGTGCTTCGTCGGTCGGCGGCACACCGCTGAGGCGCTCGATGTTCACCGCGATGGCCGTGAAGATGTGCTGTAGGTGGGCCTTCGGCTGTCCGCGGTAGCGGCAGCGGCGCATGCCGTGTCCATGGGCGAACTCGTTGACGGTGCCCTCGACTCCGGAGCGGACCGCATACCGGGCCTGCCAGTCGGGCGTCTGCTGCTCGGTGCGGACGCGGCGTTGCAGGTCGCGGAGTTCTCGTGGGGGAAAGCCCACGGTGCGGGTGCTTTCGCGGGAGGTGGTGCACTGGGCACGGGCCGGGCAGGGCCGGCACTGGCTCTTGGTGAACCTGGCCACGATCAGCGGGGCCGCGGTGGGTGAGGAGGTCGGGTAGGGGCCGTGCCAGCCCTGGCTGACCTGACCCTGGGGGCAAGTGACCTGCTGGCGGTCGTAGTCGATGTGGAAGTCGTCCCGGGCGAAGCCCTCGCCTCGGCGGTGTTGGCGGGTGGGGTTGCTCCGGAGTGGCCCGGAGACGGTGACCTGGTGTTCACGGGTGGCTTGTTCCAGGTGGGGCAGGGAGGTGTAGCCGGCGTCGACCAGATGCTCGGCGGGCAGCAGTCCGCGGCGTGACAGGCGGGTGTGGATGCCGGGCAGGACCTGACTGTCGTGGGTGGTGGCCGTGGCGGTGGCCACATCCGTGATCACGTTGGGGCCGTCGGGAGCACAGGTCTCGGTCAGGTGAGCGGAGAACCCCTTCCAGCTGATGATGTGTCCGTGCCGTGCGTAGCGGGCCGAGGTGTCGTAAGGAGAGACGATCGCCCGGGACGAGGGCGGCAGCCCGGGCCCGCCTTCCGTCTCGGTGGTGCGCCAGCGCAGGTGTCCTGCGGCGTCACGGTGGTAGTTCTGCACCATGATCTGGCGCAGGGCCTGGATACGAGGGCCGGACGTGCGGTCTGCTCCGTGACGGTAGAGGTGTTCCAGGAGCCGGACGGCGTCGTTTCCGGTGGCAAGGGTCCTGGTCTTGGGCTTGGTGGGGTTCTTGCCCAGGCGGACCGGGCGGCCGTAGCGGCGCCCCCAGTCCTCGTCGACCAGCTTGTCCAGCAGGTGAGGGGAGGTGCCGGCGACTTCTTCCAGTGCGGCGCGGACCGCCTCGGTGATCAGCTCCAGGCGGGTCAGGTCGCGCACCGCGGCCAGGACGTGGGTGGAGTCGGTGCGCTGTGTGGTGCGCTCGCGTACCAGGCCGGCCTTCTTGAGGCGGGCCAGCGCGAGGTCGAGGAGGCGGTCGGCACGATCCCCCTCGGTGAGACGGTTTCGGAAGTCGGCCAGCACGCTGTGGTGGAAGCCGGGGTCATCCAGCTCCATGGCCAGCGCGTACTTGAAGTCGATGCGGCAGCGGACCGCCTCGGCAGCCTGCCGGTCCGACAGGCCGAGCAGGAACTGCAGCACACAGACGGTGGCCAGTTGAGCAGGCGAGAGACCCGGACGCCCGTCCCGCGGGTACCAGTCGATGAAGTCCTCGTCGCACCACAGCCCGTCCAGCCGGTCACGCACCCATATCGCCGTCGTGCCGCCCGGGTTGCTCGCCCGCGCGACCTGCGCGGTCAGAGGCGGGACTTGCTCACCGGAACGCGGGCGGAGGGACAACGGGCACCTCGACAGCCGCATCGGTCATCGGAACCACCCGAGCATGCCCGTTGACGATGCTGCCGCACCGCGAAACTCCAAGATCCCCGACAGAGTCAAGCTCAGACACCTCACACCCTCAACAACGTGACAACGCCCGGCCGCGATCTGTTCATCAGCACGCCGCTCTCGCCCGCACCGGTGACCGCGTCTCCTGGCTGGTAGGGCCTCGCCCGTCAGCGGGAGATGTTCCGGGGTCCAGCAGGCCCGTCGGAACGCTCACGCTGTCCGGCGCCTGTCCGGGACACCAACGCACCAGCAGGTCAACGGCCGTGCGCTGTCCGGGACC
>NZ_JBHWJT010000074.1:0-1265 GCF_042731325.1 Streptomyces sp. NPDC059866 | reverse complement strand
TTGGGGGGGGGCCCCCCCGGCCCGCCGGACCGCCCCGGGGGGCGGCCGCCTGGCGGCCACCCCACCCCCCCCCCGGGCCCCGGGCGGGGCGGGGGCCGGCCCCCCCCACGGCCCTTGCCACCGCCGGCGCGCCGCCGCCAGGGTCGGTGCCGCACTCGGACCGCAACGAGTTTGAAAGAACGGGGAAACGATGAACAGGTCAAGACGTGGCGCACGGCTGGCCGCACGTGCAGCACTGGCACTGCTCGTGACGACAGGAGTGTTGACACCCGCGCACGCCGCCGGGGCCAGCGGATCAGGCGAGGAGCAGGCCGCCCGGGCTTCGGTGGTCCGCAACCGGATCATGTCCTGGAACTCCAACGGACAGAAGCTCGGCACACCGCAGCTCGTTGCTGAGCAGATCAGGCGTTTCAGGCCGCAGATCGTCCTGCTGCAGGAATCGTGCCACGGCGAGGTGGACGAGGCTGTCAGGATCCTGAAGCGACAGGGGTTGGAGTACGACACCTATCACGGACAGTGGTCTGACATTAATCTCGGCTGCGACGGGCGTAAAACGCTGGGGTCGTCGGTCCTGGCAGCCAAGGGCACCAAGGTCGAGGGATACGGCGCCGTCCGCTACGACGAGAGAGACTGGTTCGAGAACCGGAACTACACGATGTTCACGACCCGCCTCGCGGGCCGGGACGTCCGGGTGTTCAACACGCAGCTCAGCGACGCCGGCGACGCCGACCTACGCGAAGAACAGGTGCACCAGCTGATGGAGGCCGTCCCCGGCGTGCCGAACACCGTGGTCGCCGGTGACCTCAACGCCCAGCCCTGGTACGGGGAGATGGCGCGGATCTGGGCGGAGGGGTTCTCGGACGTCGACCCGTTCTGCAAGAAGACCTGGGACCGCCGCTGCAACGGCACACAGGTCGGTTCCGGCAAGAAGTTCGACTACATCCTCCACAAGGGGCTGAACTCCCGGAAATGCATGCTGCACACGGTGAACAACGACCACCGCGTGGTGGTCAGTGACCTGACCGCCGGTCAGGGCTCCCGCCGGCCCTGCTCCCTGGTCTGACCAGGCACCCATGCGCCCGGCTCCCCCCTTCTCGGCGGGGCGCCGGGCCCCTGGCCTCTGTCAGGCCGACGGTCCCGAAGTAATGGGCTGCCTACGGCGGTTGGCAACTACTGAGGTTTTCGGTTCGGGGTGACGTTATGGCGGCGTTGTGATCAGTCCGGTCTCGGCGACGAACCCGTCGAGCAGGCCGGGCCGGTACTGC
>NZ_JBHWJT010000073.1:0-19955 GCF_042731325.1 Streptomyces sp. NPDC059866 | reverse complement strand
AGGCGAACTGCCCCCTGCTTCAACCAGGTTGCTGCGACAACCCGGCGGTGAAGGTCTCTCACCTCACTCGACCCCATGGCGCCTCGTGGCGCACCCACACGTTTCGACAAACGCGCCTACGTCTTCCACGGGACCGTCACCCTCGCCTCGATCCGGCTCTGGCTCCGCTCATGATCAGCCGGGCAGGTCCTAGGCCTGCCCGGCGAGGGGATGCCTTCACGTCTCGGCGCGGCGGAACTTACGGTTTGTGGGTTACCCAGAGCAGTTCCGCCGGCCAGCGGTGTGCCCAGTCGGGTGGGTCGGTTTCGTTGTAGCCGTTGGGTGTTCCGAGTTCGGGCCGCGGCTCGATGAGGTCGTCGATGATGAGGCCCGCGCCGCGCAGAACCTTGACCCAGTCGCCGTAGGTGAGCTGATAGCTGGTCGCGCCGTCGTCTTCGGCGATGGTGTTCAGCCCGAAGTAGTCCTGCTGCAGCGTCGTGGTCACGCGGCTGGCGGCTTCGTCGTAACAAGCTTCGAACCATGGGCTGGCGACGTTGAACACCAGGCGCCCGCCTCGGCCCAAGACGCGTGCGGCCTGCGGGACGGCCAGGTGCGGGGGCGCCCAGCTGAGCCCACCGAAGTCGCAGAACACCAGGTCGAAGCTGTCGGCGGCGAAGGGGAGTTGTTCGGCGGCGCCTTGCACTAGCGGGTAGCGGGCCGCTCCCATCGCGCGGGCCGCTGCGGCGAGTTGGGCTTCGGACAGGTCGAGCCCGACCACGGTGGCGCCCTCGGCGGCGAGCGCCCTGGACCACTGGCCGGCGCCGCAGCCGAGTTCGAGGACGCGCTTGCCGGTGACGTCGCCCAGGGCGTGCAGGTGCGCGTCGGGGATGGAGTACATGCCCCACAGCCGGGGTGTGGCGCCGATTTGCGGGTCGTGCTCGTGCTGGTAGGCGCTGCTGATCTTGTTCCAGAGCCGCCGGTTGGCGGGGATGCTGTCCACGTGCCGACTCCAGCACTGCCTGCCGGGGGCGGTCAACACGATTAGGGCACTGGCCGGCCCTCGCCTCGGTCCGGCCCTGGCTCGGCCCATGATCCGCCGGACGAGCCCTAGGCCGGACCGGTACCGGCCCATCGGTCTCGCACCTCTCAGCCACGTACCGCTTCATGGGAGCTCGGGTTAGGGGGAGGTCGTCCAGCGGGGGGCTGCCTCGGCCCAGGCAGCGTCCCATTCGGCGAGGTTGCGCCGCTGCAGTACGCGGCTGACGGCGCCGTATGTGAGGGCTCCGGCGGCGTGGATGGCGAGGGCAGCGAGAACTGCCCAGCCCATGCTGCGGTTGCGGATCTGGTCAGCGGTCAGTGGCGGGTCGGTGATCTTGCCTTCTGTGCTGGCCCAGACGTGGAGGGTGCTGCCTGCCGACAGTTGGGGCTGGACATCGGTCCTGGCGGTGCGTACGTGTCCGTTGGGGTCGGTGAAGCGGACGGTGACCGGGTAGCGGGTCTTCTTGGCCTCGGCAGATCCCGGCTCGGGATGGCGTGGGGCATCGTGCAGGAGGACCGCGGTGGTCTCGTGTCGGGTCTGGGCCTGGTGCTGGGCGGTGCGGGTGTAGTGGCGGTGGGCGATGTCGCCGGTGAGGATCATGGCAGCGGGGGTGGCTGCCGGCACGGTGAGCAGCAGGCCGAGGGCGATCCATGCCTGCCACAGGTCGGTGCGGCGGCGCAGTGGGTTGCGTCGCAGGCGCCAAGGCATGATGCGGGGGAGTTCGTCCGGGGGCGGTTGTGCTGGGGGCATGCCGCGGGCCATGGTGCCTCCTTTGTCGAACGAGGCTGCCGGCTCGGATGTGGCTCTCGGCCGGATGCCGGGTGCCGGGTGTGGGGACGGGGCGTGGGCTAGTGGGTGTGTGGTGGGGCGCAGCTGTTGGTGGAGGGGTGGGCGTGGGCGGCTTGCAGGAGTTGGGCGGCGCCGCGGACGGCGGCCGTGTGCGGGGCCGACACGATGCGCAGGGGGGCTTGGAGCCGGCCGGTGAGCTGGTAGGTGATCTCGGGGCGCAGGACGCCTCCGCCTGCCAGGAGGACATCGGTGTGCAGGGCGTCGACGGTGAGTGTCGTGCGGTCCTGCCGCAGCATCGCGGTCACCATGGTCACCACTGCCTCACTGATCTGTGCCGGCGTTGTGGCGGTGAGGTCGCTCGTGCCCAGCGCGGTGCGGCGCGCGTCGACGACGGCGCCGTCGGACAGCAGCACCACCTCCGTGAGGTGGGCGCCGATGTCGATGACGAGCAGCGGCCGGGACAGGTCTGCGCCTGCGGCCTGGGCGACGGCCCGGGCGCTGGGGACGGTGAGCACACTGCGCGGCCGCAGGGCCTGAACGGCGGTGCGGGCCGCGCTCCGGTAGGCGACTCCGCCCAGTACGGGGGAGGTGACGACGACCAGCGGGCGGATGATGCGGGGCAGGCGGTGGCCGAGCAGACGCTCCAGCATCCGGGCGCATCCCGGGGTGTCGATGATGGTGCCGCGCTGGATGGGGTAGACCGCGCCGGTGCCGGGGAAGGCCACCGTGGGAACGTCGGCGATCAGTCCCCTGCCGGCGATCCATACCCGGGTGCGGGCGCTGCCCATGTCCAGGGCGACGCCACAGCAGCGCCGGCACAGGGGACGGTTCCGGGCGGCGACGGTAGAGCGGGTGTGGCGTGTCGTGGTCACCGGCCGGCCTCCCTGACCTGCTGGCAGCGGGCGCAGAAGCGAGCCTGCGGCACGATCATCAGCCGCTGTCGTGCGATGGGGCGGCGGCACAGGTGGCAGGCGCCGTAGCGGCCCTCGTCCATGCGTTTCAGGGCGGCTTCGACGTCGGCGAGGACCATGCGGGCGGAGGCGGCGAGCTTGACGCGGACCTCCACCTGCGAGGCGGCCTGCCGCTGCCGCAGGTCGGCGGCGCGGGACGGGGCCGCGGAAGCGATCTGCTGAAGCTGCTCCTGGCGGAACAGGTGTTGTCCGTGCAGGTTCTCACGCAGTGCGGCAAGGTCCTCGGCCGACAGGTGTGTTTCGAGGTCGTCGATGGTCGGGTGGTTCACCTGGAACCTCCGAGGTCAGGCCGGGGAGGAATCGGACTCCTGCGGAGCAGGGCAGGAGGAGGGGTTTCGCCCCCTGGGCGGAAGACCGTCCACCCCGTGACGGGGTGTGCCGGCCCACCGTGATCAACAGCTCTCAACTGTCAGTCCTCCCCGGTAGGTTCAGGATCATGACGACGGACACCACGGACGGGCAGGAGACCGCGCACGCGCGGTACACCTTCCGCCTGCGCGTGTGTGCCGGCGCCCGTGCCGCACTGGAGGCGGAATGGGCGCGCTGCCGCTGGATCTGGAACGAATGCGTCGCGAAGTCCAAGGCCATACACCTGCACAACAAGGTCACGGGCGGCACGGAGACGTGCGGTCCGGCCCGGCTCGACAAGATGCTGACGCGGGCCCGCACGACCACACCGTGGCTGGCCGAGGGCGCGAGCGTTCCCCAACAGCAGCTCATACGCGACTTCGGCAGATCCCGCGCCAAAGCCTTGAAGGACATCAAGGACCTGCTCCCTCAGCGGCAGCGGGCCGGGATGCCGAAGTACAAGAAGAAGCGCGAGGCGCGGCCGACCCTCAACTACACCCAGCGGGGCTTCCGCCTCAAAGACGGCCTGCTGCACCTCGCGGGCGGGATCGTGCTGCGGGTGGTGTGGTCGCGGGAGCTGCCCGAGGAACCGTCCTCGGTGCGCGTGTACCAGGACGCCACCGGAGCGTGGTACTGCTCTTTTGTCGTTCCGGCGGTGACCGAGGCCCTTGCGGAGACCGGCCGTGCGATCGGAGTGGACTGGGGCGTCAAGGAGATCGCCACCACCACATCCGACGCGCACGATCTTCCTCACCCCCGGCACGGCAAGAAGGCCAGGGCCAAGCTGACCCGGTACGACCGCATGGTGGCCCGGCGCAAGCCGAAGAAGGGGCAGGCGGCCTCGAAGGGCTACCGGGAGGCGAAGCGGCTGCGGGCCAAGGCCCACAGGAAGGTGGCCCGGCAGCGTGAGGGCACGGCCCGCAAGTGGGCCAAGAGCGTTGCCCGCGACCATGATGCTATGGCGGTGGAGGACTTCCGGCCGCGCTTCCTCGCGAAGTCGACCATGGCCCGCAAGGCGGCTGACGCCTCGATCGGCGCGGCGAAACGGGCGCTGGGGGAGATGGCCCGTAAGCACGGCCGGATCGTGCACCTGGTCAACCCCGCGCACACCACCATGGACTGTGCGCAGTGCGGAGCGAGAACCAAGCACGCACTCCCTCTTCCGGAGAGAACGTATGCCTGCACCGTGTGCGGAGCCGTCTCGCCCAGGAGCAAGAACTCCGCCCGCGTGATGCTGGTCCGGGCTGGTCTCAACCCGGCTGGTGCTGAGGGTGTAAGACCTGACCGCACGCCGTGCGGCCAGGCAGCCTGAGTCAGGAATCTCCTTCCTGAACGCAAGCGAAGGCAGGAGAGGATTCAACACTGCACCCCTTGGGCAGAGCGGAAGACGAAGGACGGATGGGGGTCGGTCAGCCGGCGCGGCGCTGGCAGGCCACGCAGTAGCGGGTGTAGGGGAGGATCTCCAGGCGCTCTGCGGGGACGGGCTTGGCGCAGCCCAGGCAGGTGCCGTAGGTGCCGTCCTCGACGCGGGCGAAGGCTGCGTCGATCTCTTTGAGCACCCGTTCCATGGCGGCCTTCTGCTCTGACATCAGGTGGTCGTCCGCGGTCGGTTCGGTTGCGGTGAGGGCCTGCAGTTGGGTCAGCCGGGTATTGCGGGCGTGCTCCAGGCGCTGGCGCACCTCGTGGGCGGTCACGCGCTCGGGGCGAGGTTCGGTCCGCGGGGTATCGAGCGACACGGTACGTCCCTTCTAAGTGGGTGGAAGGTGCGGGCAGGGGTGCCCGCGAGGCGGTGGCAGGCTTCGACGGCCATGCCGCCCTGGGGCCTGGTGGGGCATGTCTTCACCCTGGCTGTTTTGGTGGTGGATCCCTATCGGGCGCAGGCCCCATTTGTGCGAGGTCGAGGGATGCACGTGGTCGGCGTGGGTATGCCGCGCGCGGGAAATGGGGCCCAGGCCCCATCGACCGGGCCGCCGGGGGCGGGCAGGCTCGGTTGAGGCCACGGGCCGCTGGCTCGTCCGGGGCGCGTGATGCCCGACAGGGGAGGCAGGCCGTATCACAGAAGGAGGCGTAACGTCCGGTGTCCCTGTTCTGGCGGATCTTCGGGCTCAATGCCGTGGTCCTGGGTACGGCCACGGCACTGCTGCTGTGGGCTCCGGTGACCGTCTCCGTGCCGGTCCTGCTGACCGAGGCCGTGATCTTGGTGGGCGGCCTGGTGGTCATGCTGGTCGCCAACGCCGCTCTGCTGCGGTGGGGCCTGGCCCCGTTGGACCGGCTGACGAAGCTGATGACCACCGTGGACCTGCTGCGGCCCGGCCAGCGGCCGTCCGCGCACGGCGGCGGTGAGATCGCCGAGCTGATCCGCACCTTCAACGCCATGCTGGAGCGGCTGGAGCAGGAGAGGGCCACCAGCAGTGCCCGCGTGCTGCTCGCGCAGGAGGCCGAACGCCGCCGCATCGCACAGGAGTTGCATGACGAGGTCGGGCAGAGCATGACCGCGATCCTGCTGTCGCTCAAGCGGGCCGCCGACCAGGCGGGTGAGCCGCTGCGCGGCGACCTGCACCAGGTGCAGGAGATCACCCGGGAGAGCCTGGACGAAGTCCGCCGCCTGGTACGCCGGCTGCGGCCCGGCGTCCTGGACGACCTCGGCCTGGTCAGCGCGCTGACCTCGCTCACCCACGACTTCGCCGCCCACACCGGGCTGCAGATGACCCGCCGCTTCGATACCGAGCTGCCCGTGCTGACAACGGAGATGGAACTGGTCTTCTACCGCGTTGCCCAGGAGAGCCTGACCAACGTCGCCCGCCACGCGGACGCCGAAGGGGTCATCGTGGCTCTGCACCACAGCGGCGACAGCGTGGTGCTCTCCGTCACCGACGACGGCTGCGGCATCAAGGCCGCCTGCGAAGGCGCCGGGATTCGCGGCATGCGCGAGCGCGCCCTGTTCATCGGCGCCCAGCTCGACGTCACCCCCGCGCCCAGGACCGGTACCCAGGTCCGGCTCACTGCGTCCCTCCCCAGGAAGCCATGACCATGTCCGAGACACCCACGATCCGCATCCTGCTGGCCGACGACCACGCGCTGGTCCGCCGCGGCGTGCGGCTCATCCTCGATCAGGAACCGGACCTGGAAGTGGTCGCCGAGGCCGGGGACGGCGCCGAGGCCATTGAGATGGCCCGCAGCCACGACATCGACCTCGCCGTGCTGGACATCGCCATGCCCCGCCTGACCGGCCTGCAGGCCACCCGCGAACTGGTCGCGCTCAAGCCCGGCTTGCGCATCCTGATGCTCACCATGCACGACAACGAGCAGTACCTTTTCCAGGCCCTCAAGGCCGGCGCCAGCGGCTATGTGCTGAAATCCGTCGCCGACCGTGATCTGGTCGCCGCCTGCCGGGCCGCGATGCGCGACGAGCCCTTCCTCTACCCCGGCGCGGTCACGGCGCTGATCCGCAACTACCTCGACCGGGTCCGCCACGGACAGGAGGCCCCCGACCAGATCCTCACCCCCCGCGAGGAGGAAGTCCTCAAGCTGGTCGCCGAGGGGCACCCCTCCAAGGAGATCGCCGACCTCCTCTTCATCAGCATCAAGACCGTCCAGCGCCACCGCGCCAACCTGCTGCAGAAACTCGGCCTGCGCGACCGCCTGGAACTCACCCGCTACGCCATCCGCGCCGGCCTCATCGAACCCTGACACTGCCCCACGAACCGCCTGAGATCCCGGCTGCCCACTCCCCAGCCAGGACCTCAGGCCCACACCTGCCACGTCGCAGCCGGCGCCACCACGAAAGGGGGGACGGCGACAGATGCACCCCGCTTCGCGTACCGGCCAGGGCACGGCCGACGGCCGGCCCGTTGCCGCGCTTGCTGTGCTGGCAGCCGTACTGCTGGCTTTGTTCACCGCCCTCCCCGTGGACAGCCCGCAGCCCGCTCCGGTCAGCGCGGTACCAGCTGGTGCGGTCATGGCCGACGGCCACGACACCGGCTCGCCCACGGGCGACGGGTGGGTCACCGCCTGCACCACCCCGGCGGGCACCCGCCCCGCACTGATCGGCGAACGCACACCACCCCACGCACACCTCGCCGCCCCCGCCCACGACAGGGCTGCGGCCCTGCCCCTCGTCGGCCGGCCACCGGCATCGCCCTCGCCGACTCCTCCCCGTGCGGACCATGCGCCTTCCGACCGCGGGCGAGCACCTCCGGCACATCCCGGCACCTGACACCTTCTCTTCCCCTTCTTCCCGCCGCGGGGCGCCGACCGCAGCCGCGGTGTCCCGCCGGAGGCCCTTCGTTGATTCGCTCTGCCCGCCTGAGGGCGCTGTTCGCCCTCACCGTGATCGCCCTGTCGCTGTACGTCACTTTCACCGTGCCGGTCCGCCTCGGACTGGACCTGCGCGGCGGAACACAGATCGTGCTGGAAACGCGCTCGACCCCGACCGCCGACGCCGACCGTGAGGCCACCGACCGCACCCTGGAGGTGCTGCGCGGACGCATCGACGCGCTCGGCGTCGCCGAACCCACCCTCCAGCGTTCCGGCAGCAACCGGATCATCGTCGAACTGCCCGGCGTGCAAGATCCCACGGAAGCAGCCGATGTGCTGGGCCGCACCGCTGAGCTCACTTTCCACCCCGTGCTCGGTACCTCCGACACCGGCGAAACCCCGCGGCCGCTGCCCAAACGGCCTCGCGAACGCATCCTGCCCGACGAGTCCGGCCAGCTCCTGCGCCTGCGAACCGCCGCCCTGACCGGGCAGGAGGTCAAAGGCGCCGCCGCACGCTTCGACCAGCAGACCGGCGCCGGATGGCACGTCACCGTCGACTTCGACCGCACCGGCCGCGACCAGTGGGCCCACCTGACGGGCGAGGCCGCCTGCCACCCGGTCGGCGACGCCGCGCGCCGCGTCGCCATCGTCCTCGACGAAAAGATCATCTCCTCACCGCAGGTCGACCCGTCCGTCTCCTGCAAGACGGGCATCGTGGGCGGCTCCACCCAGATCACCGGCTCGTTCACCGACACCGAGGCCCGCGAACTGGCACTGCTCATCAACGGCGGGGCCCTGCCCGTACCGGTCGAGACCGTCGAACAGCGCACCATCGGCCCCACCCTCGGCGCGCACGCCATCACCGCCAGCGCCTGGGCCGCCGTCATCGGCACCGCCCTGACCGCGCTGTTCATCATCGCCGCCTACCGGCTCATGGGCGCCCTCGCAGTGGTGGCCCTGACCTGTTACGGCCTGATCGCCTACGCCGCCCTGGCCGCCCTCGGCGCCACCCTGACCCTGCCGGGCCTGGCCGGTTTCGTCCTGGCGATCGGCATGGCCGTGGACGCCAACGTGCTCGTCTTCGAACGCGCCCGAGAAGAACACACCGCCCGCCGCCGCCCCAGCCCGCGCTCGGCGCTGACCGCCGGATTCCGCAACGCCTTCACCGCAATCGCCGACTCCAACATCACCACACTGATCGCGGCCGCTCTGCTGTTCGTCCTCGCCTCCGGGCCGGTGCGCGGCTTCGGCGTCACCCTGGGCATCGGCGTTGTCGCCTCCATGATCAGCGCCCTGGTCGTCACCCGTGTGCTCGCCGACTTCGCCGCCTCCCGCCCGTGGGTACGCCGCCGCCCGCACGTCACGGGCCTTGCCACGACGGGCAGGGTCCGCGACGCTCTCGCGCGCCGCAACCCGCAACTCATGCGCAGGCCACGCCGATGGCTGGCGGCCTCCGCCGCCGTCCTGATCCTGGCTGTTTCGGGCATCATGATCCGTGGCCTGGACTTCGGCATCGAGTTCACCGGCGGCCGCCTGATCGAGTACGCCACCTCCACGCCCGTAGATCCGGAACGGGCCCGGGCCGCCCTCGACGAGGCAGGACTCCCACGGGGGGCGGTCGTCCAGTCCTCCGGAGACATGGGCCTCACGGTGCGCACCGGGAAACTGACCGACGCCGAGGCCGCCACCGTCACACGAACCGTCACAACGCTCGGCGGCGACACGGACAAGATCCGTGACGAGCTGATCGGCCCCAGCCTCGGCGAGGAACTGCGCCGCAACGCCCTGATCGCCCTCGCCGTAGCTCTGGGCGCCCAGCTGCTGTATCTCGCCGCCCGCTTCCGCTGGTTGCTGGGCAGCGCCGCGGTCCTCGCGCTCGCCCACGACGTGCTCATCCTCATCGGCATCTTCGCCTGGCTCGGCAAGCCCATCGACGGCGTATTCCTCGCAGCCCTTCTCACCGTCATCGGCTACTCCGTCAACGACTCCGTCGTCGTCTTCGACCGCATCCGAGAGCTGAGCCGACGCGATCGCAAGGCACCACTGCCGCAGGTCACCAACCGCGCGATCCTGCAAACCCTGCCCCGCACCGTCAACACGGGCATGGGCGCGCTCCTCATCCTCGCCTCGCTCGCCGTCCTCGGCGGGAACTCGCTCACCGACTTCGCCCTGGCCCTGCTCATCGGCCTGGCAGTCGGCACCTACTCCTCCGTCTTCACCGCCGCCCCCCTCGCGATCAAGATCCACCACCACACCAACCCGCCCCGGCGCCCTGCCCGCAAACCCTGACCATCAACAGGTCCACTCAGTGGCCTGTTGCCGCAAGGACACACAGCATCCGTGGCCCAGGGTCTTTGCGTGATCGCGTTCTGTCCGGTTTCGTCAGGTGAGGCCGAGGGATGGCAGGGGCCGTTGGTCATCGCGGACGGTGTGGCGGAGGGCGGCGGCGATGTTGGTGCGGCCGTCCTGGCGGTGGACGCTGATCGCGAGGTTGCGCAGGCCGGCCACGGTGCGGGGCAGGTGTCCGGTGCGGATCTTCGCGTCGTCCTCGCGGTAGGTCCGGTCCCGGACGTGGTGCAGAAAGCTCTCGATGTGCCGGTGGCCTCTGATCCAGGAGGCGAGCTGGGCGCCGGTGACCTCGCCCGGAGCAAGGCTGGTGATCAGGTAGACGCATTCGATGGTGAGCTTGCCGGTGCCCAGCTCGCGCCGCCAGCGCACCACTTGCAGGGCCTGGTCCGCGTCGGGGTAGTCGAGGTGGGCGAAGGCGGCGGTCTTCAACCGCCGGATCTCCATGCGGTGGTGGGCGCGGGTGCGGTCGTAGTGGTCCAGGGCGATGTCGCGCCAGGGCAGGCGGCGGAGGCGGTCGAACAGGCCCGGGATGGTTCTTCTTCACGATCGCCAGGTAGTGGGCGCCGCGGGAACGCAGGTAGGTGCCGTGGTCGTGCTGGTGTGCAAGGCGTCAGCGGTGACCACGGCGCCGGCCAGGTCCACGGTGTCCGGCAGTGGGGCGAAGGCGGGGATCTCGTTGCTCTTGCCGGCGACCTGCCGCTGGGCGAGCACGCTGCCGGTGTGCTCCATCGCGGCCGGCAGCGCGACGGCCGTCCGGTCGGCGTGGCGTGAGCCGCGGAGCGTCTTGCCGTCCACCGCGATCGCGCGTCGGCCGGCGTCGCCGTCCGGCCTTCTGGCGCGGGCGGTCAGGAAGGCGCCGATCGCCTCATCAAGGGCGTCGCCGTCGAGCCGGGCGAGCAGGCGGCGCACGGTGGCCGGGTGCGGTACGGGCACCTGGCCGGTGAGTGGGTCGGGCGGGAAGCCCAGGGCGCGCAGCGCCCAGCGGGGCGCATCCGCGGCCCACTCACCGATCGCGGCCAGGGAACGGGCACCGGCCAGCACGCTCGCGGGGGCCGCACTCAGCAGCACCCAGCGGGTAGCGGCGGCCTCGCCGGTCGCGGGGATCGGGCAACAGGCCCAGGAAACCCAGCAGGCGGACGGCGTCGGGAACCGGCGCCCGAGCATCGGTGTGGGCCAGGTGCTCCAGCGCGGCAGGCCTGGGGGATGATGCAGGGGCAGGCAGGAGACCGCCCGCGCGGAGCTGGAGCGGGCCATCATCACCGCACAGCAGAAGATCCAGCCACTGCGGCGCAGCTGATCAGCTGGCGGGTCCCGGTCACGGCGGCCAGCGCTCCGGCCCGGGCGTCGGTCTCCGCCGCGGCCTTCTGCTTCTCGGAGCATGTGCCGCTGCAGCATGGACGCGTGTGCCGGTAGGGGTGGCTGCTGCGACAAGGCGGGGCGAGTCGTCAGGCTGCCTTGGAATTCGCCTTCTCGATGTGCTCGACGGCGAGGGCGGCCATCCGGCGGGCCGTCTTCTGGACCTGCTCCGCTTCCTTGGCGCCGTCTGTCCCGTAGACGGAGTAATCGACTGTGATCGTCGCGTTCCCGGCGCGGACGGACACCTCGTACCCTGACGGCACCGCGATCTCCACCGCCTCGTCCCCGATGTCACGAACCTTGGTGACTCTCAGGGAGGGGTCTTCGGCATGGGCGATCCGGTCGTCCAGCCAGGCCGCGGCGGCCTCCTGCCCCGAGGCGCGGGGAGTCGCAGTGTGCAGCTCGTACTTCACGTCCAGCTGGACGTTGGCGCCCATGTCGTTCGAGGTCCACCGCGTCCAACTGCTCTCGGACAAGTGAAGTTCGGTTTGCTTGCTCACGACGCGGTTCAGTCTGTCGACCTGCTGGTCCTCGCTGCTGAGGAGGGCCTCGCTTCGGGGCAGCACGGTGTAGGGGTCGTCACGGCCCTGGTACATGGGCATGAGGAAGGACCACCCGGCCCACCCGCCCGCGGCGATGACCACGACGGCCAGTACTGCGATGACCACGGCGGTGAGTGTGCTCCGCTGCTTCGGTGTCCTGTCTGCAGCGGGTCTCGCGGCAGTCTCGAACTGATCAGTCGTCATGGCACAGCCCTCATTCCCTCGGAGCCGTGCAGGCCCCCAGCGGGGCGGACGGCCATGTCCGCCCGCCGCCCCCTTACCGAAACATGCCAAAGCTATCGTGCTCGCCGCATCGCCCCGCGCGAACCGAGCGGCCGTGTGACCGGCATCGCACAAGCTCCGGCGTGGAACCTTGGATCGAACTGGCTGTTCATCAAGGACAATTGCACGGTGACCTGCCCCGTTCTCGGGAGCATGCACCGGGCAGTCGATACACGCGAGGGCGCGAAAGGCGGAGCACCTCCCAGCCAAGATCAGCTGGACTGTGGTTGTCAGGAACTGCGGGGGGCTACCAGGCCAGATTCGTAGGCGAGGACCACGAGTTGTGCCCGATCACGGGCGTGGAGCTTGGCCATGGCCCGGTTGATGTGGGTCTTCGCCGTCATCGGGCTGATCACCATGCGGCCCGCGATTTCGTCGTTCGACAGGCCCTGCGCGACCAGAGCTACAGCCTCGCGCTCGCGGTTGGTCAGCTCTTCCAATCCCTCTCCGGTGCCGGTGGGGAGCGCTTGGGTGACATACCGGTTGATGAGCTTGCGAGTGATCGACGGTGCCAGCAGGGCGTCGCCGCGCGCCGCGACGCGTACGGCGTGCAGGAAGTCCTCCGGCACGATGTCCTTGACGAGGAATCCGGCGGCGCCGGCGCGCAGCGCGTTGAAGACGTATTCGTCCAGGCCGTAGTTGGTCAGGATGACGACGTGCACCTGGGACAGGGCCGGGTCGGCGGCGATGCGCCGGGTTGCCTCGATGCCGTCGACGACCGGCATCTGGATGTCGATGAGAGCGACGTCGGGCAGGTGCTTCCTGGCCAGGTCCAGGCCCTCCTTCCCGTCGGCGGCCTCGGCCACCACCGTGATGTCGTCCTCGAGGTCGAGGAGCGCGCGGAAGCCACTGCGGATGAGCGGCTGGTCGTCGACCAGGAGGACTCGGATCATGACGTCTGGCCGAGGGGGAGTTCGGCCTGGACGGTGAAGCCGCCCTCGCCGCGCGGTTCCGCGCGCAGTCGGCCGCCGAGTGCGGTGACACGTTCGCGCATGCCGAGCAGCCCCAGACCGGGTGTCGGGGCGGTGTCCGGCGTCGCTTTGCCGTCGTCATCGATGCGTATGGCGAGGGCGTCCGGACGGCAGTCGATCCGCACCGACGCCGTAGCGGCGTGCGCGTGACGGGCGATGTTGGTGAGTGACTCCTGGACGATCCGGTAGACGGTCCGGTCCACCGCGGCCGGCACGTCGTGTCGTTGCCCCTCGATCGTCAGCGTCGCTTCCAGACCGATGGCACGGGCCCGTTCCACTAGTTCCGGGACGTCGTCGAGCCCGCGCGGCGGGGTCGTGTCGTCGTCGCGCAGTGCCTCCAGCGTCGCGCGCAGCTCACGGGTCGCCTCACGTCCGGCCTCCTGGATCGCCAGCAGGGCCTGCGGCACCTCCTCGCCACGTCTGCGGGCCACGTGCACGGCGACTTCCGCCTGCACCTTGATGACCGAGATCTGGTGGGTGAGCGAATCGTGCAGCTCCCGCGCGATGCGCAGGCGCTCCTCGTCGGCGCGGCGCCGCGCGGTCTCCTCCCGGCTGCGTTCGGCCTCGTCCGCCCGCCGCTCGGCCTGCCGCAGCGCTTCCCCCGCGGCGCCTGCCGCGATCAGCCAGGCGATTTCGAGGGCGCCTCGGGCCTGCGCGAACGCCTCTCCCGCGTCGTGCAGGCCCGAGGCCAGGGCCGCGAGCGGGAGCAGGGCCAGTATGGCCACGCTCGCGGCCACCGTGACGGTTCGGTGTCCCGCTCGCACGGCCGCGTACACGGCAAACAGGTATGCGACGGCAGGCACATCGAAACCGGTCGCCTGGTACCCCACCGCGCACAGCGCGGTGACGGCCAGGACGGCAACCGGAGCCCGGCGGCGCGCGGCCAGCGCCAGCCCGCCGGCCGTCAGCAGCACGTATCCGAGCAAGTCGAGGTTCGTGGCGGAACGCTGCCCGGACAGCCCCGTCACCAGCAGCGCCGCCGCCACGCCGACAGCGATGACCCAGTCTCCGACACGGGCCCGGACGCCGGTCTCACCTGCACTCATGCGCGCACCCTAGCTGTTTGCCACCGCCGGCGAGTCCGCCTCATGGGCGAGCCGCCGACTACCGCACACGCAGTACCTGCGCGCCATCTGCGGTGTCCGCGGTAGCAGGATGCGGTATCGGCGGCAGCGTGAAGTGTCCGCATTCGCCGGACGACCGGGGGTGGGTGAGGCGGACATGCTCAGTCGACACCCAGTTGCAGGAAGAGAAGGAGCACCTTGATGTCTCTGCGTCGCCTGTTTGCCGCCGCTGTGGCCGCCCTGCTCGTAGGCATCGGGCTTGCCGCACCGGCTGCCGCGCACGCCTCGGTGCAGCCCGTCGCGGCCAGTTTCTACGACTACAGCCTCGGGCGACTGGGGGCCGCCACGGGCGCCCTGTTGGGGCTGGCCGGTGTGGTCTTCGCCTGTCTGGCGCTGGCCCGCCCGGCCGGTCGTCTCGGCACCGGCAACGGATCACTCGGGGCCAAGCTGGCCATGGTGGCGGGGCTGATCAGCATGGCTCTCGGTGGCTTGGTCGCGGCCACCGCCGACGGTGGCCTCGGTACGGGCAACGGGCTGGGCGGGGCCTACGTGGCCATGCTGGTGGGGCTTATCGGTACGGCCCTCGGTGGCCTGGCTCTGAGTCGTTCCCGCAGCACCGGCTGACCACAGCAGATTGGTGCGCGCCTCGGGGCTGCATGAAGAGCGGTCAGACGTCGCGGAGACGGTGCTGTCGAAACTTTTGAAACCTCCCCTCCCTAAAGGGAGGGGATTCCTGGCTCGCGTTGCCCGCGGACCGGCGGTCGCACGGGTCTTACACGATCAGCACCAGCCGGGTTGAGACCAGCCCGGACCAGCATCACGCGGGCGGAGTTCTTGTCCCTGGGGGACACGGCTCCGCACACGGTGCAGGCATACGTTCTCTCCGAAAGAGGGAGTGCGTGCTTGGTTCTCGCTCCGCACTGCGCGCAGTCCCTCGTGGTGTGCGCGGGGTTGACCAGGTGCACGATCCGGCCGTGCTTACGGGCCATCTCCCCCAGCGCCCGTTTCGCCGCGCCGATCGAGGCATCAGCGGCTTTGCGGGCCATGGTGGACTTCGCGAGGAAGCGCGGCCGGAAGTCCTCCACCGCCATAGCATCATGGTCGCGGGCAACGCTCTTGGCCCACTTGCGGGCGGTGTCCTCCCGCTGCCGGGCCACCTTCCTGTGCAGCTTGGCGGCCTGCCGCTTCGCTTCCCGGTAGCCCTTGGAGGCGGCCTGTCCCTTCGCCGGTCGGCGCCGGGCCATCATGCGCTGGTAGCGGGCAAGCTTCTCGGCCGCGTTCTTGCCGTGCCGCGGGTGGGGAAGGTCGTGCGCGTCGGATGTGGTGGTGGCGATCTCCCTGACGCCCCAGTCGATACCGATCACGCGTCCCGTTTCGGGCAGCGTCCTGGTCGCGGCCGGAACGACGAACGAGCAGTACCACGCCCCGGTGGCGTCCTGGTGCACCCGCACGCTGGACGGTTCCTCGGGCAGCTCACGCGACCACACCACCCGCAGCACGATCCCGCCCGCGAGGTGCAGCAGGCCGTCTTTGAGGCGGAAGCCCCGCTGGGTGTAGTTCAGCGTCGGCCGCGCCTCGCGCTTCTTCTTGTACTTCGGCATCCCGGCCCGCTGCCGCTGAGGGAGCAGGTCCTTGATGTCCTTCAAGGCTTTGGCGCGGGATTTGCCGAAGTCGCGTATGAGCTGCTGCTGCAAAACCGACGATCCCGCCCGCAGCCACGGTGTCCGACTGCGGGCCTCGGTCAGCATCTTGTCCAGCCGCGCCGGGCCGCACTTCTCGTCTCCGGCGTGCGCCTTCTTCGAGCGGGCCACGCATTCGTTCCACACCCAGCGGCAGCGCGCCCACTCCCCGTCGAGCGCGCGCGCTGCGCCGGCGGGCACACGCAACCGGAAGGTGTACCGGGCGTGTCCGGCCCCCTCACTGGTCTGCGTGTCCGTCGTCATGGCCCTGAACCTACCTGGGAGGTACGGCAGTTGAGAGCTCTTGCTCCGTATGGGCTGCCTCACCACCGCGATGGGTGGACGGTTCCTCGCCCAGGAGGCGAAACCCCTTTTCCTGCCCTGCTCCGCAGGGGTCCGATTTCTCCCCGGCCTGAAGGCCGGGGCCTCCTCGGAGATTCCAGGTGACGGCGTACTTGGCGCGCTGCTGCTGGTAACTGGCCGGGGTGCCGAAGGCGGTGAGGAAGACGAGCTTGCCGAAGGCCATGGCCGGATAGATGCGGGTGGGCCTGGTGGCGCGGATCTCCAGGGTCCAGCGGATGGCGTGGCCCTGGTGGCCGAGCGGGGCGGAGACGTGGACCCAGATGCCGAGTGCGCCGATGGTGCGGTCGCCGTTGAGTATCTGCGCGTACGTCTCCGAGCCGGTCCTTTCCAGCGTGACGCCGAGGTAGAGCACCCCGGGCTTCAGCACCAGGCCGGAGGCGGGGATGGTCTGTTCGATGAACTCGGTGGGGGCGGCGGTGTCCAAGTCGCCGTCACAGATGCGGATCGTGTCGCCGAGTCGCTAGTCGTAGGCGTTCGGGGAGAGGCGGGCGGGGTCGTACGGGTCGATGGTGATCTCGCCCGCCCGGATGGCGGCGGCAATCGCAGGGCCAGTGAGGATCATGAGGCGACCGCCCGGATGCGGGCCACGTTCCGCCAGTAGCGGGAAGGCTGGGGACTGAGCTGCCCCGAGTTTCGTAGAGTCCGGCGGCCTGTACCGAGTTGCGTGGAGTCGGGATAGCTGATTTCACGCTACAGGTGTTGCGCGCAGTTCGTACTCGGCAGGCGGTACGTAGTCGAGCGCGGAGTGGAGACGCTCTTCGTTGTACCACGTGACCCACTGGAAGATCGCCCGCTCAACCTGGTCGACGTCCCGCCACGGCCCCTGCATCTCGATCAGCTCGGCCTTGAAGGTGCCGTTCAGGGCCTCGGCCATCGCATTGACGTAGCTGTCCGCGACGGAGCCGACCGAGGCGGCGGCGCCGTTCTCGGCGAGCCGGTCGGTGTACCGAATGGACACGTATTGCGACTCACTATCCGTGTGGTGGGCGCGTCCTCACCGACGGTGACTTCTACGAGGACGAGCTGCTCAGGGCGTTCGCCTGGCCGCTGCTGCTCCAGGCGGGCGGTCCGGCTGAACCATCTGATGGCCGCTTGGAGTTGACTGTGCGAGGGCGTAAGGCGTCGGCCGGGCCCGTCCACGAGATGGTCGGACACCTGTGGCGGCATTGGCTGGGCCACGGGCCGCTGGACGAGTTCAGCCGGATTGAGGAGATCAAGGGGCAGCGCGCGACGAACGTCCTTAGCGCGGCCGGTTCGGGCCGTAGGGCGGTGGGTGCGGTGCTGGCCGGGTGCTGTCCGCCGGGGGAGTGGGTGACGGTGAACGGGCTGTTCAAGGCGATGCGCGTCACGGGCCATGATTTGTGCCTGGTCCCTACGAGTTGCGTGGCTTTCTGGCCGAGAACAGCGGAGGGGAGGACTTGCCACAGCCCGTCGCGGTCTTGCTGGGCGATGCCGCCTCCCGTACCGAGGAGCGGGGGAGGGAAGGGGAACCGGAGAAGGACGGGGGCTGGCTGCACGTTCCCACCGGGGTGCCGCCAGGACTCCAGGGCTGACCGCCAGCCGCACCAAGCGGCTCCGAGTCCGAGGCCATCACCACCGTTGCACCGCCTGGCAGCACCGCGTGGCGATTCCGCTGCTCCGCTTCCGCCTGCCGTCGTCCCGGCCGGTCTTGTCGGAGGTGGCCGTTACGGTGGTCCCAAGCTGATCAGAGAAGCGCACCGTTCGGCTTCTCAGGGGCTGGCCGGGGTGGGAGGGCAGATGGGTATGGCCGTGGTGGAGGTCTCGTACGCGGAGGGCTGGGATGCCGACGCTCGTCGCGAGTTCGGGCCGCTGTCATCCGATGAGGCGGAGGAACGGGACAGGGGCGGGGAGCCGTATGTGGTGGTCCGTCGTGTGCTGGGGCGCCCGGCGCCGCTGGAGGTGCACCTCGTGTCCTGGCGCGACCACTACGTCGGGGTATGGGCCTACGACGAGCTGGGGCGCCGGACTCACGAGGTGGACCTGAGGCTGCTCGAACCGGACCGCCTGTTCGCAAGGCAGTACCTGGAACGGAGGTACTTCTCCCCTGACCAGTCCGACCGCGCGCGCGACGCATGGCGTCTCACGGTGGACTTCCTTCCCGGTGGGAGGGGAAGGAAGGTGCTCGAGGAGCGCGGTGAGGGTGGCGGATCGTTCCACACGCTCGCCGACGTGCCGGAGCCGCAGCGGTGGCATCCGCGGTCGGGGTTCGGCGTGCATGCAGCCGGGAGCCCGAACTTTTTCGGGGCGGCCGAGCAGGAACGGCCCAAGGTCCTGGACGCCGCCGTCCTGACGTCGCCGGCAGCCGCCGGGAATGCCGACGTGGAAGTGGGGAGGCCTGAATCCCCATGGCGGCCTCCCCGGCCGGGGCAGCCGGGACTGGCGCTGAACGAACTCTTCCGGTCGGGCACCCGGTTCATCTCGGAGTCCTGGGGGGAGATGACAGTCGCTGAGATCCAGCACATCGCCACTCTCCGAATCCCCAGCGGCCGACTGGTCGTCGCAGACGCCATGGAGCAGGACAGCCCCAGGGAACTGATCGAGCGCGTCCCGCCCGGTGAGTATCCCCTGCAGGCCGCCGTGCTCGTCGGTGAGGGCGACTACTACGGCGAACGGTTCCCGGTCACGGAGCAGCCCGCCGTACGGCTGCTGATCGGCGACGAACCGCCGGTCACCTGGGAGATGGGCCTCAGCGAGGGCGACGATCCCCGGCTGCTCCTGGACGGCCACGCCTACGGCTTCGGCACCGACGGCGCGGCCGGCAGCTTCGCGGACGCTTCCGGCTGGGCGAGGCTGTCCGGGAAGTACCGGAGCTTCCTGATGGACAGGGACGCAAGCGCGGCCGAGAACATCGCGGACGGCTGCATACATGCAGCCGACGAGGAAACGGGCGGCGACCTGGTGTCCTTCCACACCGGCGGGGACGGAACCTATCCGGTCTGGCTGGGCCGCTCCGACTCCGGTGAACTGGTCGCCGTCGCGGTGATCACATCATGGCTGGCGGATCTGCGGCCGGCATGATCGATACGCTTGCGCGCGCCGACGTCCTGAAGCGCTGCGGTTGCGCCGAGGAGGCCGACGCGGAACTCGCCCGGTTCGCCACACCGGTCGAGGATCTCGCCCACAACGGAACGGTGAGCAGCGCCGTTGCGGTGGCCGAAGGCCTCGTCTGCCGGGGCGAGCCGGAGAAGGCCGTCACTCACCTCCGGGACCGTCTCGACGGGGCGAAGGTGCTACGCAGGGAGGACCTGCGATAACCGAGCTTCCCCAGGCGACAGGGCCGTTCTGCAGGCTGCTACGTTCCGTCGCATGCCCCGTTCCGATCTCCGTCTCCTTGACCGGCTCCGGCAGAGTCCACGCCTGGCCGAACTCGCTGCGTTCCCCTTTGACTTCGATCTCCGCCGAGCCGATCACGGCGAGGACGTCCGTCTGGCATCGGGTGCGCCGCTGGAGGGGATCGCAGGCGACGACACCGGTGGCACCTACTTCCGCTGTGGCGACGGAGGGGTGCTGTACGCCGACTCGGAAGGACATGCGGGTCTGATCGCCGAAAGCCTGGCCGACGCACTGGAGTTGGTGACCGGCCTGCCCGGATGGCGGGACCACCTGCACCTACCGCCGGAAACCGCAGAGGAGGAACTGTCCGCCGCAGCCATCGAGGCGGAGGACAGCATCCGCGCCTCCTACGCCCCCTACCTCGAGGCCAACCGCGACGAACTCCTCACCGCCCTCGGGCTGACCCTGCGGCCTCCCGCCGAACTCTTCACCCGGATGCACCGTGCCCTCCTCCGCACCGAACCACGTACTGTTGCTCTCCGACGAGGGCAGCGCCTACCAGCTGCTGGACCCGCACCTCAGTGGACGTTAAGTCCGATCTTCCTCGGTTCGTGATCGCTCGATCGTGGTACTGATCGTCACGCAGGGCGCCTGCCGGGCATGTCCATGTTG
>NZ_JBHWJT010000072.1:0-21293 GCF_042731325.1 Streptomyces sp. NPDC059866 | reverse complement strand
TTCGGCGAGGGCGGCGGTGGTGCCGATGGCGTCGGCGGTCTGGGTGAGGAAGCCGATGCCGCGGGGGCGGGCCCAGGCGTCGACGGTGGCCTGCAACTCCCGGGCCCGGTCCACCTGGCCCCGCAGCGCGGCCAACAACCCCAGCTGTGCTTGCGTGTGATGAACGAACAGAGTGTGCCGGTGTGTTGTCGCCAGCTCCAGGCAGCGCTGTCCGGTGTGCTCGGCCTCGTCCCACTCGCCGACCGCGATCTGGTCCATCATGATCATTTGCAACATGGTCATGGCGTTGGTCAGGGCCCCCGTCTCCACCTCGCGGTCCACGGTGCGCTGGAGATGCGGCCGGTACTGGCTGAGGGTGTCCACGTGGTAGGCGGCCATGGCCAGCTTGGCGACATCCCACGGCTCCAGGTCGCGGAGACCGGAGAAAGCGTGTTCCACCCGCTCCCGTACACCGGCGCCGCGGCGCACCACGTCGCTCCAGGCGTCCTGGTAGATGCGCGAATGAGAGGACACCAGGTCTCCCAGTGAGTCCAGGAGCTCATGAGTCCGCTCCCACGCGTCCTCGTCACCCGCGTACAGGTTGACGGCCTGTAGCAGGTCGACCAAGCGGGTGAGCATCTCGTTCGGTTCCCGCACCCCGTCGGCGCGCATGCTCTCGATCGCCGCGAAGACCTGGCGCTGTGCGGACCGCACGTCCCCGTCCTCCCGCGCGGCAGCGAGGGACGCGACATAGCCCGACACGACCACCGAGTCCGGGGAATCGTTGCTGCCGGACCCGGTGTCCGAGCGGACCAGCAGCCGGGCCTGGTCCAGCCGGCCGGCATCCCCGGCGACGAAGGTCGCGCTGCCCAGCCGCCTGGACCGTTCCTCGCGGTTCTCGCTGAGCTCCGCGGCGCGGGTCAGCCAGGCGACGGCGGCCACCGCGCCGCCCCGCCGGGTCGCGGACTCGGCCGCCGCCTCCAGCGCGGCCGCCACCTCCTCGTCGGGATCAACCGTCGAGGCCGCCAGATGCGTGGCCCGCCGCTCGACGTCGTCGCGGTGCACCTCGGCGAGAGCCGCGTGAGCCGCGCGCCGCTCGTTGGGAGTGGCCATCTGCACCACGGTGGAACGCACCAACGGGTGCCGGAAGACGAAGTCGCCGCCGAGCGGGTCGATGTCCAGCAGACCGCAGGCCGAGGCCTCGTCGGCGTCGCGCATGCGGTAGCGCGTGCTCCGGGTGCGGTCGGCCGCCGTGCCCGCTCCGACGCCGTCCAGGGCACCGCGCAGCAGCTCAGCGCGCACTGGCTCGCCGAGGGACTTGATGCGCGCGCCGTACACCTGCTGCAGGCGCTGGGGCAGCGGGATGCCGGTGTACCCGAACAGTTCCCCGGGACTGCGTCCCGCCTGGCCGCCGCGCAGATAGGGCGGCAGTTCCAGCAGTGCCAACGGATTGCCCTGGGCCTCGTCCAGCACCAGACGGCGGATCTGAGGCTCGAGCCCGGGGTGGTGCCTGTCCAGGAGTTGTTCGGAGGCCTTCTCCGCCAGCGTGGTCACCGCCAGTTCGGGCAGCGCGGCCGTGTCGAAGCCCGAGGGAACCTCGGAGCGCAGGCCGACGACGAACTTCACCGAGCTGCCGGTGAGCCGGCGGCCCACGAAACCGCACACCTCGGTGCTGGAGGCGTCGAGCCACTGGCCGTCGTCGAGCACCAGCAGGAGGGGCTGCTGCGACGCCGCGAGGGAGAACAGGTCGAGGACGGCGATCCCGAGCGTCATGACTGAGGGGGGTGTGCCCTCGCCCCGGCCGAAGACGACGTCGAAGACCCGCCGGTGCGCGTCGTCCAGCCGATCCATGTGGGTGAGCAGCGGATACAGGAACTGATGCAGACCGGCGAACGGCAGTTCCGACTCGGCCTCGACGCCGGCCGCCCTGATCACCCGGTGATTCTCGGCCGTCGCGAGTTCGACGAGGTGGTCCAGCAGGGCACTCTTGCCCACACCCGCGTCGCCACGCAGGACGAGAGCCGCGCCCCCGGGTGCCGCCACGAACGCCGACAGCACCTCCTGCTCGCTTTCGCGGCCGACCATGGTCCCGACGATCGACTCCACCGCCCCACTCCCTTCACCGCTGGACCGGCTTGGCCCGAACGCTCTCTGGCGAGGGTACGTTGTCCCGGCGGCCACATGTCGGGCGGCTGCGCGAGTGACAGCACGGCTGGTGGCCGGCCGGTCACTCACATCTGACGCAGAAGACTAGATGCCTCCACGGGATTTCGTCACCCGGGTATGGCCTGAAAAGTTCTGTCGTACGAAGGGTGTGTACTCTGTGACCTCAACCCGGCGGTTCCGACACATGTGAGTTAGCCTCATACGTATCTACTTGAGGATGTGTACGGACGTAACGGCGGGGCCCGGTGGGCGCACCGCTGGGAAGCGAGGCGGGCATGGACTGGGCCGACCGAGGGCTGTGCCGGACGCAGCCGGACCGGATGTTCGTCGAGGGCGCCGCCCAGAACGAGGCCAAGGCCGTGTGTCTCGACTGCCCGGTGCGGTTCGAATGCCTCGCCTACGCGCTGGACCACCGCGAGGAGTACGGCGTGTGGGGCGCGATGACCGAGCGGGAGCGCCGTGCGCTGCTGCGCCGCCGCCCGGCGGTGAGGTCCTGGTCGGAGGTCTTCCGTGCGGCCCGGACGTGCGAGGACGCCGCACAGCGGTTCTCGGCCGTGTAGCTCGACCGCTGAGGCCGTGGTCGGTTCAGGGCCGCAGCGCCTGGAGGGTCAGTTCGCCGTACCGGCGCCACCGTGCCGGGTCCCGCTCCGCGAGGTTGATCAGTTGCAGACACATGCCGCACAGCACCACGCGCAGATCGAGCGGGTTCGCGTCCGAGCGGATCCGGCCGGCGGTCCTGGCCTCGTCCATCAGAGCGGCCAGGCGGTCCAGCAGGGGACCGGTGTACGTCGTCGACCTCCCCTCCGCGAGCGCCTCCGACAGCAGACGGTCCCGGGCAAGGTTCTCGAAGAGCAGGATCACGTACGTGTCGAAGGCTCGCGCGGGCTCGGCCTCCGCCAGGGCGGGCGCGGTGATGCGGTCCAACTCCGCCAGCCGGTGCCGCACCACCGCCGCCACCAGGTCCTCCTTGGTCGGGTAGCTGCGGTACACCGTGGCCTTCCCGAGAGCGGCCCGCTCGGCGACCTGAGGGACGGTGCCCTGGAGCCCGAACTCCTCGAAGACCTCCAGCGCCGCCGCGAAGACCCGCTCATGGTTGCGCCGGGCGTCGGCCCGCTTGCGGGGGGACGCCTGTCGGGTCTGCTGCGGAGTCGTCTGTGCCGGATTCACCCGCCCATTCTGCCTGCCGCCGACACGACGGGCGGGCCCTGTGAACCAGGAGGGGAGCCGCACTCGTTGCGAAGATGAGAGGTTGTCTTCTTTTGTCTCCTGGCGCATCTTGGCCGGAGAACTCATACTTGAAAGTTTAATTACATGTCGGACGAGAATCGCGTGATGGAATTCCTCGAGCGGGTGGTCGCTGACAATGCGGCCGCCTTCGCGGGGGTGTCGACATCTCTGGGCATCCGCCTCGGACTGTACGAGGCGATGGCGGGGGCAGGGCCGCTCACCTCGGACGAACTGACCCAGAAGACCGGACTCGTCGAGCGGTACGTCCGGGAGTGGCTGGCGGCGCAGGTCGCCAGTGCCTACGTACTGCACGACCCCGAAACGAACACGTACGTCCTGCCGGACGAGTATGCGGCCGTACTGGCCGATTCCTCTCTGCCGACGTACATCGGCGGCGGCTTCACCATGCTGAAGGCCCTCTACGGTGCCGAAGAGGCGCTGGCGAGCGCCTACCGGAGCGGCGGCGGCGTGAGCTGGCAGGACTACGGGCCGGAACTGGCGGAAGGTGTTGCCGCCTTCTTCAAGCCCGGATACGAGGCGGTCCTCGTTCAGGAGTGGCTGCCCGCCATGGAGGGCGTCGAGGACAAGCTCCGGCGAGGCGCCTCGGTCGCCGATGTGGGATGCGGCTTCGGCCACTCGACCGTGCTCATGGCCAAGGCGTTTCCGCAGTCCCGCTTTCACGGCTTCGACTTCCACGAGCCTTCCGTCGAAGCGGCCCGAAAGCTGGCCGAGGAGGCGGGCGTCGGTGATCGCGTGACGTTCGAGGTGGCCGCCGCGCACGACTTCCCCGGTGGCGACTACGACCTCGTCACCTTCTTCGACTGCCTCCATGACCTCGGTGACCCCGGTGCGGCACTCCGGCGCGCCGAAGAGGCCCTCGCAGCCGACGGAAGCTGTCTCGTCGTCGAGCCGAACGTGTCGGCCGAGCCCGGGGAGAACATCCACCCGATCGGCCGGTCCTTCGCCTCCACCTCCGCTGTCCTCTGTCTGCCGGCGGCCATGGCACAGAACGGCCCGCACGCGCTCGGCAACCATCCGGGCCCGGACGCTCTCCGAGCGATTGCCGCCGAGGCGGGGCTGCACAGCTGGAGGCTCGCCGTCGAGACCCTCACCAACCGCATCTACGACATCAAGCGTTGAGGACGGACGCAGAGCGAGTGAACGACCACCGGGAAGAAGCTGATGCACGATGAAGGACGGCACGTCCGTCTGGCTCCCCTGCCACCGACACCAGATCCCCGGCCTGCCTGACGGGTTCTCCTACTCCTACTGGGACGGAACGGGCCCACTGCCCGGCGACCCCGCCGACGTCCGTTTCCTCGTCGGCATACCGGCGCCCGGCGCCGAACGCGTCCTGGGCCCCGTACTGCCGCGGATGCACAACCTGGAGGTGCTCCAGCTGCTCAGCTCCGGTTACGACCACATGCTGCCGCTGCTGGGCACCATGCCCCCCGGCACTCGGCTGACCACCGGGCGCGGAGTGCACCGCGAGGCCACCGCCGAGCTGGCGGTCACGCTGCTGCTGGCCCTGTGCCGGGGGCTCGACCAGTTCGCGGCCCACCAGGCCCGGGGAAAGTGGAAGGCCGAGTTCCGGCCCACGCTGGCCGGCAAACGTGTCCTGGTCATCGGGTACGGCGCGGTCGGTGCCGCCGTCGCCGCCCGGCTCGGTGCCTTCCGGTGCGAGGCGGTCCTCGTGGCCGGGACGGCGCGCACCACACCGGCCGGGCGGGTGCACGGGGCGGCGGAGCTGCCCGCGCTGCTGCCCACGGTGGACGCGGTGGTGCTGTGCGCGCCGCTGACCGACCGGACACGTGGCATGTTCGACGCGGACGCGCTGGCGCTGCTGAAGGACGGGGCCCTGCTGGTGAACGTCGCCCGCGGCGAGCTCGTGGACACCCGCGCGGTGGTCCGCGAGGTGCGGGCGGGACGGCTCCGGGTCGCGCTCGACGTCACCGATCCGGAACCGCTGCCGTCCGGGCACCCCCTGTGGAACCTGCCCGGCGCTCTGATCACCCCTCACGTGGCGGCGTTCACCGACGCGTTCGCCCCGATGACCGCGGACTTCCTGCGGCGGCAGCTGGACCGCTACCAGCGGGGCGAGGAACTGCACAACGTCGTTCTCACGACGACCGGCGCCGAAGCAGGTGAGCAGGCTGCCTAGGCCCATGCGGACATCCACGTACGGCGACCGCCCGAAGCTGCTCGGACCCGACACCGGTCTCGCGCGGTGTTCGCGTTCTTCGAGGCGGAGGGGCACTCCGACCTGGCCGGGGCCTGGCAGGCCCTGACCGGCACCTGGAACTGGGCCGCGCCGCTCCCGACTGCCGTTCTCCGCACGGACGTTCCGGGGCCGGTGGCACGGCCGGTCCCCGGCGGCTGCGCGCTGTCCGGACAGTGGCGCCTTCCGTCGTACGACTCGTACGACGGAACCGGACCGTGGCTGGCCCTGCCGCTCGCCCCGTGAGGGACGGCGGTCCCGACCTCTTCGTGGTGGTCTCCAAGGTGCTCCCGGGCGATGTCGGCGCCGGCTCCGTGTTCCGCCTGGAAGACATGTACGTGCCGGCCGGATTCGGCACGCACACGGTGGGCGCGCCGCTGCGGGCCCGGGACGCCGCGTTCCTCTGGACGGCGGTCGCCGCCCTGGCGCTGGGCGCGGCCCGCCGCATGACCGACGCACTGGCTGCCCCGTCCACCGCCGCCGCGGCAGCCGAACTGGCCGCCGTACTGCACGACGAACGGCTGAGCCTGGCCGCCACCGTGCACGCCGCCCCCTCCGCCCGGCAGGGCCTGCCCCCGTCCGTCGAAGAACGGCTCGCCGCGCACGTCGGACAGGCCGGGATCGCTGTCCACCATGTGGTCGGCGCGGCGTACGAACACGCGCTCGTGTCGGGCGGGAGCGCCGACCGGCACCCCCTGGTGAACCTGATCGAGGCCTGTTCACCGATACTTCAGCAGGCGCGGTACGCAACGGAGCTTCTGCCGCCCCACGACAAGACCTCCCCCAGGAAGGCCGGACACGGTGACGACCGTCGCATATCAGGGTGAACCCGGATCCAACTCGGCGACCGCCGCGCGTGCCCTCTACCCCGAGGGCGGCGAGCTGGCCTGCACCAGCTTCGAGCAGGCTCTGGACGCCGTGACGCTCGGCGCCGCCGACGTCGCCGTGATCCCGGTCGACAACTCCGCGGCCGGACGCGTCGCCGACGTCCACCACCTGCTGCCGGAATCGGGACTGTTCATCGTCGCCGAGTACTTCCTCGCCATCCGCTTCGACCTGATGGGGGTGCCCGGCGCGACGCTGGACCAGGTGGAGTGCGTACGCAGTCACGTGCACGCACTGGGACAGTGCCGCAAGGTGCTGCGGGAGGGCGGCTGGCGCACCCTCGTCAGCGACGACACCGCCGGAGCGGCGCGCGAGGTGGCCGAACTGGGCGACCCGCGGCACGCGGCGCTCGCCCCGCCGGCCGCGGCAGGGCTCTACGGCCTCGACGTGCTGCGCCCCGGGGTCGAGGACGACCCGGACAACACCACGCGGTTCGTCGTCCTGTCCCGGGACGCCGCCCCGGTCCCGGACGCGGGCCGGCCCACGATGACGAGCCTGTTCTTCTGCGTGCGCAACATCCCGAGCGCGCTGTACAAGGCGCTCGGCGGGTTCGCCAGCAGCGGGGTGAACCTCACCAAGATCGAGAGCTACCAGATGGGCGCGGGTCTCAACGCCAGCCGCTTCTACGCCGAGATCGAGGGACACCCCGACGAGGAGCGTGTCGTCCTCGCCCTGGACGAGCTGCGTTTCTTCTCCTCCGAGGTGCGCGTCCTGGGGGTGTACCCCGCACATCCGCACCGGCTGAAGAACTGAGCGCACACCCGTACGGCAGACGGTGTGCGGCCCCGCGCCGACGTGTCACGTCCGACCCGTCGTGCGGGGCCGCTTTCGCTCCGGCTCCTGAGACAAGGAAGGCGTCCGGAGCGGTCCGGAAGGTTCCCCGCCGCCGTCGCCGGGGCGGCGGAGAACCCGTCACTGGGACAACGTAGGCACCCGTCCCGGGGTTCACACGCGAGAGCCGTCCGCATCGGCCACCGCCGTGGGTGACCATCGGCACATGTGCCTGGCCAGCGAGAAACATGTCTAAAGTGTGGGTATGACCCAGCAACGCAAGGGCCTCGTCCTCGACTTCGGTGGTGTGCTGACAACCCCTCTGCTGCCTGCCGCGCTCGCCTTCGAACGCCTCGAGGGACTGCCCGAGGGGACCCTGCTCACCGGCCTCTACCTCGACCCCGAGGGCATCCGGCTCACCGAGGAACTGGAGCGCGGCGCGCTCACCCAGGCCCAGTGGAACGAAGCGGCCGCCCGGCTTCTCGGCCTCCCGCCGGACAACCTGATGGGCCGCATCTTCGCCGACCTGCGCCCCGAGCCGTCGGTGATCGCCGCGGACGCCACCGCCCGCCGGGCGGGCATCAAGGTCGGCATCCTCTCGAACTCCGTCGGCCCGACCCCCTGGAACCTGTACGACGGCTACGAGGTGGAGCAGCGCTACGACGCCCTGGTGCTGTCGGAGGTCCACGGGACGCGCAAGCCCGAACCGGAGATCTTCCGGCTCGTGTTGGACGAACTCGGCCTGACCGCCGAGGAGTGCGTGTTCGTGGACGACACCGAGCAGTACCTGCCGCCCGCGGCGGAGCTGGGATTCGCCACCGTCCACGCCGTGGAGCCCGCCCGGACGGTCACCGCGCTGGAAACCCTGCTCGGCATCCCGCTGACGGACGACGACCCGGACCGGGTCATCCCCTGAGGAGACACCACCTGTGCGACTGGGCCTGGCCCTGCCCACCTTCGGTTCCGCCGCCCGGCCGGAAGGCATCCTGCGCGTCTGCCGTACCGCGGAGGACATGGGATACGACTCCCTGTGGACCGGCGACCGCGTCCTCGCCCCGCCTGTGCCGGGCGCCTCCTACTCGAGCGGCGACGGCGAGATGCCGCGCGCCTACGAGAACCACATGGACCCCCTGGTCGCCCTGACGTTCGCCGCGTCCCACGCCACACGGGTCCAGCTGGGCACGAGCACCCTGAACGGCCTGTGGCTGCCGCCGATCATGCTGGCCCGGGCGCTGACCACCCTCGACCTCCTCAGTCAGGGACGTCTGATCGTGGGCCTCGGCCTGGGCTGGATGCCCGACGAGTACACCGCGGTCTCCGTGCCCTGGAAGGGCCGCGGCGCACGGCTCGACGAGACCCTGGACGTCCTGGAGGAGTACTGGGCCAGCGACGTCTTCTCGCACGAGGGACCGCTGTTCACCATCCCGGAGACCGTGGTGGGCCTCAAACCGCGCCGGCGGCCCGGCCCCCCGTGCTGCTCGCGGCGTTCACACCCGGCGGACTGCGCCGCATCGGCCGGCGGTTCGGCGGCTGGCTGCCCGTGGCGATGCCGCTCCCGCACCTGAGGGACATGTGGGACGTCATCCAGAAGGAGGCGGTGGAGGCGGATCGCGACCCCGCCACCCTGCGCATGGCGCTGCGCGTCAACCCCCGGCTCACCGACACGAAGACGGACCCGGCCCAGATGCCCCGGGCGGGCACCCTGGCGCAGTACATCGACTACGCGCGGGCCGCCGCCGAGGCAGGTGTGCACGAGCTGTTCGTGGACTTCGGGCAGACACCCGCCGGCCTGGCCGAACGTGTCGACCTGGCCGGCCGCTTCCTCGACGGAGTCCGCCAGGGCTGAATCGGTTCGTACCGGAGTGTGCCGACGCCGCCGTCGGTTTCTCGGAGCAGTCACCGATGAATGAATTGGCGTGTCAGGACGTTCCGAGGCCGTTCAGCAGGGTGTCGACGACGACGTCCGCCGCCTGCCCGGGGCTGAGTTCGGGCAGCTGCCGGGACACCAGGTGCATGAGCTGGGGCAGCAGCGCGCTCGCCCATCCCTCCGGGAGGCCGGGGCGCAGGAGGCCTTCGTCGGTGGCGCGCCGGAGGAAGGCGTCGACCTCGCGGACGGACGCGTCGCGGCGTGCGTGAATGGTGTCGTCGGCGAGCATGCGGGCGAGGTCGACGGGCCAGGTGCGGTTGACGGCGATGATGTTCTCGACGTAGCGGTGCAGGGCGACGGCGACGGGTGCCTCCCGGAGCCGCGCGTCCTTGATGGCGTGCTCGATGGCGGTAAGGCGAGATTCGTAGATGGCCGCCAGTAGGTCCTCGCGCGAGGCGAAGCGTCGGTAGACCGTGCGCCGGTCCACACCCGCCTCGGTGGCGATGCTCGCGATGCTCGCGGCGGGGTCGGCGGCGAGCATACGTGCTCCGGTGGTCAGGACGGCTTCCAGGTTGCGCGCAGCGTCGGCTCTCACCGCCCCGAGTCTAGTGGCGGAATGTGAAGCCTGAGACATCTAGCGCCTCTCAGGAGTAGACCCCTTCCCTCTAAATGCTACAGTGATGTGACAGATAGACCTAGTAATGCCAGATTGGCGAGTCTTCTAGAAAGGCACCTTCCGATGTCGAAGGCAGACAAGTCCTCATCACCCAGGGAGGGTGGGGTCGCCGCCGCGATGAGCGCGCTGATCCTGGCGGTCCTCCTCGCGGCCCTGGACCAGACGATCGTCTCGACCGCGTTGCCGCGGATAGCGCAGGACCTGAACGGGTTCGACGACATCGCGTGGGTCAGCGCCGCGTATCTGCTCGCGTCGACGGCGGTGACACCACTGTGGGGCAAGCTCGGCGACATGTTCGGCCGCAAGCGGCTGTACCTGGCCTCGACCTCGATCTTCCTGATCGCCTCGGTGGCCTGCGGCCTGGCACAGAACCTGCCCGAGCTGATCGGCGCCCGCGTGCTGCAGGGCGTGGGCGGCGGCGGCATGATCGTGCTGACCTTCGCCCTGGTCGGCGACATCGTCGCCCCGAGTGAACGCGGCCGGTACCAGGGCATGTTCGGTTCGGTCTACGGCGTGGCCAGCATCGTCGGCCCCCTGCTGGGCGGTGTCTTCACCGACCACCTGTCCTGGCGGTGGGCCTTCCTGGTCAACCTGCCCGTCGGCATCGTCGCCCTGACCATCGCGGCACGGGCGCTGCCCGCGGCCACCCGGGGCGCCAGGGCCCGCATCGACTACCTCGGTGCCACGATCCTGGCCGCCATTGCCACCGGCCTGGTCCTGATCACGTCCTTCGGTGAGCGCTGGGGCTGGGGCTCGCCGTCCATCGTCGGCCTGATCGTCGCCACCGTCGTGCTGGCCGTGCTCCTGGTGCCGGTCGAGCGCCGCGCCGCCGCCCCGGTCCTGCCGCCGGCCATGCTCGCCTCCCGGACGGTGGTTTTCTCCTCGCTGATCGGGTTCTTCGCCAATGCTGCGATGTTCGCCGTACTGGTCTACCTGCCGACCTACCTCCAGATCGTCCACGGAGTCTCGGCCACCCTCTCCGGCGTCCACATGCTGCCGCTGGTCGCCGGTCTGGTCGTCAGCCAGTCCCTGGCCGGACGCTGGGCCGCACACGTCGACCGGCTGCGCGCGATCCTCCTGGCGGGTCTGCTCGCCAACCTCGCCGGGCTGCTCCTGCTGGGCGCCATCGGGGCGGCCACCGACACCCTGGTGCTGAGCGTCTACTTCCTGATCACCGGTGTCGGCATCGGCATGGTGCCCATGGTCGTGCTGACCACCGTCCAGAACAGCGTGCCCGCCACCGATCTCGGCGCCGCCAGCGCCGTGGTCACCTTCGCCCGCTCCATCGGCGCGGCCTTCGGGGTCGCCGTCTTCGGCACCCTTCTCAACACCGGCTTCGCCGACCGCACCCACGGCCTGCCGACGGCCGGCGGCTTCGACGCCGCCCGCCCCGACACCATCGGCGGGCTGCCCGCCGCCCTGCGCGACACCGCACTGGACGCCTTCGCCCACGCCACGGCCACCGGCTACCTCTGGATCGCGCCCACCCTCGCCGTCGGTGTTCTCCTCGCCCTCTTCCTCAAGCCGGCACAGAAGACCGGCGAGCCCACCGCCACCTCCGACCCCGCCACCGCCAAGGAAGCCGTCCCCGCCGTCTGACCCAGCGGACCCCGCGCCCTCGACCGGCCGACGCCCTCACCGGGTGCCGGCCGGCGGCGTACGGGGACGCAGGCTACGCGCCACCGTCCTTCGGGGCGCCCTCCGAGATCCTCTTGAGCTGGGTGACCCACAGGGAGTTCAAGCGCTGCGTCCACAGCGGGGACAGTACGGTGAGGGACTTGGCGGCGGGACCGCGGACCACGTTCTCGGTCACTACATGGGTGCCGCCCGCGACCGGGGTGAGCAGCCAGGCCTGGTACAGCTGCACACCGGCGCCGACACCCGACCAGCCGAGCCGGTGGTGCGGCACATGCTCTCCCAGGAAGATCTCGAACCGGTGGCCGTGGAACCACACCTCGAAGCTCCGGGCGAGCGGCCCGGCCCGGACCTCGGTGATGCCCGGAACCCATTCCGGCCACCGCGCCACATCGATGAGCAGCGCGAAGGCCGTGGCGGGCGGAGCGTCCACGACGGCCTGCGCCTGACAGAAGCTGTGGGCCTGGTCGGGCTCGAACCCCGACGGCCAGTGGATGTCCGGATGGCTGTCCGAGGCACCGGACATTCCGGTTCCCCTCTCGTGGTGCAGGGTGGCGTCAGGTGCGGCCACCGGGGGAGGACGGCCCAGGAGGACATCCCCGCGTCCACTCTGCGAGGGGGCCCGAAGCCCGGCATACGTCAAATGGCTGAGGGAACGACGAAGCCGTCGGTTCTCGCCCGCAGGGGTCGGTCGTCCTTGTCCGTGTCGAGCTGGGAGAGCGCGTCCCGCAGCGCGGTCCGAGAGGTGATGCCCAGCTTGGGATAGATCTGGTACAGGTGCGTGCCGATGGTCCGATGGGACAGGAACAGCCGCTCGGCGATCTGTTTGTTGGTCAGTCCGGTCGCCGCGAGCTTGGCGATCTGCAGTTCCTGAGCGGTCAGTGTCACGGCTCCCGGCCTGACGGCTGTCGGTGCGGACTGGCCGCCGGCGCGCAGCTCCGCCGCGGTACGTGCCACCCAGGGCTCGGCGCCCAGGCGTTGGAAAGCCTCCAGTGCCTGGGCCAGCTGCTCCCGGCCCTCCGTCGTGGCACGCAGCCGCCGCAGACGTTCGCCGTAGAAGAGCCGCACCCGTGCGACGTCGAAGGGCCAGCGCTCCGGACTGGCCAGAGACCGGCCACGCGCGAGGCGAACATGGCCTGGAGCCGCTCGCTCAGCGGCAGCACACCGGGAACCGCCGCCAGGGTTGTGCGCTGCTCGGCGGAGAGCGCCATCGGCAGCTCCACCAGGGCCAGCGGGTTGCCGCGCGCCTCGGCCGCGATGCGGCGCCGTACGGCGGGGGAGACGTCGGGGTGCGCGAGGGCGAGCAGCTCGGCCGACGAAGCGTCGTCCAGCGGCTCCAGCCGCCGCTCGGTCAGGCCGCTGGACTCGAAGAAGCTGTCGGAGCCTGTACGGGAGGCCGCCAGGAAGCCGATACGACTGCCGACGAGCCGCCGGGCCACGAAGCCGAGCACGGCGTTGGTCGCCCGGTCCAGCCACGGCAGGTCGTCGATGACGAGCAGGAGCGGCGTCCGGGCGGATATCAGCCGGAGCAGCAGCAGAACCGCGGTGGAGGTCAGGAGCCGGTCGGGCGCCGGTCCGCCGCCGATGCCGACCGCGACCCGCAGAGCGTCGCGGTGGACGGGGTCCAGGACGTCGAAGTCGTCGAAGAGCGGCACGAGGAGCTGGTTGAGACCGGCGTAGCTGATGTCCGCCTCGAACTGCACACCGGCCGCGCGCAGGACCCGGACGCCGTCGCGCAGGGCGCCGGTCGCCACCGCGTCGAGCACGGCGGTCTTGCCCACCCCGCCTCGCCCGAGAGCAGCAGAGCTGCCCCGTGGACCTCGGAATTGCCGAAGAAGGAGTGGATGAATGCGAGGTCTCGGTCGCGTCCGACCAGCCGTGTGGAGGCCGGGCCGACGGTCGAGTCCAGGTCATTCATCGAGCTGCCTCCAACGGCTGGCGTCTGGAGGCCTGGTGCTGTCTGCCGACCTGGCTGCGCCTGCACCCGGCTCCGTGCGGCCCATGCAATCACTGCAGTCTAAAGGACGTCTGAATTCACCCCTCTCGTTGTTCCGAACCGGAAGGGCTTGATTCTGTGGGCCGAAGCACGAGATGCGTCACCAGAGCAGGCCGTCTGTCACCCGAGGACTACCGCTGTACGGCAGCCTGGCGCAGATGGCAGCTGACATCGCCGACGAGGTTGATGCGGCCCTGCCGCTCTACGAAGCGCCACTGCCCGGAACGGCGCTCGAAGCGGTCACGGTACCGGCCACTGGCGATGGGTTGCAGCGGCAGGTCGGGCAGCGCCTGAAACACGGTGACATACGAACGCGAGACCGCCGTGCTCGTCTGTTCGTCGACCTCGATGGCGACATTGGTCGTGACGTGCTGGGTTCGCGGTGTGCCGTCGTCGTAGAGGATCACAGTGTCCTGGAACATCTGCTGGACCGCGTTGCGGCCGCTCACTGGCTCGCCGCTGCCTGTGAAGGTGGCGTCAGGACATGCGGGTGGACCTCGGCATGGTTTCCTCCAGGTGAGACGAGCGATCTTCAGCGCGCTTCCCTCGATGATCACAGGGCTGCAAATTCGCCGATTGCGACAAGTAGTGTGCCTAGATGGCACACGTATCTCCTACGCGTCCGTCCTTCACGGCGACAGACCACTGCCCTGCCGTCAACATGTGAGTCCGGACATGTTGATGTGAACGGCGAAGGGGGTCCGGCCCGTTTCAGTCACGTCAGGGTAGGCGCCCGGTGACTGTCTTGCCTCGTTCCGCGCGGGCGAGTGTCTCGGGGCGTTCCGCTTATGTGAGTGAGGTTGTGATCAGGATGAGTGCGGACGTGTCCGGTACGGCGGGTGTGGATCTACGGCCGGAGGACGTGATGGCTCTGCGGCATTCCGTGAGAGGACCGGTTCTCGAGCCGGGATCGGCGGAGTACGAGGCGGAGTGCGCCACGTACAACCTGGCCTGTGGTCTTCGGCCGGCCGTCGTGGTCGGAGCGAGCAGTGAACTCGACGTCCGTTCGGCGGTCCTGTTCGCCGTGCGCCACGGGCTGCCGGTCGCGGTGAAGTCCGCGGCCCATCAGATGGTCTCCTCAGCCCACGGCGGGCTGCTGATCACGACGCAGCGGATGAAGCGCATCGTTGTCGACGCACAGGAGAGCACCGTGCGGGTCGAGGCGGGTGTGCGCTGGCGCGAGGTGCTGCCTCGCACGGCGGAGTTCGGGCTGGCCCCCATCGTGGGCTCGGCGCCGGACGTCGGCGTCATCGGATACACGCTGGGCGGCGGTCAGAGCCCGCTGCTGGGACGCACGCTCGGCTATGCCGCCGACCACGTGCGGTGGCTGAACGTGGTTACGGCGGACGGAGAACTGCGCCGTGTGACACCGCAGAGCGAACCGGACCTGTTCTGGGCGCTGCTGGGCGGCAAGGGCAACTTCGGTGTGGTGACCGAGATCGAGTTCGAGGTGTTTCCGGTCGCATGCTTCTACGGCGGCGGCATCTACTTCGCGGGTGAGCACCTGGCCGAGGTGCTGGAGGTCTGGCGTGCCTGGCTGCCGACGGTGGGGGAGGCGATGACCTCGTCCCTGGGGATCCAGCGCCTGCCCGACGTCCCGGCGCTGCCCGAGCCGCTGCGCGGTGCCTTCGTGGTCCATCTGCGGATCGGTTACCTGGGGTCGGCGGCCGACGGGGCCGAACTGGTCGCTCCGCTGCGGGCGGCCGCGCCGGTGCTGGTCGACCTGGTGGGGGAGAAGCCCTTCACGTCGATCGGGGAGATCCACATGGATCCGGTGGATCCGATGCCGTACTTCGATCGCAGTGTCTGCCTGGAGGAGTTCTCCGAGAAGACGGCGCAGGTGCTCGTGGAGCTGACCGGCGCGGAGTCGGGATGCACCCTGGCGAACGTCGAGATCCGGGCGCTCGGCGGCGCCTTCGACCGGGAACCGGAGTTCCCCAACTCGGTGCCCAGCCGCGGTCTTCCGTATGTCGTCTTCGGGTTCGCGGTGGGCGCTCCGGATCAGGCGGAGAAGCTCCGGGCCGACCTGGCGCGGGTCGTGGACGGGCTGGCGCCCTGGACGGCGGAGCGGAACATGGTCAACTTCCTCTCGCCGGACGAGGCGACCGACACCGAGGGAGTGCGCGCGGTGTACGGGGCGGAGCGGTTCGACCGGCTTGCCGCGGTGAAGAAGCGCTACGACCCGACCAACGTCTTCCGGTTCAACCACAACATCACGCCCGCCTGATTCCGGGCCCGGAAGTGAACCGGCGGTCGTGCCGGATCCGTGTCGGTAGCGGCAGGTTCCCCGCTGTCGATCGGCTGCGGCGGGGACGCGACGGCCGCTTCGGCGTGGTGCGTCTCCGGGCGGTCGTCCCCCGGGCTGTCGCTGAGACCCGCGGTGGAGGCGGGGCCGAGCGGGAGCCCGGGGCTGTCCGGATCCAGGCGCCCTATGACGTGAACGGCGGTGTCCGAACACCGTGAGCGGTGGGGATCGTCGTACCGAGCGCAGGACATTTCACAACACACGACAAAGTGAGGGGTTGCCGTGACGGACCTGACGGCCGCGGTCGAATCCGTGGCACAGCTCTCCACGGTCTGGCGTGCCATGGTGCTCGACCGGGACGAGGAGTCGGACGTACGCGATCTTCCGGGTGTAGCCGTCCGCTGGGCAGACTGCCGCTTCGCCTTCTGGAACGCGATCACCCTGACCGAGGTCGGGGCCGACGCCGTGCTCCTGGAGAAGCGTCTGGAGCAGGCGGCGGACATCATGCGGTCCAAGAGGCAGCCGGGCTTCCTGTGGCTGTTCGAGGACCTGCTCGCGGACGACGCGCGTGCGGCACTGGAGGAGGCGGCGGAGCGCGCGGGCCTGGCGTACGCCTTCCCCGGCACCGGCATGGCCGGCGACCTGCTGCCCATCCCCGAGCCCCGCCACCCGGACCTGACGTTCGAACGAGTCACCACCGACGAACACCTGCGGGCCTACGCGGACCTCAACTCGCGCGCCTACGGCTTTCCCCTCGAGGACGGCCGCGACGGTCTGGTCGGCTCCACGCTGTGGAAGCGGGAGGTGTACGCCTACCTGGCGCTGCGGGACGGCACCCCGGTCGCCTGCGCCGCCACGGTCGAGGCCGAGGGCCGGCTCTTCGTCGTGCTCGTCGCCACCGACCCCGAACAGCAGCGCCGAGGCTACGGTGAGGCGGTGACGCGCAAGGCGCTGTACGAGGGCGCCCGCGCCACCGGACTGACCCGGGCCACCCTGCACGCAACCGTCGCCGGGGCACCCGTGTACCCGCGCATCGGCTTCGAGCCGAACTCCCCGATGCACTTCTACGGACTGAAGAGCTGAGGATGTGAGGTCACCCGTGGCTGTACCGTCCTCGAGGTATGTGTGTCACACGTATCGAAGAGCACCATCCACCGTCAAGTGACTGATGCGCGTCGTTTGTCCGGGAGTGCAGACTGACGGCAGCCGACACCTCCGGCGAACCCCTCGGCACCCGATACCCCGTCGGCGGCGGGGTATCGGGTGCCGGTATGTCCGACACGGAGAAGAGGATCTGGCGTGACACCGGTCGAGCAGCAGCGTTCGTTGAAGAGCAGCAATCCGATACTCTCCCGGCCGCAGTTCAAGCGGCGAGGCGGGCAGAAGACGGCGGCCAGGGACCCCCGAGTGGGGATCACCGTCGCGCAGAGCCGGATCGGCACGGGCAAGGACCTGGACCAGGTCCACGAGGACGATTCCGCTCAGCTCCCCTTGTCCGTCGGCGACCTGATGACAATGGACGACGTCCTGTCCCGTGCGCTGGCGGGGCTCGGGGTGACGGCCCTCGCGGCCGCGCTGTCGTGGACTCTGCTGCCGTACGCTCTCCTCGGCGCGGCCGTGGCCTACGGCATCGCCGTCGGCGCCGGACTGGTCGCCGCGGCGCTGGTGGTGATCCAGTGTCGGAGGAAACCGCCGTCCCCGGCCCTGCCCCTGACGTTCGCCGCCTTCCAGGGCGTGTTCCTCGGCGTGCTCCCGGCCACGGCCTCCAGCCACCTCTCACCGGGTGTCTTCGTCCAGCTCGTGCTGGGGACGATGGCGACCTCCGCCGGAGTCCTCCTCGCCTACAAGCTGCACTGGATGCGAGTGAACCGCCGCCTCTACGGCTTCGTCGGCGCCGCACTGTGCGGAGTGTGCTTCCTCGCCCTGGCGGACTGGACCCTGTTGCCCCTCACGGGCGCGGACGTCCTGGGCCTGCACCCCGCTGGCCTCGGCGTCTTCATGGGCCTGTTGGGCGTCGTCCTCGCGGCGTCCTTCCTGTCCCTGCACTTCAGGAAGGTCGAGGACGCCATCAAGTACGGCGCGCCCCGGGACCAGTCCTGGCTCGCCGCGTTCGGTCTCACCCTGACCCTGACATGGCTGTACGTGGAGACCGTGCGGCTGCTCACCCTCTTCCCCGGCGAGGAGCTCTACTGACCGGGCGTCACACGGTCTTGATCAGAACCGTGGCCAGAAGGCCGACGGTGTACGTGATGCCGTAGTAGCGAAGCATCGGCTGCCGGGGCGAGACTTTCAGCAGGGCCAGCGCGAGCACGGCCGTCGCGCCGATCACGAACGGGTCGAACTCCGCCTTCTCGAAGGCCAGGTTGGCCGTGATGCCCGCGCCGACGAACAGGGCGTTCACGGTGATCAGGACGTTGTCCCACAAGCGTGGAGCACGGTTGGTCGGGAAGAGGAACTGGGTCACCATGACCGTGGTGTCGAGCAGCGTGGCCGTACACCTCGAGCACCAGGGACTCCCGGGTGGGGAAGTGACGATAGAGCGTCCCCTGGCCGACGCTCGCTCTGCGCGCGATGGTCTTCAACAAGGTGTCGCCGGGAGCGGCGAGCACTTCGGCCGCCGCTTCGAGGATGCGCAGCCGGTTGTGGCGTGCGTCCGATCTCATCGATGCTCCGGTCTCTCTCCGGTGGTGATGCCACGGGGCGCCGTCCTGCCACGCCGGGCAGGGGCTGAATGACCACACACGTTGCCGTCACGACTGGAGGCACCCGTGAGACACGTATTCTGAGGGAGACCTACACCGGCCCGTCGTCCGGTGGGGTATCGCAGACACATGTCACCCGCGCTGAGCCGAAGGCCATCGATTCCATGCCCCATGAGCACCTCACCTCACTGACCACCGCCCTCGCCGATGACCTCGACCAGGGCGTCTGGGCCCCGGAACCGCTGGAGCGGACCCTCGCGGCTCGCCTTCTCCTGGCCTGTGCCGGAGACGGGCAGTTCACCCCGGCCCGCCTTCGCGAGATCCTGTGGGAGGGCAGCGTCACCCTGACGTATGCCGGTGGCGGCCGCCTCGCTCGCTTCCTCGCCCACTTGTACGAGGTGACCACGCATCCCGCTCCGGACACCGACTTCGCGCTGTCCGACGCCTCACGACTGCTGGAGCGGGTGGCACAGGACGCGGCGCCTGCCACGTACCCCGCAGTCGGATGACGGATGTGGTCCGGCCCCCGCCCCCGAGAGACTTCCTGCACGAAGCTCACACACGGGGCACGAGGGGAGAGACCATGACGAGGTGCGACAGGTGTGGCCGGCCGTGCTGTGACCACTCGTCGGCTGTGCCGCCCAAGGGCGCCGGCGCGGGCCGGTCCGTTCTCACCCTGGTACGGGGCTCCGACACCGACGGGGCGCCCGTCGAGCTGTCCACGCTGACGCGGACGCCCATGCCGACGGACGTCCGGGCGCGATCGCGACGCCGGTGCACGGCACGCTCATGGCCACCTGGACGCCCCTGAGCAGGCCGTCCCGCATCCCGCAGGGCCGAGTCCTGCTGGCGGTCTGGCCGGGCCTGCGCGGCGACTGCTCCGGCGTCGCCGCGGTGACGGAACTGCACGCCGCGCTCCGCCTCGCCACCGTGGTCCTGGACCGCCTGACCGACTGACTGCGGTGAGGCTACGCCTCCTCGTTCACCCAGCTCATCAGCAACCGATGACCGCGACCTTGCGGCCCTGGACGACGGACAGGTCGGCGTCGGCGTCGTAGAACAGCTTGGCCATGGGGAACTTCTCCTTGTCTGAGATGTGTGGCACCGGTCAGGCCGCCGTGTATGCGGCGACCAGCCGGTCCAGAAACACTTCGAGCCGTTCGTTCATCGCGCGGTGATCGTTGCGCCGCAGCTCCTCCGGCTGCTGGACGAAGCGGTGGCCGGCGAGCGCGGTGAGTTCCTCCTCCGCCGACTCGATGAGCCCCTCGACGATGTCCCGGTCGAACTCCATGTGGCACTGGAACCCGTACAGGAACCTGCCGTACACCACGATCTGCCGGAGGCACCCCTCGCTGGCGGCCAGCACGGTCGCGTCGGCCGTGAGTCCGGGCATGTCGTGGTGCCAGTGCCCGGAGTCGAAACTCTCGTCGAAGCCGTCGAACAGCGGGTGCCGGCGGCCGGCCTCGGTGAGCGTCACAGGGAAGGAGCCGACTTCCGGCTCCGGGCTGCGCAGGCAGGGAGCGCCGAGCGCCTCGCCGAGCAGCTGTGCGCCGAGACAGACGCCGACGACGGCCTTGCCCGCCGCCGCGCAGGAGGCGATCAAGGACATCTCCGCCGCCGCGTCGAAGTGCGGGCACTCGGCGGTGGTCGTGGCCGGGGACTGGGGGCCGCCCATCACGACGAGCAGGTCGATGTCGTCGGCTGCCGGCGGGAGACTCTCGTCGGCGTGGAGGCGGGAGTAGGTGACGGTGTGCTGCCGGTCCAGGGCCCACCGAGCGTAGGCCCCGGGAGCCTCGAACGCTTCGTGGACGACGAAATGCACGCGCATGGCTTGTCGGACTCCTGTAGAGGTCAACGTTCGTGGGGATGGCGGGGAGCCGGAACGGTCGGCAGAAACCGCGGCCCCGGCGCCGTCGGCCACCTGACCGTGTCGGTGGGGGAGAGCTCGGGGTGGGGCCGGTGGACGTCACGGAGGAATCCGGTGAGGATCTCCAGCGTCCGTCCCGGCTCCTCGAAGGCTGCCGCGTGCCCGCCCCTGACCGCGGCCAGCCGTGCGCCGGGTATGCCGACCGCGAGCTCCACCGAGTGTTCCGGGGCCACGAACTGGTCTCCCGCCGCCGCGACGACCAGGGTGGGGGCGGTGACGGCGGCGAGGTCGCCGCGGACGTCGATGCCCAGGGCGAAGGCGATCTGCTGGGCGGTGCCGGGAGCGGAAGCCGCCAACCGGGCGGTCAGGCTTCGGGCCGCTTCAGGTGTCTGCGCGGCCAGGTAGTCCTCGGAGAAGGACAGCGAGGTCAGGAAGTCGCTCAGCTCGTCGTCGTGGCGGGCGTGCAACGACGCCCACATCTCCAGGCTGAGCCACAGCGCAGTGCGGGGCCGGGCGAATCCGGCGAGGGTGAACAGGCCGCGGACCCGGTGGGGATGGCGGGCGGCGACCTTGACGGCGACGGCCGCGCCGAGCGAGGTCCCGGCGATCACGAAGTCGCTCAGCCCGGCCCTGCGAGCGGTGGCCACCACCTGGTCGGCCACGGCACCCGCCTCCAGCGGGCCGACGGGCAACGGACTGCGGCCCGATCCGGGGAGGTCGGCGAGCACGACGGTGTGCTCGGCCGCGAGGTCGGCGAGCAGCGTCTCCCAGGTGCCGGTCGCGGTGGCCCCGATACCGGGCAGGAGGACCAGACCGGGCCCGCTGCCCTGGATGTCGTACGCGAGCATGTGCCACCTCTCCTCACACTTCCCTAGGAGCACGAGAGGCGAGGGCCTGCGGGTTCACCTGCGGGCGTGCGGTTTCACCTGCCCGGGCCGCTATCGAGTCGTGTCCCTCGCCTGGTTCGGTTCCGTCCGCTCCGCGGTCCAGGAGGTGAGGATGCGCAGGGCGTCGTGGGAGGGGCTGCCGGGTTCGGCGGTCAGGACCATCAGGCGCTGT
>NZ_JBHWJT010000071.1:0-21505 GCF_042731325.1 Streptomyces sp. NPDC059866 | reverse complement strand
GTCACCCGCAGCCGCCTCGGACGCCTCGTCCGGCAAGGCTTCCTCACCCAACCCGGACGAGGCCGCTACCAGAAACGGACTTAACGTCCACTCAGCGCTCCGCGTCCGCCAAGCGCTGATGAACAGCCACGCGCGCACTGCCCTCGCAGCCCAAGACCTCCGCGCGGAGATCGAAGCCTTCCCGGCGAGTCGGCCGGCGCTGCCCCGCGGGTAGAGTCCGAAGCATGTACCCGGTCAAGCGCACCAGCCCGCGCCTCGAGCTGCGTGAACTCACCATCGAGGACGTCGACGCAGTGCTCGCCATCTACGGCAGCCCCGAGGCCACGGAGCATCTGTCCTTCGAGCCGCGCACTCGCGAGCAGGTCGGCGAGACCGTGGCCCGGTCCGTCACCTTGGCCACGGCGGAGCCCCGCATCGAGTACGCGCTCGCCGTCGTCGAGCGGGACACGAACGATCTGATCGGGTTCGGCCGGCTGGCCATGGATCCGCACCAGCAGCGCGCGGCCACGTTCGGCTTTGCGCTGCGCCCGGACGCCTGGGGCGTCGGCTACGGAGTCGAGACCGTGCGCCTCCTGCTGGGCTTTGGGTTCGAGGAGCTCAGCCTGCACCGCGTCTGGGGTGCACGCTCCCCACTCAACGAGGCGTCGGCGAAGACGATGACAGCGGCAGGCATGGTCGAGGAAGGCACCATCCGTGGCCACATCTGGAAGGCCGGCCGATGGCGTGACTCAGTTGTGCACGCGATGCTCGAGGACGAATGGAGAGCAGTGTGCCGGTGACCTCTAACCACCGGCGGCGGCTTCAGCAAGGCCCCGACGTGCTGTTCTGCTACGGCACGCTCCAGTTCGATGCCGTCCTAGAGGCCTTGCTGGGGCGGATACCTGAGCGGACTTCGGCAAAAGCGCCGGGTTGGCGCGCGGCTGCACTCGAGGGCCGGGTCTACCCAGGCCTCGTCCAAGCGGTCGGCGGCTCAGCGGCCAGCGTACTAATGACCGACCTCAGCTATGAGGAATGGGAGATCCTCGATGCTTTTGAGGATCTCCGCTATGAGCTGCGGGAAGTGACGCTCTCCACCGGGGAACGCGGCTGGGCGTACGTCTGGCCGGGCGGCGACGTCCGGCCAGACGACTGGGACGCCGAGGAGTTCCAGATCCGGCACCTGGAGGAGTACGCCGCCCGCTGCGCGCGGCTCGCTCCGGGTCTCGCCGCGGGCTTGCCCAAGGGCGAGTAGCTCGAGCGGCATTCGAGCGCGGCCGGCACCTCGGATGCCGCGTCAGTCCTCGGATGCGACCGTGCGTCTGTACACGGAAACCTTCTCGAATGGGTCCCTCTTCGCGGCTTGGGCCGGGCGCACGTAGACCTTGCGGGAGATGGACGATGCCGGCGTCCGCGAGCCCCTGATCAGTTGCGCCGTGTTCGGCAAGATCGGTGGCGCCACCCGCGCGCTTGGTCGAGTTGGACGCCGCCAAGCGCCCGGTCATCCTCCCGGGCCGCATCGGCCGGATCAACACCACGATCCGTCCAGTCTGCCTGCGCCGCCTGACCGGCACCGTCGGGCAGCCCAACAAGACAGGCAGCCGCTTCGACTTCCTGCTGGACGAGGACTCCACCGACCAGCTGCGCCGGGACCCGACCAACACCCGCTTCACCATCCCTGAGGACGAGAAGCGGTACCGCATCCCGAAGGTCCCGGCCGACTCCTAGTAGGACTCCGTTAGGTCTTCCTGTCGGGCCTGTTCGGGAGCATGTTGGGGGTGTGGACGCACATGAAGTGAAGCGTGTTCGGGCGAAGTTGGCGTTATACGTGGCGGATGTGTTCGCCTCGGTGCCGCGGAAGGACCAGCGGGCCAAGGGCGACTGCTACCTGCGGGGACTGATGCTGGACGGCCGCCGTAAGTCGATCCAGGCCATGGCGGAGCGGCTGCCGGACGGCAACGAGCAGAACCTGCAGCAGTTCGTGAACCAGTCCCCGTGGGATCCGGTGCCGGTGCAGCGGCGCATCTGTGAGCGGATGCTGCCGCACTGGAGGTCGCCACCGGCAAGGTGATCGGCTCCCTGCACCGCCGGCACCGGGCCGAGGAGTTCAAGAAGTTCCTGGTCAAGCTCGACCGGGAGGTGCCGGCGGGCCTGGACGTCCATCTGGTGCTGGACAACTACGCCACCCACAAGACCCCGGCGATCAAGACCTGGCTGCTGGCCCACCCCCGCTTCCACCTGCACTTCACTCCCACCGGATCGTCCTGGCTCAACCTGGTGGAGCGGTGGTTCGCCGAGCTGACCAACAAGCAGATACGACGAGGCGTTCACAAGACCGTCCACGCGTTGGAGAAGGACATCCGGACCTGGATCGCTGCATGGAACACCGACCCCAAGCCGTATGTCTGGACGAAGACCGCAGACGAGATCCTCGAACGCCTCGCCAGTTATCTGAACAGGATTCCCGACTCAGAAGACTAGGGATGGTGCGCCACTTCTCCAAGTCGCCGTGTGCATCGAGGAGGGCGTCGTGGTCGCCGGTGTCGGCCAGGTAGGCCGGGACGGTCTCCGGCTCCTGGGGGGCCGGTTCGGGCTTGGCTGGGGTGAGGGTGAGTGGGGCGCGGGCTTGGGCGGCGGCGCGCCCCCGGACAGGACCCGGGGGCCGTACGGCGCGTGATCGGGGCCGGGCAGCCTGCCCGGCCCCGATCGCATGTCACAGCGGCGTGATCACGTACTTCTCGCCCGCCTGGGCGTCGAACGCGACGACGGCGCTCTCGGGGCGCTTCACGTCAGTGCGTGCACCGCCCTCGGAGTGCACCGCGACCGGTGCCGCGGTGCGCAGCCGGACCGCGCCGGTCCGGCGTGCCGCAAGGCGGGCGTGGGTCAGCGCGCCGTCGCTCCAGGAGACGTCGACGGTGAGGGCGCCGCGGGCGAGGAGGCCGGTGACCTGGCCCTGCGGAAGCTGCGGGGGCAGCGCCGGCAGGAGGTGGACCTCGTTGGTATGGGACTGCACCAGCCATTCGGTCACTCCCGCGGTGGCGCCGAAGTTGCCGTCGATCTGGAACGGCGGGTGCAGGTCGAACAGGTTCGGAGCGGTGCGGTCGGGAGTGAGGAGGTCGGTGAGGAGTTTGTAGGAACGCGATCCGTCTTCCGCGCGCGCCCAGAAATTGATCTTCCAGGCGAGGGACCAGCCGGTACCGGCGTCCCCGCGCATCTCCAGCGTCTTCAGTGCGGCCCGGAACAGTTCGGGGGTGTCACGCTTGGAGATCTGGTTACTCGGATGCAGACCGTACAGGTGGGAGACATGGCGGTGCTGTTGCTCGGGTGCGCCGGCGTCCCAGTCCTGCTGCCACTCCTGCAACTGCCCCAGTGCGCCGATCTTCATGGGCGGAAGCTGGGCTCGGGCCTGGCGCACCTGGGCGGCGTACGGGCTGGTGACGCCGAGCGCGTCACAGGCGGCGAGGTAACCGTCGAACAGGTCGCGCAGGATCTGGTTGTCCATGGTGGGGCCCGCGCAGGCGGACACGCCGGCGTGGTGGGCGTTCTCCGGCGACACGGACGGGCAGGTCACCAGATACCCGGTGGTGGGGTCCGTGACGAGGGCGTCGAGGAAGAAGCGGACGGCGCCCTCGACGACCGGCAGGCGTCGGCGCAGCGCCTCGCGGTCACCGGTGAAGCGGTAGTGCTCCCAGACCGAGGTGGCCAGCCAGGCGCCACCGGTGGGCCACATGCCCCAGAACGCGCCGTCGACCGGCGCGGTGCCGCGCCAGGCGTCGGTGTTGTGGTGGGCGACCCAGCCGTTCGCGCCGTACTGCACCCGCGCGGTCTTCTGTCCCGCCTGGGCGAGGTCGTCGAGCAGGGCGAAGATCGGCTCCCAGCACTCCAGAAGGTTGGTGGTGGAGGCCGGCCAGTAGTTCATCTCCGTGTTGATGTTGATCGTGTACTTGGAGTCCCAGGGCGGGGAGAGCTGGTCGTTCCAGATGCCCTGCAGGTTGGCGGGCTGGGTGCCGGGGCGGGAGGAGGCGATGAGGAGATAGCGGCCGAACTGGTAGTGCAGGGCCACCAGATGAGGATCGTCGGACTGGGCGAAGGCGGCCACCCGCTGGTCGGTCGGTGCGTTGGCGGCATCCGTGACGCCGAGGTCGAGGGTGACGCGCCGGAAGAGGGCGCGGTGGTCGCGCACATGGCGGGCGCGCAGCTGTCCGTAGGGGGTGTCGGCGGCGGCGTTCAGCGGGCGCTCGGCGCGGGCGCGATGGTCGCCGGAGGCGTCGCGGTAGTCGTTGTAGCTGGTGCCCACGGACACCAGCAGGGTCACCGCGTCGGCTGCGGTCACGGTGAGGGTGCCGTTCTCGCTGCGCACGGTGCCGCCTTCGGCGCGGGCACGGACCAGCGCGCGGAAGCGGCCCCGGCCGGTGATGCCCTCGCGGGTCTGCCCGGTGCCCTCCAGCGCGGCGGTGACCCGGTCGGGGGAGGACTTCTGGGTCTGCTGGGGGCTGTCGAAAGTGGCGGTGAGCGAGAGGGCGCCGGGGGTGTCGGCGGTCAGCCGGACCACGATCAGCTGGTCGGCATGGCTGGCGAACGCCTCGCGGCGGTAGGCCACCCCGCCGCGTGTGTACGTCGTGGTGGCCACGGCGGTGTCGAGGTCCAACTCCCGTCGGTAGGAGCCGACGTCACCCGTGCCGGGGAACGTCAGGCGCAGATCGCCGACCGTCTGGTACATCAACTCCCCGACCGGGTTGCCCAGGAAGGTCGAGTTGATCAGGTCCTGGGCCGAGCCCCACTGGCCGGCGAAGATCTGGCGCCGGATCTCGGGGAGGTTCGCCAGGCCCTGCGGGTTGGCCGGTTCGTAGGGGCCTCCCGCCCACAGTGTGTCCTCGTTGAGCTGGAGCCGGTCGGTGTCGACTCCGCCGAACACCATGGCGCCGAGGCGGCCGTTGCCGAGGGGCAGGGCCTCCAGCCACTGGCCTGCGGGCTTGCTGTACCACAGGGCCAGGCGCGAGGCGTCCGGCGCGGCGGCGTCCTCCGCCTCCGTCGCGGCCTGTGGGGCCGCGGCGGCCGGGAGACCGACGGCCAGTGCGGCCGACGTCGCTGCGGAGGTGACGAGAAAGTCTCTTCGTTCCATAAGAATGCCTGCCTTTCGAGTGCGGGTTGGGCTGGTCATTCGGGAGTGGTGCGGGCGGGTGCACAACAGCGGGCGGTGTCTAGTCCTGCGCCTTGCCTCCGGTGATGCGGGACAGCGCCAGGGCGACGAGGATGATCGCGCCGTTGAGGGCGCCGATCCACTGGGCGGGGACACCGCCGAGGGTGAGGACGTTCTGGATCAGGAACAGCAGCAGGATGCCGGTGAACGCGCCGAAGACCGTTCCCTTGCCGCCGTTGAGGCTGATGCCGCCGATGACGGCGGCGGCGAACACGGTGAAGATGTAGCCGTTGCCCTGGGCGGAGGCCACCGAGGCCAGGCGTCCCGAGAGCAGCAGGCCGCTCAGCGCGGCGAGGACGCTCGCGGTGACGATGACGATCCACAGCACCCGGTCGGTGCGGATGCCGGCCGCCTTCGCCGCGTCGACGTTGCCGCCGATCGCGTAGAGGGAGCGGCCGAAGCTGGTGAAGCCGAGCACGACGATGCCGATGGCGAAGAGGATCAGGCAGATCCACACCGAGGCGGGCATGCCCAGCCACTGGGTGGTGCCGAGGTAGAGCATCGACTGGGGCAGCTGGAAGAAGGTCTGGCCGCCGGAGATGCCGGTCAGGATGCCGCGCAGCACGATCAGCATGCCGAGCGTCACGATGAAGCCGTTGAGCCCGAACCGGATGATGAACAGCGCGTTCACCACGCCGATGAGGAGACCGACCGTCAGGGTGACGGGGATGGACCAGGCGCCGGGCAGCAGTCCGACCCCGTGTGCCGCGCCCGCCGGGACGGTGAGCCAGGCCGCGACGCCGGGGGCGAGTCCGACGGTGGACTCCAGGGAGAGGTCCATCTTCTTGACGATGAGCACCAGGGTCTGGGCGAGGACCAGCAGGGCGATCTCGGACATGGTCTGCAGCACGTTGACCAGGTTGTCGGGCTGCAGGAACACCGGATTGACCAGCTGGCCGACTATCGCCATGACGATGATCGCGGGGATGAGTGCCAGGTCCCGCAGCCGTGCGAAGGCCAGCCTCCGCTCGCCTGCCCTGCCGGTGGCCGGCTGGTCGCTCACGGGGTCCGGCGGGCCGTCGTTAGGACTCTTCGCGGCGGCCGCAGTCGCGCTCTCAGACATCGAGGTCCACTCCTTCCATTGCGGCCACGAGCTCGTGGTCGTGCCAGCCGCGGGCCCTTTCGGCCACTACTCGGCCCTGGAACATCACCAGGACCCGGTCGCACATGCGCAGGTCGTCGAGTTCGTCGGAGGCGATGAGCACCCCGGTGCCGGACTCGGCGATCTCCTCGACCTTGCCGAGGAGGAACCCCTTGGACCGCACGTCGACGCCGGCGGTCGGATTGATCAGGACCAGCACCTTCGGATCGCTGGCCAGGGCGCGGGCCATGACGACCTTCTGCTGGTTGCCCCCGGAGAGCCCGGAGACGGGCAGCTCCGGCCCCGGCGTCTTGATCGCCAGGTTCTCGATCATGGAACGGGCGTAGGTGTCCCGGCGGCGTCCGTCGATGAAGCCGGGCGGACCGAGCCGTTCGGGGATGGTGAGGGTGCCGTTGTCCGCGATGGACATCTCCGGTACGTAGCCCTGGTGGTGGCGGTCCTGCGGGACGAAGCCGGCGCCGGCCTTCAGGGCCGCGGGCACGCTGCCGGGGCGTGGACGCACCCCGGCGATCCGCACCGTGCCGGTGTCGGCGGCGCGCAGTCCGACGACCGTCTCCGCCACTTCGATGCGGCCGCTGCTCGCCGCGCCGGCGAGACCGACGATCTCCCCGCCGCGGATACGGACGGACACGTCCTCGTAGATCCCGTTGAGCGTCACGTCCTCCACGACGAGCACATCGGGGGATTTACTGTCCGTCGGGCGGCGGCGGGCCCTGGCGGCCTCGGTGGCGCCCTCGCCGGTCATGGCGGCGACCAGTTCGGCGCGGGGCAGTTCGGCCACCGGGGCGGTCAGGATGTGCCGGGCGTCGCGGAACACCGTCACCGTGTCGCAGATCTCGTAGATCTCCTGGAGGTGATGGCTGATGAACAGAAAGGTCACGCCCTGTCGTTGCAGATCCCGGATGCGGGCGAACAGTCGGTTGATCGCGGCTCCGTCCAGCTGCGCGGTGGGTTCGTCGAGGATGATGAAGCGGGCCCCGAAGGACAGGGCCCGGGCGATCTCCAGGAACTGGCGCTGTTCGACGTCGAGTTCTCCCGCCGGGGTGCGCACGTCCACGTCGACCGACCAGGTCCGCAGCAGTTCGCGTGCCCTGTCGCGCACCGTCCGCCAGCTGATCAGGCCGCCGCGACCGCGGTCGTGCCGGTTGAGGAAGAGGTTCTCGGCGACCGTCAACTCGGGGATGATGGTGGACTTCTGGTACACGCACGCCACCCGCTGCCGCCAGCCGTCCCGGTCCGCGAGCCGGGGCGCCGGTTCGCCGTTGAAGGTGACCGTGCCCTCGTCCGGTGCGTGCAGTCCGGTGAGGATGGAGACCAGCGTGGACTTGCCCGCGCCGTTGCGCCCGACGAGTGCGTGGGTCTGCCCGGGTGCGATCGTGATCCGGGCGTCGCGCAGCGCCACCGTGGAACCGAACCGCTTCGTTATCGCCGCCGCCTGGGCGACGGGCGCAGCCGTAGACATGTCAGCGAATCGCCTTCCGGTCAGCTGAGGTTGTTGCCCCACAGGGAGCTGTCGTCGCTCTTGAGGCTGGGGACCCCGCCGTAGGTGCCGCCGTCCGCCGTCACCAGGGGCGCGGAGAGCTGGTCCTCCAGAAGGCCCTCGCGGACCTGGATGATCGTGCTGTCGTGGTCGGTCTTGCCGGGTTTGAACGTCTTGCCGTCGATCGCCGCCTTGAGGTAGTAGAGGGCGTACTTGGCGTAGAGGTCGGCTGGCTGGGAGACGGTGGCGTCGATCTTGCCCGCGGCGATGTTCTTGAGCTCCTCGGGGATGCCGTCGTTGGAGACCACGAACACGTGCTTCTTGTCCTCGGGGCCGACCAGCAGGCCCTTCTGCTTGAGCACCTGCAGGGTGCCGGAGAGCGCGAAACTGGACTGCATGTAGACGCCCTTGATGTCGGGGTGGGCGGTAAGGTCGGTCTGGAGCTTCTGCGCCGCGACGGCGCCGTCCCAGTTGGTGGCTTCGCCGAAGACCTTGATGTCCGGGTAGTTCTTCTTCATGCAGTCGTTGAACGCCTCCGTGCGGTCACGGCCGTTGACGGAGGCGAGATCGCCCTGGAGCATGACGACCTTGCCCTTGCCGCCCAGCTTGGTCCCCAGGAACCGGCAGGCCTTCTCGCCGTAGGCGCGGTTGTCCGCGCGCACGACCATGTACACGTTGCCGGTGTCGGGGCGGGTGTCCACGGAGACGACCGGGATCTTCTTCGCCTCCAGCTGCGCCAGGGTGGGTGCGATGGCGGCGGTGTCCTGCGGCGCCATCGCGACGCCCTTGACGCCCTGGCTGATGAACGTCTGGACGTCGGCGGTGAGTTTGGCGACGTCGTTCTGCGAGTTGGTGGTCTTCAGGTCGAGTCCGAGTTCCTTGGCGAACTGCGGGGTGTACTTGATGTACGAGTTCCAGAAGTCGGTGTCGGAGCGCGGGTAGTCGACCCCGACCACGGTGGAACCACCGCCCTGGCCCGAGGCCGACGCGGATCCCGAACCCCCGCAGGCGGTGAGTGCGGGGACGGACAGGGCGGCGAGGGCGCCGAGACAGGCGTACCTGGTGAACCTGAGCTGCATTGCTCGCTCTCCTTGCTGACGGGGTCGCGCGGAACGGGCTGCGTGCAGGACCGGTCGTGCGGTGTGCGGGTGCCGGTCGCGAGAGGGGAGGGGAAGGAGCGGGGTCAGGTGCGCGGACGGATCCGCAGGCCCTGCATGCCGCCGTCGACGGGGAGGTCGGTGCCGGTGGTGGAGCCGGACAGGGGGCTTGCGAGGTAGGCGATGGCCGCGGCGACCTCGTCGGCGGAGACGAGACGGCCCATCGGCTGGCGGGCGTTGAGGGCGGCGCGTTCGGCCGCGGGGTCCGCGGCGCGGTCCAGGAGGCGGCCGATCCAGGGAGTGTCGGCGGTGCCGGGGTTGACGCAGTTGACGCGGATCCCGCAGTGTACGAGGTCGGCCGCGGTCGCCCGGGTCAGGGCCAGCACGGCGCCCTTCGTCGCGGAGTACAGCACCCGGTCGGGCAGCCCGGCGGTGGCGGCGATGGAGCAGGTGTTGACGATGGCCGCGCTGTCGGAGCGGCGCAGATGGGGGAGGGCGGCCCGGGTCACCCGGACCATGCCGAGGACGTTGACGTCGAACACCCGGTGCCACTCGTCGTCGGCGTTCTCCTCGATGGTGCCCTGGGCGCCGATGCCGGCGTTGTTGACCAGGATGTCGATGCCGCCGAGGACGCGCGCGGCCTCGGCGACGGCCTCCCGCACGCCCGTGTCGTCGGCCACGTCCGCGCGGATCCCGATCAGGGGATCGGGCAGGCCGTCGGGTTCGAGGTCGAGGCAGGCGACGCGGGCCCCGCGGGCGGACAGCAGGCGTGCGGTGGCCAGTCCGATGCCGGAGGCGCCGCCGGTGACGAGGGCTGTCAGTCCCGCGCAGTCGGGAGCGCTCATCCCTCGGCCTCCCCGCTCCACACCGGGCCGTCGGGGTAGCGGTGGTCCGCCAGGGACTGCGGATGGAGTTCGGCGCTGATGCCGGGGGCGGACGGGGCGAGATAGCGGCCGTCGCGGATGCGGACCGGGTCGGTGAAGTGCTCGTGCAGGTGGTCGACGTACTCGATGACGCGGTTCTCGGTGGTGCCGCTGACGGCCACGTAGTCGAACATCGCCAGGTGCTGCACCATCTCGCACAGTCCGACCCCGCCGGCGTGCGGGCACACCGGGACGCCGAACTTGGCGGCCAGCAGCAGGATGGCGACGTTCTCGGTGACGCCGGCGGTGCGGCTGGCGTCGAGCTGTAGGACGTCGAGGGCTCCCGCCTGGAGGAGCTGTTTGAACATCACCTGGTTGTGGGTGTGTTCACCGGTGGCCACCTTGACCGGCGCCACGGCCCGGCGGATGGCGGCGTGGCCGAGGATGTCGTCCGGCGAGGTGGGCTCCTCGATCCAGTACGGGTCGTAGGGGGCGAGCGACGCTGTCCAGTCGATGGCCTGCTGGACTCCCCATGCCTGGTTGGCGTCGACGGCGATCCTGATGTCCGGGCCGACCGCCGCGCGGGCCAGCCGCATGCGGCGTTGGTCTGCCTCGCGGTCGGCGCCGACCTTCAGCTTGATCTGGCCGAATCCGTCGGCGACCGCCTCCTTGGACAGCCGCACCAGCTTCTCGTCGTCGTAGCCGAGCCAGCCGGGGGTCGTGGTGTACGCGGGGTAGCCGTGCTCCAGCAGGTGCGCGGTGCGCTCGGCGCGGCCGGGCTCGGCGCGGCGCAGGATGTCCAGGGCCTCGTCGCGGGTGAGGGCGTCCTGGAGGTAGCGGAAGTCGACCAGGGCGACCAGCTGTTCGGGGGAGAGTTCGGCCAGCAGCCGCCAGACCGGCTTACCGGTGCGGCGTCCGTACAGGTCCCAGACGGCGTTGACGATTGCCGCGGCGGCCATGTGGATGGCCCCCTTCTCCGGGCCGAGCCAGCGCAGTTGGCTGTCGCCGGTCAACCGCCGGGAGAAGGCGCCGAGATCGGCCAGTACCTCCGCCACCGGGAGCCCCACGATCAGCGGGGCCAGGGCGCGTACGGCGGCGACCTCGACGTCGTTGCCGCGTCCCACGGTGAAGGCGAGTCCGTGTCCCCGGCCCCCGGCACTCGTGCGGATCGTCACGTACGCCGCCGAGTAGTCGGGTTCGGGGTTCATGGCATCGGAGCCATCGAGGTCCCGCGAGGTCGGGAACCGTACGTCCACGGCCTCGAGCGCGCTGATGAGCTCACTCATCGGGCCCGGCACCTTCGGTTCGCAGGGTCCGGTGTCGTGTCGGCTCCATGGCCACCACCCATCGTCGTGTGTCAACGAGATGTCCGCTCTGCTACGGCAGACGCCGGACATGGGATGGATTTATAGAGTCACCCCGCCTTGGTGTCCATACCTCAGGAGAGAAATATGTAAGTGGTCGCTGTCCACCTGCTCATTTGCAGTGAAGGTATATGTGAGAGCGCCTTCGGGTCATCCCATCCCTTCCTGAGTGATGGGATGTATTGCTACGCTGCCGCCGCCTGGGCAACGAGCAGGGAGCAGCCGCATGTCACTGACCGACAAGGCCATCGACCGCATCAGGGACCTCATCCAGTCCGGCGAGCTGCCGCCGGGCGCCAAACTGCCGCCCGAGCAGCAGCTGGCCGCGGAGCTGGGGCTGTCCCGCAACCTGATGCGGGAGGCGGTCAAGGCACTGGTGGTCGCACGCGTGCTGGAGATCCGCCGGGGCGACGGTACATACGTGACCAGCCTCGAACCTGAGCTGCTGCTGAGCAGCATCGGATCGGCGGTAGAACTGCTCCGCGGCGACACCCTGCTGGAGCTGACCGAGGTGCGCCGGCTGTTCGAACCGGTCGCCACCGGACTGGCCGCCACCCGCATCTCGGCCGGGGAACTGGCCGAGGTGGAGCGGCACCTGGACGCGATGCGGGCGGCCCGGGAGGACGTCGAGCGGCTCAACGAACACGACGCGGCGTTCCACCGGGCGGTGGTCGCGGCCACCGGCAACGCCACCCTCGCCACCCTGCTGGAGGGGATCTCCAGCCGGACGGTGCGCGCACGCGTCTGGCGCGGTCTGGTCGACGACAACGCCGCCGCCCGCACCGTCGCCGAACACGAGGCGATCTTCCAGGCACTGGCCGCCGGCGACGCCTGCCTGGCGCAGGCCGCCGCGCTCCTGCACGTCAGCACCACCGAACAGTGGCTGCGCGAGCACCTGGAGCCGAACAGCGCCGTCCCGGACCGGCCGTGAACACCGGGCGGCTCCCGACCACCCTCGTCCATCACACGTCACCAGCCCCGTGCCCGGCCCCGACAGCCGTGGGCCACGGGCAGGCACGTTCGCTCAGTGAGGAGCACTTCGATGAGGTTTCTGCGCGTGGGCCCTGCGGGCTCGGAACGCCCCGCCGTCCTCGGCACCGACGGCCTCGCCTACGACCTGACCCCGCTGACCGCCGACATCGACGGCGCCTTCCTGGCCAGTGACGGCGTGGAGCGCGCCCGCGCCGCGCTGGCCGGGGAAGCCCTGCCGCGCATCGACATCAGCGGGCAGCGTACTGGAGCACCCGTGGCCCGCCCGGGCAAGGTCGTGTGCATCGGGCTGAACTACGCCGATCACGCCGAGGAGACCGCGACCCCGCCCCCGGCGGAGCCGGTTATCTTCATGAAGGCGTCCAACACGGTGGTCGGACCCGACGACACCGTCCTGATACCGCGCACCAGCACCCGGACGGACTACGAGATCGAACTCGCGGTCGTCGTCGGCCGCACCGCCCGCTACCTGGACTCCCCGGCTGCCGCCGCCGACGTCGTCGCGGGCTACGCCATCGCCGACGACGTCAGCGAGCGCTCCTTCCAGCACGAACGCGGCGGACAGTGGGACAAGGGCAAGTCCTGCGAGACCTTCAACCCGCTCGGGCCCTGGCTGGTGACTCCCGACGAGACCGGGGACCCCCAGGACCTGGCGCTGCGGTTGTGGGTCAACGGCGAACCGCGCCAGCACGGGCACACCAAGAACATGATCTTCGGAGTGCACCACGTCGTCTGGTACCTGAGCCAGTTCATGGTGCTGGACCCCGGCGACGTGATCAACACCGGAACCCCGGCGGGCGTGGCCTTCGGCGCCAACGACTTCCCCTACCTGCGGACCGGTGACGTGGTCGAGGCCGAGATCGACCGGCTCGGCCGTCAGCGGCACGTCGTCGGGCAGGCCTGATGTTCGCCGCGGCGCACCCCTGGTATGCCGAACGGGTCCCCCTCGGCCGCTCCCGCGTCACCGTCAGCCGCATCGGGCTGGGCACCGCACCGCTGGGCGGTCTGTTCTCCGCGGTCGGCGGCCGGGAGGCCACCGGCACGCTGGAGGCGGCCTGGGCGGCCGGGATCCGCCACTTCGACACCGCCCCGCACTACGGTGCCGGGCTCGCCGAACGACGGCTCGGCGCCTTCCTGACCGGCCTCGGTCACGCGCGCGCGGACTGCACGGTGTCCACCAAGGTCGGCCGGCTGCTCGTGCCAGGCGAATCCGCACCAGGGGATGAGGACTTCCACGGCGACCCCGGCCTGGTCAGGATCCGCGACTACAGTGCCGACGGTGTCTACCGCTCCCTCACCGAGAGCCTGGAGCGCTCCGGCCTCGACGCCTTCGACATCGTGCTCATCCACGACCCGGACGACCACTGGAAGGAGGCCCTCACCGGCGCCTACCCGGCACTGGCCCGCCTGCGCGCCGAGGGAGCGGTCCGGGCGATCGGCGTCGGGATGAACCAGACGGCGATGCTCACCCGCTTCGTCACCGAGACGGACCTCGACTGCGTCCTCGTGGCCGGCCGCTACTCCCTGCTGGACCGCAGCGCGGCCGACGAACTGCTGCCCGCGTGCGCCGAACGCGAGGTGGGCGTCCTGGTCGGCGGGGTCTTCAACAGCGGCATCCTGGCGAACCTCGCACCCGACGCCACCTACGACTACGCGCCGGCCTCCGAAGCGGTGCGGCGCCATGCCCTCGCCCTCAGCGAGCGCTGCGCCGCCCACGGTGTGGCGCTGGCCGCCGCGGCCCTGCGGTTCCCGCTGCGGCACCCCGCCGTCACCGGCGTCGTCGTCGGGGCGCGCAGTGCCCAGGAGATCACCGTCAACGTCGCACACGCCGGCGCGACGATCCCCGAAGAGCTGTGGGCGGATCTCGACGCCCTCGAACGCGAACGGGACGGATCATGAGCAGGATCGACGCACACCACCACGTCTGGCGGCCGGCCTCGGCCCCCGGGCCCGCCCCGGGCCCCCGCCCGCGGCGCCGCGTGCACACATGGCTCGACGCGCCCGGCATGGCCCCCCTGCGGAGGGACTTCACCATGGCGGACCTGGCGCCGTCGGCCCTGGCGGCGGGCATCGACCGTACGGTCCTGGTCCAGGTCCTGCCCGACCTCGACGAGACCGCGGAGTTCCTGTCCCTGGCCGCGGCCGACGACCTGGTCGCCGGCGTCGTGGGCTGGGCCGACCTCACCTCGGACGGCCTCGCCGACACCCTGGACGCCCTGCGGGCGGCGCCCGGCGGCGACCATCTGGTCGGCCTGCGGCACCTGGTGCAGAGCGAACCGGACCCCGGCTGGCTGAACCGGCCCGACGTGCGCCGGGGCCTGCGCACGGTCGCGCAGGCGAACCTCGCCTACGACCTGCTCGTCCTCCCGCACCAACTGCCCGCCGCCATCAGCACCGTCCGGGAGCTGCCGGAACTCACGTTCGTCCTCGACCATCTGGCCAAGCCGCCCATCGCCACGGGCGCACTGCAGCCCTGGGCCTCGCTGATCCGTGAACTGTCGGCCCAGCCCCAAGTGTTCTGCAAGCTGTCCGGCATGGTCACCGAGGCCGACCGCAACGACCGGAGCCTGGCCGCCCTGCGTCCCTACGCCGACGTGGTGCTCGACGCCTTCGGCCCGCAGCGGGTGATGTTCGGCTCGGACTGGCCGGTCTGCCTGCCGGCCGCCTCCTACGCGGAGGTCGTCGGCGCGGCGGAGGCACTGACCGCCGGCCTCACCCCGGCCGAACGCTCCCAGGTCTTCTCCACGACGGCGGAACGCGCCTACGGACTGGGCGAGAGCGACCAGCAGGGACGATCCGCGGACGACGGCCCGGTGGGGGTGGTCCGGTGAAAGTACGCCTGGCCTACGGGCAGTCGGGGCTCGACATCGAGGTCGATCCGCGCACGGCGACGGTCGTCGAACCCGTCCATCAGGAGGGAGCCGCGGACCAGATGGCCGTCCTGCGCGCGGCGCTGCGCGACCCGGTCGCCGGACCGCCGCTGCGCGAGCGGGTCCGCCCGGGGCAGACGGTGGCCATCTCGGCCTGCGACGGCACCCGCCCGCAGCCTCGCCACCTGATGATCCCGGCCGTCCTGGACGAACTAGAGGGCGTCGTCCGCCAGGAGGACGTGGTGATCCTCGTCGCGACCGGCACGCATCGCGGCAACGACGAGTCCGAGCTGCGGGCGATGTTCGGCGACGAGATCGTCGATGGGGTACGGATCGTCAACCACGACGCCCGCGACGCCGGCCAACTGACGTGGATCGGCACCTACGGCAACGGCGTACCGGTGTGGCTCAACCGCGAGTGGTGGGAGGCGGACGTCCGCATCACCACCGGCTTCGTCGAACCCCACTTCTTCGCCGGCTTCTCCGGCGGCCCGAAGCTCGTCGCCCCCGGGCTCGCCGCGCTGGAGACCGTGCTCGTGCTGCACGACGCGGCCCACATCGGAGACCCGCGCGCCACCTGGGGCATCACCCACGGCAACCCGGTCCATGACGACGTGCGCGCCATCGCCGAGGCCACCGGTGTCACCTTCGCGCTGGACGTGGTGCTCAACCGGGACAAGGACATCGTGGCCGCGTTCGGCGGCGACCTGCTGCCCATGCACGCCGCCGCGACGGCCACGGCCAAGCGCATGGCGATGCGCCCCGTCGAGGCGCCGTTCGACGTCGTCGTCACCACCAACTCCGGCTCCCCGCTGGACCAGAACCTGTACCAGGCGGTCAAGGGGATGTCGGCGGCCTACCAGGTGGTCCGGCCCGGAGGGACGATCGTGTGCGCGGCCGAGTGCCGCGACGGCTTCCCCGACCACGGCTCCTACCGCCGGGTGCTGGCCTCGGCGCCGTCCCCGCAGGCCCTGTTCGCCGACATCGGCGCGCGCACCGAAACGGTTCCGGACCAGTGGCAGGTGCAGATCCAGGCCCGCATCCAGTCGGGCAGCCGCGTCATCATGCACACCTCCTTCCTCAGCGACGAGGAGCTGGCCACGGCCCATCTGCGGCAGACCCGCGACATCTCCGCCACCGTCGCGGAGGCGCTGGCCGCCGCGGGCCCGGACGCCCGCGTGTGCGTCCTGCCGGAAGGTCCGCAGACCATTCCCTACATCGGACGGGGGCGGCCGTGAACGAGGTGCTGGATCTGGGTTACGCCCGGCTCGACCTGGGCCGTGAGGCCCGGCAGGGCCTGCCGGAAGCGGTCTACGGCCCCGGCAAGACCGTGGAGCAGATCGCCGGAATCGTCACCGGCCTCCTGCGCCACAACACCGGTCCCGTCCTCGCCACCCGCGTCGCCCCCGAAACGGCGGCGGCGGTCCTGGGGCAGGTGGAAGGCGGAACGTACGACGAGAAGGCCCGGCTGCTGACCTGGCGGCCGGCCGCCACCGGGGAGTTCTCCGTCGTGGTGGCGGCCGCCGGCACCTCCGATGGCCCGGTGGCCGCGGAAGCCGCCGCCGTGGCCTCGGCCATCGGGCTGGACACGACGGTCGTCCACGACGTCGGAGTGGCGGGACTCGACCGCGTCCTGCAGGTACGCGGCCGACTGCAGGAAGCCGACGCGGTGATCGTGGTGGCCGGCATGGAAGGCGCCCTCGCCAGCGTCGTCGGCGGTCTGGTCCGCGCCCCGGTCGTCGCGGTGCCCGTCTCCACCGGGTACGGCGCCTCACTGGAAGGCGTCACCGCGCTGCTCGCCATGCACGCCTCCTGCGCCGCCGGGGTGACCGTGGTCAACATCGACTCCGGATTCTCCGCGGCCATGGCGGTCCACCGCATCGCCCAGACCCGGCCGCCGGCAGACCGCGGAGGCGCCGAGTGATCTGCTGGATCAACCCGTTCACCGGGCTGGCCGGAGACATGCTGCTGGCCGCCCTGATCGACGCCGGGGCACCGCTGGACCGGATCCGGTCCGCCGTCGCCGCCACCGGTCTGACCGGCTGGAACCTGACCGCCGAGCGCATCACCGACCACGGACTGGCCGCCACCAGGGTCCAGGTGGAGGTCACCGACCCCCACACCGAGCGGCGGGCCGTCGAGGTGCTGGAGATGGCCGCCCGGGCGGCCCCCCGGCCCGTCGCGGCCCTCGCCAGCGCCGCCGTGACCGCGATCGCCGAGGCGGAGGGGCGGCTCCACGACGCCGACCCGGCCGACGTCCACCTGCACGAACTCGGCGGCCACGACACTCTCGTCGACATCGTCGGCAGCGCCGCGGCCCTGCACGCCCTCGGGGTGACCGACGTCGTCAGCGCGCCCCTGCCGCTCGGCCGGGGCCGCGTCGACGCCGCGCACGGCGTCCTGCCCTGCCCCGCGCCGGCCACCCTCGCCCTTCTGGCGGGAGCCGCCGTCACGGGCAGCGACCTGCCGGGCGAAACGGTGACACCCACCGGCGCCGCGCTGCTGCACGCCGCCGGAGCCCGCTACGGCCCGCCCCCGCCCATGACCCTGGACGCCACCGGCTACGGCGCGGGCACCCGCCGCCTGCCCGACCGGCCCAACGCCGTCTGCGTCAGCCTCGGTTCGCCTCTTCCCAGCGCACCGGACGAGGACGTAGTCGTGCTGGAGACCAACCTCGACGACGTCACCGGCGAACTCCTCGGGCACGTCATCACCAGGGCGCTGGACGCCGGCGCCCTCGACGCCTGGACGACCCCGGCGGTGATGAAGAAGGGCAGACCCGCGCAGGTCCTGCACGTCCTCACCAGCCCGCACCAGGAACGACGGCTACGCGATCTGGTGCTGTCCGAGACCGGTGCCCTCGGCATCCGGCGCGTCGGCGCCACCCGCACCACGCTGCCGCGCGCCTTCGAGACGGTGGAGGTGGACGGGTACCCCATACGTGTCAAACACGGTCCGTACGCGGCCAAGCCGGAGTACGACGACGTGGTGGCCGCGGCCGCCGCACTGGGTCTGTCCCTGCGCGCCGTCGCCGTGCGCGCACTGCGTCTGAGCCGAGCGGGAACGATGACGACGAGCCAGGAGGAAGAACGTGCCCAGTGACGCTACCTTGGAGCACCGGCTCGCGGACCGCGTGCGCGCGCTCGGCGGCCCCGTGGCCGTCGCCTATTCCGGCGGCGCCGACTCCGCGCTGGTCCTCGCCGCGGCCGCACGGGTGCTCGGGCCCGAGCAGGTCCTGGCGGTCACGGCCGTGTCGGAGAGCCTGGCCGACGGAGAGCTTTTTGCCGCCCGGCGTCTCGCCGACGACCTCGGGGTCACCCACCTCACCCCCCGCACCCACGAGTTGGCACGCCCCGGCTACCGGGCCAACGGCCCTGACCGCTGCTATTTCTGCAAGTCCGAGGTGCTGGACACCATCGCGGCGCTGGCCCAGGACCACGGCTTCGAGACGGTGGCCACCGGCACCAACGCGGACGACGCCGCGGACCCCTACCGGCCGGGCATCCGCGCCGGCCGGGAACGCGGCATCCGCACCCCGCTCCTCGACGCGGGGCTGACCAAGGCGGAGGTACGCCGCCTCAGCCGGCACTGGTCGCTGCCCACCTGGAACAAACCGGCGACACCGTGTCTCACCAGCCGGGTTCGTTACGGCATCGAGGTCACCCCTTACCGCCTGGCCCGCGTCGACCGCGCCGAGGCGGCCGTCCGGACCCTCCTGGCCGAGGCCGGACTGCAGGTGACCGACCTCCGGGTCCGCGACCTCGGCGAGCGGGCCCGCGTCGAGGTGGACCCGGCGCTCGTATCGCGGACCGCGGCACTTCCGACACTCGGCGAGGTGCTCGCCGCCGCCGGCTTCGCCGGCCTGCCCCACCAGGTTGAACCGTTCCGCTCGGGACGGCTCAACACCGAGCCCTGAAACCGAGGTGTCGGGGTGTGCCGGATCAGACCTGTACCGCATCGCCCGTTGGGGGGGCCTCTATGTCCTTCGTCAAGCCTGAGCGGTCATGCGACGGCTGCTTCGGGTTCGCGTGATTCGTAGAAGGTGCCGTCGCGGAGCATGGCGAAGAGCACGCTGACGCGGTGGCGGGCGAGGCGGAGGAGGGCCTGGGTGTGGGTCTTTCCCCGGGCCCGGCATTTGTCGTAGTAGGTGCGGGAGGCGGGATCGTGCAGGGCGGCGAAGGCCGAGAGGAACATGGCCCGTTTGAGCTGCCGGTTTCCGCCTCGTGGTGCGTGTTCGCCGTGGATCGAGGTCCCCGAGGACTTCGTTGTCGAGGCGAGTCCGGCGTAGGAGGCGAGGTGGGCGGCGTTGGGGAAGCTGGTGCCGTCGCCGACGGTGACCAGCACAACGGCGGCGGTCCTGACCGCGACCCCCGGCATCGAGGTCAGGACCTGGGAAAGACATCTCACGGCGCTAAGAGTCAAGCCGCAGCCTCGAGGAACGGTGCGAAGGCACGTTGCTCGTTGAAGGGCACCTGGTTCTGCAGGCAGTGATAGAGCATCCCCAACATGCGGTTGAACAAGTTGCGTTGGGCGGCTGCGTGCCAGTCGCCGCGTTCGCGGCGACGTCGGTAATGGGCGTTGGCCCCCGGCGAGACCGTGATGGCGGCGAAGGCCCACAAATAGCCGGCGTGGATGAGGCGATCGTTCTTGATGAACCGGCGCCCGACGTAGCGTTTCTTGCCTGACGCGCGGGTGACCGGGGCTGATCCGGCGTATGCCTTCAGAGCCCGGGCGTCGGCGAACCGGTGGCGGTCGTCTCCGATTTCGGCGAGGACTCGGGAGCCGAGCAGGGCGCCGAGGCCGGGGAAGCTGGTGATCACTTCCGCGTCCGGGTGCTGCTGGAACGATGCCTCCACCGCCGTGGCGAGGTCGTCGGCGCCTTCGGCGGCGGCGTCGAGTTGGCGCAGGAGGGCGAGCATCTGCTTGCCCATGGCCTCTTCGACGAGCGGAGGTTGATGGGCGTACTCGGCCCGGAAGATGTCCTGGAGGCGCTTGGTCTCCGCCTCGGTGTACCGCTGGCGGCCGGCGCGTTTGAGGGCTGCTCTGATCTGGGGCTTTGTGAGCTTCGCGGCCAGAGCGGGAGTGGGTGCGATAGCCAGGAGGGCGCGGGCTTCGGGGTGGGCGAGGCCGCCCTTGCGGCCGGTGACGAACGCGTTTAGCGCGGCGGGGTAGTACTCGCGCAGCAGTGAACGGAGCTGGTTGGCGATCTTCTGGCGATTCCAGACGGCGTCCTGCTGAGCGCGAGCCAGGACGGCGATGGCCTGGGCGAGTTCGCTGTCGGCCGGCAGTGGCCGGTGCATGGGCATGTCGGTGCGCAGGATGTTCGCCAAGACCAGGGCATCGCCGGGGTCGGACTTCTTGCGGGAGACACCGTGGCGGTCACGGTAGCGGGACGCAGCGAGCGGGTTGATCGCGAAGACCTTCCGTGTGCCGGTTCGCAGGATTGCCACGAGCAGACCGCGGGAGGTCTCGATGGCGACCGGTATCGGATCATGCTCGGTGTCGCCGTGCTCGGCGAGCAGGTCCAGCAGTTTCCGGTAGCCGGCCGCGTCATCGGTGATGCGGGCCTTGGCGAGCAGCTTCCCGACCTCGTCGATCAGGGCGACGTCATGATGTTTTTCCGCCCAGTCGATCCCGCAGAACACCCTCACATTCGCTCCCTTCGTCGGTTGTTTGCGCTGGTGACGAGCGCATGCGGGCCACGCGACGCTCTAATGCCAGGACTCGTCGGTCCGCCATCTCACAAGCCGTTCGTGGCACCAGCGCACTGCACGGGCCTCGGTCTCGCTCAGAGCTCATCGGCTCGCGGAGACGAAGGGGAGGTCACCATGCAGCGGGCTCGCACCACGCAATCAACATCCGCCGCATGCAGACGAGTTTCGTGGCGGCCGGAGGACGCCGGGCGCTGCCAGTCTTTCCATAGGCATCACCGTGCCGAAGAGGGTTCGGAGTCATCCCGGCACCCACCGGACCACCACGGAAGCCCGCCGCGGAGAGGTGCCAGTCTTCAGACGAACCTCATCGGCCAGAAGGATCCGAGGCATCCGCTCCGCACTGCATTAGAGGGTGCTCCTCCAGCAGGGCTTTGATCTGGGCTTCCAGAGCCCGGCGCTGTTCGTGGACGGCGGCCAGGGAGCGGGCCAGGGACGGGATGACGACGTCGAGGGTGCCGGTCCCGGGAACGATGACGGTTTGTTCGTCGAACGCGTCGAAGATCTCGTCGATCAGCCGGGTGGCCATGCGCGGGGCCTTGGGCCGGATCACTTCGACGAGTCTGCGGCGTCCGGCTTTCCGCAGGGCAGCCGGGGAGCCGTAGCGTTCGAGCAGCCAGGTGACGGCGGGGTGGTCCAGGCGGGGGCCAAGGACGCGTTCCAGTGAGGGGTGGAACTGGGTGAGCAGGCCGCGTATCCGGTTGGAGGTGCGGGTGGCCTCGGCCGCGAGGTCCTGGTCGAAGCCGACCAGCACGGTTACTGACCTTTTCGGGTTGCGTTCGGGGGATCTGGGGTGAGAGTCAGTCCGGTTTCGCTGAGGTAGCTGTCGATGAGCTCGGGGTGACGCTGGAT
>NZ_JBHWJT010000070.1:0-21725 GCF_042731325.1 Streptomyces sp. NPDC059866 | reverse complement strand
TCGTCGTAGGGCTGCGCCCCGTCCGGCCGGAAGGCGATCGGCTTCTCGGTGGCCCTGCGGTACCGCTTCGAGCCGGGTTTCCCGAGGTTCCCGGCGTTCAGGTTCGCCTTCAGCGTCGCGTAGGCGTCGCAGGTCTTCTTGATCACGTGCTGGGCGGCCTGGCCCCCAGGTTCCACCGCGCCTTCACCTCGTCGTAGGTGAGCCTGCGCAGCGCGAAGTTGTTCTTCACATCGTTTTCGAAGGCCACCTCACTGGCCCAGGTGGCCGCCTCGTTGCAGGCGTGCAGGGTCGCCCCAAGTGCCGCCGCCTGCACGGGCGTCGGCAGCAGCTTCACCTGCACGACCAGCTTCACACCCGCGACGCTACCCGGCACTCGGCGGCCCCTGCATTCGAACACGGAAAACCGGCCATCCGCCCAGGCCTCTCCCCGCGCTCCGCGCCGGATAGCCACCGCGGTGCTCCGCACCGCTCATTTCAGGATGCGATTCCTCCCGGGCGTGAACGCCCGGGGTTCCTCGCAAGGATCCCGTTGAAAGCGGAACATCGCCTGTATGCGCTCCCACCTCTGGCAGTGATCGCCCGGACAGTTCCTAATCGCGCAGGGCAGCAGCGCGGCCAGCCGCGCCCCGGGCAGCCCCGGGGCGACGATGCCGATTGCCGTCAGCAGCCGGCGCAGCAGCGGGGTACGCCGCTGGTAGCGCTCGGTCAGGCCGTCGACCTGCTCCGCGAACGTCACCCGTGCACAGGACGCTTCGTCGCAGAAAGTCGGCGCACCGTCAGCGTGATCTCGACGCTCTGCCCGCCGACCGTGGTGTCGGCCAGGCGCCGCCGGTAGACGCTGTGCCGGCGCGCCGAAACCGTCCCGCACGACGGGCACGCGACCGGGACATCCCGTGTCTGTGCCTCGATGTCTAACCGGTTGCCCTGCGTACTCACTCACTCCACCTGCACCGCGGCAAGGTACGGCAGGAGCTGCTTCAACAGGTTCTCACACAGCCCGATCGTCTCGGTCGAAGTGACGGAGCGTCACGGGCGTACAGGGGCAGGGACCGCCGTCACGAAAATCTTGGAAGAGCCGCTTTCCATGTCCGCTGTCACTGGTTCGAGGGCATCAGAAGAGGCGACTTCGGCGGCCGACTCCTCACCCGCCGGGATCTCGGGCGGGGGGAGTGCGCGTAGGGCGTCGCCCATGTCGGCCACTTCGGTGACCTTCATCCCGGCCGGGATCTTGCCCGGGTCGGCGGGCACGAGCGCGTGGGTGAAGCCGAGCCGGGCCGCCTCGGCCAGTCTGCGCTGTACCCCGGTGACCCGCCGGACCTCGCCCGCGAGGCCGACCTCGCCGATCGCGACGAGGTTCTTCGGCAGCGGGGTGTCGCTCGCCGCGCTGGCCAGGGCGAGGGCGACGGCGAGGTCGGCGGCCGGCTCGGAGAGCTTCACGCCGCCGACGGTGGCGCTGTAGACGTCACGCTTGCCGAGTTGGGCGATCTTCCCGCGCTGCTCGAGGACGGCGAGCATCATCGACACCCGCGAGGTCTCCAGGCCCGAGGTGGTGCGGCGGGGCGAGGGGACCTGCGACTCGACGGTCAGTGCCTGGACCTCGGCGACGAGGGGCCGGCGCCCCTCCAGGGTGACGGTCAGGCAGGTGCCGGGTACGGGCTCGTCGCGGCGGGTCAGGAAGAGGCCGGACGGATCGGCGAGGCCCGTGATGCCCTCGTCGTGCAGCTCGAAGCAGCCGACCTCGTCCGTCGTCCCGAACCGGTTCTTCACGCCGCGGACGAGGCGGAGGCGGGCGTGCCGGTCGCCCTCGAAGTACAGGACGACATCCACGAGGTGCTCCAGGAGGTGGGGGCCGGCGATGGCGCCGTCCTTGGTGACGTGGCCGACCAGCAGCGTGGACAACCCGCGCTCCTTGGATGCGCGAATGAGGGCTCCGGCCACCTCGCGGACCTGGGCCATGCCGCCCGGCGCCCCGTCGATCTCCGGGGAGGCCACGGTCTGCACCGAGTCCAGGACGAGGAGGGACGGCTTGACGGCGTCGAGGTGGCCGAGGACCGCGGACAGGTCGGTTTCGGCGGCGAGGTAGAGGTGGTCGGAGAGCGCGCCGATCCGTTCGGCGCGCAGGCGCACCTGACTCGCGGACTCCTCGCCCGTGACGTAGAGGGCGCGCTCCTGCTCGGACGCGGCCTTCGCCGCGACATCGAGGAGCAGCGTGGACTTGCCGACACCGGGCTCCCCGGCGAGCAGCACCACGGCGCCGGGTACGAGCCCGCCCCCGAGCACGCGGTCCAGCTCGGGCACGCCCGTGCTGCGGACGGTGGCCTGCCGGCCGTCCACCTGGCCGATGGGGAGCGCGGCGGTGGTGACCCGGCCGGGCGTCGTCGTACGGACCGCGGGCGCGTCGTACTCCTCGACCGTGCCCCATGCCTGGCACTCGGGGCAGCGGCCGAGCCACTTGACGGTGGTCCAGCCGCACTCGGTGCAACGGTAGGACGGGCGGCGCCCGAGAGGGAGGCGGGAGGTGCGAGCGGCCATGGGTCTCACCGTTGCGGGGGCCGCTGCCGAGGCGGTGGTGGGGCGGTGTGCCCCCCGGAGCCCGCGCCGAACAGATCCTGCTGCCCCGGACCCGCACCGATGTACTGCGGCGGTGCGAGGCCCAGGTGGGCCCAGGCCGCGGGGGTGGCGACCCGTCCCCGGGGCGTACGGGCCAGCAGCCCCTCGCGCACCAGGAACGGCTCGGCGACCTCCTCCACCGTCTCGCGCCCTTCCCCCACCGCGACTGCGAGGGTGGACAGGCCGACCGGTCCGCCGCCGAAGAGGCCCAGCAGCGCGCCGAGCACCGTCCGGTCCAGCCGGTCCAGGCCACGGCTGTCAACCTCGTAGACCGCCAGGGCCGCGGAGGCGACCTCGCGGGTGACCACGTCGTCGGCCTTGACCTGGGCGTAGTCCCGCACCCGGCGCAGCAGCCGGTTGGCGATGCGGGGGGTACCGCGGGAGCGGCCGGCGATCTCCGCGGCACCCTCGGGTTCGATCACCACGTCGAGCAGCCGGGCGGAGCGGTGGATAACCCGCTCCAGCTCGGCCGGTGCGTAGAACTCCATGTGCGCGGTGAAGCCGAAGCGGTCGCGCAGCGGGGGCGGCAGCAGGCCTGCGCGGGTGGTCGCACCGACGAGGGTGAACGGGGGCAGCTCCAGGGGGATGGCGGTGGCGCCGAGGCCGGTACCGACCACGACGTCGACGCGGAAGTCCTCCATCGCCATGTAGAGCATCTCCTCGGCGGGACGGGACATCCGGTGGATCTCGTCGAGGAAGAGAACCTCACCCTCGGTGAGGGAGGAGAGGACGGCGGCGAGGTCTCCGGCGTGCTGGATGGCGGGCCCGGAGGTGATGCGGAGCTGGGCGCCCATCTCCGCAGCGATGATCATGGAGAGGGTTGTCTTGCCGAGGCCCGGAGCGCCGGAGAGCAGCACGTGGTCGGCGGTCGCGCCGCGGGCGCGGGCGGCGCGCAGCACGAGGTCGAGCTGCGCGCGAACCCGCTCCTGGCCGATGAACTCGTCGAGGTCCTTGGGGCGCAGCGCGGCCTCGACGGGCCGGTCCTCGCCGTCGGCGTCCGCTCCGACCAGCCGGTAGACCGGCTCCGCCGCGGTGGGCCGGCCGGGGACTGTCTCACTCCTGGTGTCGTTCTGGCTCATCGTCGTATGGTCATCGCTTATTCGAATACCAGTTCGAAGAGGGCTAGAATCATGCTAAGTACAGATGAAGGGAGTAATCAACATCTTTTAGACAGAAACTTGCTCAAGTCGCGGTGATCGGCGCTGCGAGCGGCGCAAGACTCCATCCGCCTGCCCGTACAGCCTGTACAGCCTGTACAGGGTCGTTCGGCTCCTGTTTGAAACCTCCCCCTAAAGGGAGGGGATTCCTGACTCAGGCTGCCTGGCCGCACGGCGTGCGGTCAGGTCTTACACCCTCAGCATCAGCCGGGTTGAGACCAGCCCGGACCAGCATCACGCGGGCGGAGTTCTTGTCTCTGGGCGAGACGGCTCCGCACACGGTGCAGGCATACGTTCTCTCCGAAAGAGGGAGTGCGTGCTTGGTTCTCGCTCCGCACTGCGCACAGTCCATGGTGGTGTGCGCGGGGTTGACCAGGTGCACGATCCGGCCGTGCTTACGGGCCATCTCCCCCAGCGCCCGTTTCGCCGCGCCGATCGAGGCGTCAGCCGCCTTGCGGGCCATGGTCGACTTCGCGAGGAAGCGCGGCCGGAAGTCCTCCACGGCCAGGGCGTCATGATCGCGCACGACATGCTTGGCCCACTTGCGGGCCGTGCCCTCCCGCTGCCGGGCCACCTTCCTGTGGGCCTTGGCCCGCAGCCGCTTCGCCTCCCGGTACCCCTTCGAGGCCGCCTGCCCCTTCTTCGGCTTGCGCCGGGCCACCATGCGGTCGTACCGGGTCAGCTTGGCCCTGGCCTTCTTGCCGTGCTGGGGGTGGGGAAGGTCGTGCGCGTCGGATGTGGTGGTGGCGATCTCCTTGCCACCCCGGTCGATACCGATCACGCGTCCCGTTTCGGGCAGCGTCCTGGTCGCGGCCGGGACGACGAACGAGCAGTACCACGCTCCGGTGGCGTCCTGGTACACGCGCCCCGAGGACGGTTCCTCGGGGCAGGTCCCGCGACCACACCACCCGCAGCACGATCCCGCCCGCGAGGTGCAGCAGGCCGTCTTTGAGGCGGAAGCCCCGCTGGGTGTAGTTGAGGGTCGGCCGCGCCTCGCGCTTCTTCTTGTACTTCGGCATCCCGGCCCGCTGCCGCTGAGGGAGCAGGTCCTTGATGTCCTTCAAGGCTTTGGCGCGGGATTTGCCGAAGTCGCGTATGAGCTGCTGCTGCAAAACCGACGATCCCGCCCGCAGCCACGGTGTCCGACTGCGGGCCTCGGTCAGCATCTTGTCCAGCCGCGCCGGGCCGCACTTCTCGTCTCCGGCGTGCGCCTTCTTCGAGCGGGCCACGCATTCGTTCCACACCCAGCGGCAGCGCGCCCACTCCGCGTCGAGCGCGCGCGCTGCGCCGGCGGGCACACGCAACCGGAAGGTGTACCGGGCGTGTCCGGCCCCCTCACTGGTCTGCGTGTCCGTCGTCATGGCCCTGAACCTACCTGGGAGGTACGGCAGTTGAGAGCTCTTGCTCCGTATGGGCTGCCTCACCACCGCGATGGGTGGACGGTTCCTCGCCCAGGAGGCGAAACCCCTTTTCCTGCCCTGCTCCGCAGGGGTCCGATTTCTCCCCGGCCTGAAGGCCGGGGCCTCCTCGGAGGTTCCAGGTGACATCAGCGACACGCAGCCCCGCGTCGACCTCACGGCCGTGCGCGGTCCGGTGGACTTCCGTCCGGTGTGCAAGGAGCCGGACGATGCCGGTACCACGGCCATACTCGCCGTCGTCGACGTCGCCGCGCGGGTGTTTCCCGGGACTTCCGGAATCGGTGACCACGATATGGAGTGTGCGGTGGTCGAAGACCAGGACAGCGTCATGCCGGCGCGCGTCCGCGCCGGGCGGCATTGGCGGGATGAAGTTCTACGCCCTGGTGCTGTGGCGGCTGCGCGGCACCCTGCCGCGCCGCCTGCAGCTGGTCTACCTCGGCAGTGGGGACGTGCTCACGTACGACCCGGCGGAGGGCGATCTGCGAGCCGTGGAGCGCAAGCTGCTCGCGCTGTGGGCGGCGATCCGGCGGGCCACGGCGACGGGCGACTGGAGGCCGTGCCCGAGCCGGCTGTGCGACTGGTGCGCCTATCGGGCGCTGTGCCCGGCCTGGGGCGGCACCCCGCCGCCCTACCCCCTGGCCGCGGACCGGTCGCGGAGGATGAGCGCCCGACCGCCGACGCCCGCTGAGGCCGGACCGCTCACCCGCAGCGGCCCGCCCGGGGAAACACCACCAAGCGGCCGACATGCCGCCATCCCCGCGGTGGGAGGCCGCACGCGGGCCGGGCCCGGCAGCTCGAAACACGAAGGTGGATGTGTTCGGCCACGACATGGGCGTAAGCAGGCTTATTTTAGCCCCTGGCACTGACAATTGGTGCGTTTGGCAAGTTTTCTTAAGAGAAGTGTTGATTACGTCCCTCATGCATGTTTAGTGTGATGTTTCGGACAGTCTTCGAACTGGCATTCGAACAAATGACGGCCGTGTGGGTGCACGTCTTGCCGTTGGTGAGGACCGTGTCCTGTCCCTTCCCAAGCCCACCCCGAACCGCCGTCCGATACGCCATGGGAGGACGGCGTGAGCAACTTCACCTTCACCCCAGCCACCAAGGAGCAAGCCAAGGCCCGCATCGCGTTCACCGGGCCCACCGGATCGGGCAAGACCTACACCGCGCTCGTCACCGGCACCGGACTCGGCGACCGGATCGCCCTGGTCGACACCGAGCACGGCAGCGCCGCCAAGTACGCCGACGAGTTCGCCTTCGACACCCTCCCGCTCACGACGTTCCAGCCCACCGCGCTCGTCGAGGCGCTCGCGGTGGCCGCTCACGACGGCTACGACGTCATGATCGTCGACTCACTGAGCCATTTCTGGTCCGGCAGCGGCGGGATGTTGGAGCAGGTCGACAATGCGGCCAGGCGCGTCGGGGCGGGCAACAGCTTCGCCGGCTGGAAGGAGGCCCGCCCCCTGGAGCGGACGATGATCGACGCCCTGCTCGCCTATCCCGGTCACCTCATCGTCACCATGCGCACCAAGACCGAGTACGTCGTCGAGGCCGACGAGCGCGGGCGCAAGGTACCGCGCAAGGTCGGGCTCAAGCCTGAGCAGCGGGAGGGCATCGAGTACGAATTCGACATCGTCGGCGACCTCGACCACGAGAACACCCTGGTGATCTCCAAGTCCCGGGCGAAGCCGCTGTCCGGGACGGTGCTCCACAAGCCCGGCGTGGAGTTCGCCGAGGCCGTCCTCAACTGGCTCAAGGCCGGCAAGCCTGCCAAGTCCGTGTCCGACTACCTCACGGCGGCCACCGCGCCGGACGCCACCTATGAGGACCTGCGCGACCTTTACGAGGAGGCTCGCCGGCACAACCTGCTCGGCTCCGCCGTCCTGGACGGCGGGGAGACCCGCACGCTGGGCGAGCTGATCGTGCGTCACGGCACCGAGGCGGCGAAGAACCGTGTCGCCCAGGATGTCGAGTCCACGGCCGGGAGGGGACAGGAGGGTCAGGCCGCATGAGCCTCAAGGACCAAGCCACCCGGGTCGCCGTGCTCAGGGTGCTGCGCGACGCCGTGGACGCCGAGTACGAGGCCGCCCGCCGCACGGTGCTCGACGGACTGCGCGCGGTCCGCGCCGAGCTCGACCTCAAGTCGATCCGGGTGACCCTGCCGGACAACACGCCCATCGCCACCATCACTCTCATCGACCCCCGGCCGACGGTCGTGATCGCCGACGAGCAGGCCTTCCTCACCTGGGTGGTCGAGAACCACCCCAGCGAGGTGGAGACGCTCACCCGGGTGCGCCCCCGCTGGCAGCGGGAGTTCCTCGCCCGGCTCGCCTGTCTCGAGCCGGTCACCGACCCGTACACCGGCGAGGTAATCCCGGGACTGGCCGCGACATCGGCGCCCCCACCGCGGTCGTTCAGCCTTCGCCCCGTGCCCGGCGGGCCGGAGGAGGTCACCCGCGCCTGGCGCAGCGGCCGGATCGACCTACGCCAACTGCTCGCCCTCGACGGCGGTACGACATGACCACCGTCCTCTCACCACTGGATCGCCGAGGTCGGCCATCTGGGCCGCGGTGGCTGAACACCCTGAACACCCAAGGACAGGTTGCCGCACCTGCGGCGCCACCCCGTACGGGTGTCGCGAGGGCGGCGGCGCGAGGGCTCGCCGCGGCGCCCGGCGCGTCATGGCCGGAAGGAGACGCCGTGACACCGACCGAGACGGCACGGCTCGTCGCCCTGGTCACCGCGATGTGCCCCTCGACGCATCCGGAGGAGACCACGGCGCAAGCCTGGCACCTCCTCCTGGCCGACCTGGATGCCACCGACGCGTGGACGGCCGTGATCCGGCTGGGCCGGCAGCGGCACCACATCGCCGCCGCCGACATCCGCGCCGAGGTGCGTGCGATCCGCAACGAGCGGCTCGCCCGCGCCCCGCTGCCGCTGCCGGACACCGACCCGGACGACCCGCGCCGCTACCGCGCGGAACTCCTCGCCATCGTGGACGCGATCGCCTCGGGCAGGCGGATCGACCGGGCGCCCGTCACCCCGGCCGATCCGCCTCCCCGCCGCTCCGACCCGAAGCACAACGTCAACTCGAAGCGCGACCTGCGCACCCGCTCCCTTCGCGTGCCCTGCCCCTGGTGCGGGGCCGCCCCCGGCGGCCCCTGCGTCGTCCCCCGGCTCGGCATTCCGCTGAGAAACGCCCCCGCCCACGAGGCACGGCTCATCGCGGCCGGACTCGCCAACTCGGGCCGAGAAAGGGCGGGAAAGGACACAGAAACGCAGTGAATCCGACGACCGCCTCGACCCGCAGTGCGGCGTACCCCTTCGCCGACACGCCGCGCGAGTCCCACCCACCCCCGGCACCCACCATCTCGAACGCCGTCTCGAACAGATACGGGTGAGGGATCACCCGTCGCACGAGAGGAAAAGCCATGGTCGGTGAAACCATCATCACAGTGGTCGGCAATCTGACCGACGACCCCGAGCTACGCCTCAACCCCGACGGATCCACGGTCGCGCACTTCGCCGTCGCGTCCACGCCCCGCACCTTCGACCGGGAGACCAGGCAGTGGAGGGACGCCGAGACGCTGTTCCTGCGCTGCTCGGCCTGGGGGCAGACGGCCAGGCACGTCGCCGAGTCCCTGACCCGCGGTACGCGCGTCATCGTCCAGGGGCGGTTGAGTCAGCGGACGTACGAGACCAAGGAGGGCGAGCGCCGCACAGTGGTCGAGTGCGGGGTCGACGAGGTCGGTCCCTCGCTGCGGTTCGCCACCGCGCAGGTCACCAAGGCCCCCCGCGCGAGCGTCTTCGCCGGCGCCAGTCCACCCGCCGACGACCTGTTCGCCCAGAACGACGGCGAGCCGCCTACCCCCCGGCGAGGCGAGGAGCCCTTCTGACCGATGGGAGCACCACAGAGGCTGATCGGCATGACCACCCCCACCCCGACCGACCCCCGCGCGACCTGGACCCCCCAGGCTGCGCTCGGTTTGACCTGCACCGATTGTCATCCTGAATACAGGGACGACAACCGGGACGACGACTCCCGTATCCGCTCGGAGGCCTCCATCGAGACGGTCCTGGACGGACGTGAGGGACACGGCCTCCCAAGCCTCCCCGAGGACCCGACCGACGAGCTGCCATGGAGAGAGGAGCCGGCCGCCGCCGAAGCGTCCGGAGGGAGGACGGCAGCGTCGCCTGAGCAACCTGCGGCAACCAGCAAGACCACGGACTGACGGCAGCCTCACGAGTCGGCGCCGAGACGGTGAGACAACGCCGGAGTGATGCGACACCGGCACCATCGCCCCGAAGTCCGCCCGGACCGCTGCAGAACCGACCCCCCAGGCCGCCAGCGCGGCGACCCGGGGCCGTCGGCCGCAATGACACGCCACATCCCATCCAAGGCGGACACCATGAGAGAACAGGACCGCGAGAGGGCGCTCGAGCTCGCCCTCATCCAGATCGAGAAGCGCTTCGGCAAGGGCTCGGTCATGTGCCTCGGCGATGACACCTGGTCCCCTGTCGAGGTCATCCCCACCGGGTCGATCGCTCTCGATGTCGCCCTTGGCATCGGCGGCCTGCCCCGCGGGCGGGTCGTGGAGATCTATGGACCGGATGCCTCGGGCAAGACCACTCTCGCCCTGCACGCGGTGGCCAACGCCCAACGCGCCGGCGGCACTGTGGCGTTCATCGACGCCGAGTACGGCCTTGACACCGAGTACGCCAAGAGGTTGGGCGTGGACATCGGCGCCCTGCTGGTCTCCCAGCCCGACGACGGCGAGCAGGCCCTGCAGATAGCCGACACGCTCATCCGCTCCGGCGCGCTCGACCTGATTGTCATCGACTCCGTCGCCGCCCTGGTGCCGCGCGCGGAGATCGAGGGCGAGATGGGCGACTCCCATGTCGGCCTCCAGGCCCGGTTGATGAGCCAGGCCCTGCGGAAGATCGCCAGTGCGCTCGGCCACTCCAGGACCACGATGATCTTCATCAACCAGCTCCGGGAGAAAATCGGCATCATGTTCGGCTCGCCGGAGACGACGCCCGGGGGCCGGGCGCTGAAGTTCTACGCCTCCGTGCGCTTGGACGTCCGCCGGATCGAGACGCTGAAGAACGGGACCGAGGCGGTCGGCAACCGCACCCGCGTCAGGGTGGCCAAGAACAAGTGCGCACCCCCCTTCAAGACGGCCGAGTTCGACATCCTCTACGGGCAGGGCATCAGCCGCGAGGGCGGCCTGATCGACATGGGCCTGGAGCACGGCTTCCTCTACAAGTCCGGCGCCTGGTACACCTACGAGGGCGACCGGCTCGGCCAGGGCAAGGAGAGCGCCCGCAACTTCTTCAAGGACAACCCGGACCTGGCCGACGAGATCGAGAAGAAGATCAAGGAGAAGCTGGGCATCGGGGTGGGACCGGACACTGTCCCCGCAGCCTCCATCGAGTTCTGACCGGCGCAACCCCCTTCCGAAATCCGCCTGTCCGGACTCTGTGCCCCTCAACAGGAATCCGTTGAACCAGGGAGGGGGATGCGCGATATGTGTCCTGCGCTGGGAGGGCAGCGTGTGACGATCGTTCGCGATCGACCGGCGAGGACACCACACGCGCATGAGCCGCATTGCCAGAGACGCTTCCGGACGCCAAGGAGCAGCACGTGAGCGACACCGCTTCGGCCATTCGTCGCGTCTACCTCCACTGTGAGTTCCTTCCCGCCGATCCCACCGTCCGCGGCCTGGTCTCCATCGGCCTCACCGACGACGCCGGCTGTGACTACTACGCCATCAACAACGGCATGGACGTGAGCGCCGTGCTCGACATCCCGTGGATGGTCGGCAACGGGTGGCCCAACCTGCCCCGGTGCACTGTCGACGGCTATCCCTGTCTCCTCGACCGCACCCATCCCGACGTCAAGCTCCTCGAGGAGATACGTGACGACGTGGCGAAGTACTTCGCCGACGGTTCCCCGGAGACCCATCTGTACGCCTACTACGGCGGCCAGCACATCTGGCGTCTGCACTCCCTCTGGGACCACGGCCGGCCGCCGATGCCGCCTGCGGTGCCGCGCTGGTGCCACGAGCTGCGGTCCCTCGTCGTCCAGGCCGGCGACCCGCCACTGCCGGAGCGGGCCGGCGGACAGCACCACGCGCTGACGGACGCCTGCTACAACCGCACCCTGCACGAGTACTTGCTCTCGTCCTCTCCACCTGCTCGCAGTACGACGACGACGGCTTCCGCCCCGCAGCCTCCACCGGATGCCGCCCCCGACCGGCAGGCGGCCGCGTCCCCACGGACCGAGCGCGTGGACAAGAGCTCTGAGGCTTGCTGGGGGCCGGAAAGCAGCAGCCGTCATCCAGGCCGGCCGGTAACGAGAGGGGAGCGACTGACGCGTTTCCCCACCCGTCAGATGCACTCCCTTGTCTGCGACGCCTGTGACTACGTCTACGACGAGGACGGGGACGGCCTCGTGGTGTTCGACAGCCCGGAGGCGGCCGCGCAAGAGGTGCTGTGGCACCACTGGAAGTTCCTCTCCGACGGGCGAGTGATGTGCCCGAGTGATGATGGGGAACACCAGGCCATGTATGACGAGTTGATGCCGCCCGAGCCGGGGGTCGGTGGGTAGGCCGCGACCGACGAGGAGACGTGCCGATGAAAGCGTCGACGGATGGGCAGCCGTGCCGGCAGATCGCACGCGGAACGAATCGGCGTAGGGTCGGAGGTGTGCAGCCGTTCGAGACCTCCGGTGCATCGACCGCGCCCTCGCTCGCGGCACCTCGGTCCGGCGCCGAGCCGCCGTCGTCGCTGTCGCCGTCACGCGCGGGCGACTTCATGACCTGCCCGCTACGCTACCGGTTCCGGGTGATCGACCGGCTGCCGGAGAAACCGAACGAAGCGGCCACGCTGGGCACGCTGGTGCATGCGGTGCTGGAGCGGCTCTTCGACGACCCGGCGGTGGAGCGTACGGCCGCGCGCGCCCGTTCCCTGGTCGCGGGCGAGTGGGAGCGGCTGCTGGCGGCGAAGCCGGAGCTCGCGGAGCTGTTCGCCGAGGAGGGTGGGGCGCCCGTCCCGGAGCGGGTCGCGCAGTGGTTGGCCAAGGCGGAGCAGCTGGTCGAGCGGTGGTTCACGCTGGAGGACCCGACCCGGCTGGAGCCGGCGGAGCGGGAGCTGTTCGTCGAGACGACACTGGACTCTGGGCTGACGCTGCGCGGGATCATCGACCGGGTGGACGTGGCGCCGACCGGCGACGTGCGGCTGGTCGACTACAAGACGGGCAAGGTCCCCCGGCCCGAGTACGCGGCGGACGCCCTGTTCCAGATGAAGTTCTACGCCCTGGTGCTGTGGCGGCTGCGCGGCACCCTGCCGCGCCGCCTGCAGCTGGTCTACCTCGGCAGTGGGGACGTGCTCACGTACGACCCGGCGGAGGGCGATCTGCGAGCCGTGGAGCGCAAGCTGCTCGCGCTGTGGGCGGCGATCCGGCGGGCCACGGCGACGGGCGACTGGAGGCCGTGCCCGAGCCGGCTGTGCGACTGGTGCGCCTATCGGGCGCTGTGCCCGGCCTGGGGCGGCACCCCGCCGCCCTACCCCCTGGCCGCGGACCGGTCGCGGAGGATGAGCGCCCGACCGCCGACGCCCGCTGAGGCCGGACCGCTCACCCGCAGCGGCCCGCCCGGGGAAACACCACCAAGCGGCCGACATGCCGCCATCCCCGCTGAAACACCGAGGTCAGTGGCGGTGGGCAGCTATGTGGCGGGGGTGAAGCCCCGTTCGACCAGTGCGTCGATGGTTGTGCCGCCATCGCCGTACACGAGGGTGCCGGAGTCCCAGTCCAGCGCTACGTCATCAAGCCCTCGAGCGCGGACGAGCCAGTCGTAGTTCCGCAGGGCGATGATCGTTTCCTCGGTCATGGAACGAGGCTACTGCTCTTGGTCTGGATCTCACCGTCGTGCACTCTGGTCCGCTGTCCCTGCCACACATTCGGCGGAACAGCGGTCGACGGGCGCAACACTGACGGCCTCGATGTGGCTGCGACGATCTTACGCAAGGCATCGATGCGGACATATGAGGTTATTTCTTGAATTTCCACAAAGTGCATTGATTCCCTCCCCCTCTTGACCTAGGCTAACCGCAGCCAGCTAATCAAACAAACGTTCGAAAATGACGGCAGTCTACGGAGGCGCCGCCTCTACCTGTCCCGCCTGGGATGCCGGGCTGTCCCCGGCGCCTCCTCCGGTCAGCGAGTGCGGCGCGGATCCACACCTGGCACCTGCCGACAAGGAGGCCGGCGGCGTGTCACCGTCGGCAACCGCCGCGGAAAGGCGAGGCGCGCGTACATGAAGTTCTTGCACACCTCGGACTGGCACATCGGCAAGGTGCTCAAGGGCCACAGCCGGCTCGACGAGCAGCGGGCGGTCCTGCGTGAGATCGTCCAGGTGGCACGGGATCACCGGGTTGACGCTGTCCTCGTCGCCGGCGACCTGTACGAGTCGTCCGCCCCGTCGGCGGATGCCCAGCAGCTGCTGGTGCGAGCGCTGCTCGCGTTGCGACGCACGGGCGCCGAGGTCATCGCGATCGCCGGCAACCATGACCACGCCGCCACGTTCGACGCCTACCGGCCGCTCATGGCGAGCGCGGGAATCACCTTGGTCGGCAATGCCCGCCCTGCGGCCGACGGCGGGGTGGTGAAGTTCACCGCGCGCTCGACGGGGGAGCCGGTCACCGTCGCCCTGCTGCCGTTCCTGGCCCGGCGCCTTGCGGTACGTGCCGCCCAGCTGGTCACCGAGACGCCTCGGAAGGCCGCAACCGGCTACGGCCGGCTGGTGCGAGACTTGCTTGCCGCGCTCACGGCCGACTTCCGCGACGACACGGTCAACCTGGTGATGGCACACCTGATGGCGGCCGGGGGAAAGCTCGGCGGAGGTGAGCGGTCCGCCCAGTCGATCCTCGAGTACTGGGTGTCGGCCACTGCCTTCCCACCTGACGCCCACTACGTCGCGCTCGGGCACCTGCACCGCCGCCAGTCGCTGCCCGCGCCGTGTCCGGTGCACTACTGCGGCAGCCCGATCACCCTCGACTTCGGCGAGCAGGACAACCCCGCTGTGGTCCTTGTCGTCGAGGCCGAGGCCGGCACACCCGCCCGCATCACCGCCGAGGTGCCCATCAGGTCCGGACGGCGGCTGCGCACCGTACGCGGCACCGTCGACGAGCTGACCCGGCGCGCCGACTCGTTCGGCGACGACTACCTGAGGGTGTTGCTGTGCGAACCAGCGCGCGCAGGGCTACGGCAGGACGTGCAGCGGCTGCTGCCGAACGCGCTGGAGGTGCGCATCGATCCGGGTTTCGCCGCACCGGTACACACCACCAGGCCGTCCCCCTCGGCCGACGGCGCGGAGCGCAGCCCCGCCGAGCTGTTCCACGCGTACTGCGTCGCCCGGGGGATCGCCGACGAACGGGTCGAAGCACTGTTCACCAGGCTCCACGACCAGGCCACCGCCGCGAACGCCTGACGGCGGGAAGGAGCCTCCATGAGGCCGGTACTGCTCGAGATGGACGGCTTCGCCTCATTCCGGGAGCCGACCACGGTGGACTTCCGCGAGGTGGACTACTTCGCGTTCGTCGGCCCGACCGGGTCGGGCAAGTCCACCGTCATCGACGCGATCACGTTCGCGCTGTACGGATCGGTGCCGCGCTGGAACAACCGACGCACGGTCGCGAACGCACTCGCGCCAACCACCAACCGGGGCACGGTCCGGCTCGTCTTCGACCTCGCCGGACACCGCTATGTCGCCGCCCGAGAGCTGCGTCGCGCTGCCGCTGGCAGCGTCGGCGTGAAGAACGCCCGGCTGGAACGACTCGCCGACCCCGACGCGCTCGGCACGCCGGACGACATCACCGAAGTGCTCGCCTCCGATTCCGAGGTCACGCCCGCAGTGGAAAAACTGCTCGGGCTGCCGTTCGAGCACTTCATCACCTGTGTGGTGCTGCCGCAGGGTAACTTCGCCGAGTTCCTCCATGCGCAACCGGCCAGACGGCAGGAAATCCTCGTCAAACTGATGGGTCTGGAGGTCTACCCCCGGATCGCGCAGGCGGCGAACACGGAGGCCGAGAGCGAGAGGCAGCGCGCCGAACTCCTCGCCCAGCAGCTCGAGAAGTTCACCGATGCGACCGAGTGCGCGGAGCAAGCGGCACAGGCCCGGGTGGCCACGCTGGAGGAGGTCGCCGAGCGGGTCCGTGCGACGCTGCCCGAACTCGCGGAGCACGGCGCAGCGGTCACCAAGGCACGGCAGGCGTGCGAGACGCTGACCGCGGAGCGGGACCGGTTGAGGGCGGTCGCCGTGCCGACCGGGTTCGAAGAACTCGGGAAGAGGGAACGCGATGTCAGAACCGCCGATGAGGCGGCCGACGAGGAACTGGCCGCGGCCGAGGCGGCCGACACGGCCGCCCGTGAGCAGCTTGCGGCGGCACCGCTCCGGGCCCCGCTCGAGCAGGCCCGCCGCGACCACATGGAGCTCGACACGATGGAGAGGAGGCTGCTCGCCGCGCAGGCGCTGCAGCGCCACTGCGCCATGACACTCTCCGACGTGACCGCCGCCGAGGAGGAGGCCGAGAGACTCGCCCTGCAGGCGCGCCGGGAGCAGGAGGTCACGGCAGGGTCCCATCTGGCCGCGGCGCTGCGACCGCGTCTGCAGGACGGCGCAGCGTGCCCGGTATGCGGGCAGCGGGTCACGACGATGCCCGGCCCGCTGGTCGCGCCCGACCTCGACATGGCCGAACAGGCACGAGTCCAGGCCGACCGGGAAGTGGAGCGGCTGCGTGACGCGTGGACGAAGGCCTCCAGAGCCGAGCAGCAGGCCACCAGCGGACTCAACGCGCTCACCGGGCGGATCGCCGCCCTGCGTTCCGTCCTCGCCGATGCCCCCACCCTGGAGCAGGCGACCGCCGCATTCGCATGCCGAGAGCAGCTGGAAAGGGCTGCCTACGAGGCGGATGCGAGGCTGCGGCGTGCGCGAGCCGCCAGGGCGAGCGCCGAGCAGGCCACGAGGAGCGTTCGCCAGGAGATGCAGAAAGCCTGGCCGGCGCTTGAGCAGGTGCGCGACCCGCTCGTCGCGCTCGGGGCTCCGGTATTGGACCGTGATGACCTGACCGCGGCGTGGACAGCCCTCGTTTCCTGGGCGGCCGACGCCGCCGCCGCCCGCGAAGCGGCGTTGTCCGGCGCGTACGAAAGGCTGGCGAGGGTCCGTGGAGAGCTCACCACCGCCGAGGGCCGACTCGCCGGCGTGCTCGCCACCCACGAGGTGATCCTCGATACAAGGCGACCGCTCACCGAGACGGCCGAGCCGGCGGTCGCGGCAGCGCTGGAGAGAGCTCGGCAGGAGGCGCAGCGCCTCATCGAACGGCGCAAGCAGGCCGCGAAGTTCGACATGCAGCGGCAGCATGCGGAGCAGAAGCACCAGGTGGCGAAGACGCTCGGCCACCTCCTGCGCGCGGACGGGTTTCCCCGTTGGCTCGTCGCGACAACCCTCGACACCCTCGTCGCGGAAGCCTCCGGGACACTCGCCGAACTGTCCGGCGGGCAGTTCGAGCTGACCCACGACGACGGGAGCTTTCTCGTCGTCGACCATGCCGACGCGGACAGTCGCCGACCGGTCAGGACACTGTCTGGCGGTGAGACGTTCCAGGCCAGCCTTGCCCTCGCCCTGGCGCTTTCGGCGCAGCTGCCGACCATGGCCGCAGCCGGTGCCGCTCAACTGGAGTCGATCTTCCTCGATGAGGGGTTCGGCGCACTGGACGAGGCGACACTTGAGACGGTCGCCGCCACGCTGGAAGAGCTCGCGACGTGCAGGGACCAGATGGTCGGCATCGTCACGCACATCGATGCTCTGGCCGAACGGGTACCGATCCGCTTCGCCGTTCACCGCGGCCAGGGGACCTCTTCGATACAGCGGGAGACACCGTGACCGTGTGGGTGCCGGGAATCCGGTTCTTGCAAGATTTTCGCATGCTGTTGGTGATCTTCGTTGGCTCAACAGCGGGGGTGGACCGTGAAGTTCTGACACAGTCGTTGGAGCGGGGTGAGCGGTCGTGGGGAGCCCGAGGGTGTGGTGCCGGGCGGAAAGTACTCATTGACGACCAAGCCACACCCCGCACGTCCCGAAAGTGGCTGAAATCGATTGGGTGCGGCTCTTCTGAAGGGAAGGCTGAGCTGGAAGAACGCTGATCGGGACGTGGACAGGGCGGTGTCCTTCTACCGTGGCGGTGGAGGAGAACGCCGATGGGGTCGCTGATCGAGGAGCTGGAGGCACGGGAGGTTGCGGCCCGCGTCCCGTGTGGAGGAATTCCAGGCTGAGATAGTCGAGTTGACCGGGCAGTTGGAGGCTGCGCGGGAGATGCTCTCCCGGTTGGTGATCACGAGGGAGACGGTGGCCGAGGTGATGGCCGAGACCTCGCGCGAGGTGGCCGGGACGGGGAACGAGGAGGAGTCTGCCAAGGCCGCAGGGGTGGAGCAGGCGCCGTTCGCGGGGCGGAAGCAGGGGCTTGCGGTGGACGTGCTGCCGAAGACGTACCGGGACATCGTGGAGGTCGTCGCGGACGCGCCGGGGCCGGTGCGGACCAAGCAGATCGTCCCACGAATCGGTCTGCCGACCGAGACCGCGGAGATCGAGGGGACGCGGTCGAAGCTGAAGCGTCTGGTGGAGCGGGGCTGGCTGGACGAGGAGACTCCTGGGCTGTTCACCCCGGCCCGCCGCCGCACGGAGGCTAAATCGGTGAACTCGCGGTAGAAACAGGGCTTTTCTCCCTAGTGCTGGTTTTCTCCGGAGCCGGGGCGCATCGGTTGCTCATGGTGGTGCTTGCCGTATCAGGGGCGTACATCGACGTAGTCGCCGGTGGCCTTGGCCGGGCCGGTGGTGTTGGTGCCGGTGAAGTTCCAACGCCAGTAGCCGTCCTTGACTGCCTTGACCGTGGTGCGCAGGGTGCCGGTATTGCTGGTGTTCACCGTGGCCACCGTGGTGTAGGTGCTGCTGTCCTTCGGGCGGAACTGCAGTTTCACAGCCTGGCCTGCGTATCCCGCATACCGGTAGGTGTCCCAGTTGGCCCGCACGAGCTTGCCGGTGACGGTGATACGAGTGCCCTTGGCCACCGGTTCCGGTGAGGCGTTGACCGTGAGCCGCGCGGCACGCTTGAGCCCGAACGATCCCACGCCGGGGACAAAGACGGAATCGTCGTCGTTGGCGTCGACCAAGGCGTCGACCGACCATGTTCCTGCGTTGGCGTTGGCCAGGTCCACCGGATCGTCGCTGCCCGGGGCCGGGTGGGCGTTGACGGTGAACACCGTCGTGCATGCCGTCGCGGTCTCGCAGAACGCATCGGTGGTGTAGAAACCGCCGTGCGGCCCCTTCAGATCCACATCGGCGAAAGACAGGCCGGAGTCATCCGATCCGGTGACCGTGACCGGGAACACCACGTTGTGCGTGATACCCACGATGACGTCATGTCCGGAGTTGATGGTGGCACCGCTGACCACCGGGTCGCTGGGCGCGGTATCGGACGCGGCATCGGCCGAGGCCCCGATCCCCGCCAGCAGAGCGGCGACGGCCCCCACCACGACACCGCGGCTTGTCACGCGACCGACGGGCTTGCGCCGTTGGGCACGTGCGGCGGCGATGTCGCGCCCGGCGCTTTGTCTGTCGCTAGGTGGTGCGGCGAAGCGGCTCATGAATCCTCCCAGAGATGACAGGTCCTGCTGCGAACCCCACGAGCGACAGCAGTTGGTGGCGAGCGCGGGAGACGGAGGTGTGTCACCCTCTACGACTGCCGAACCGGCCCGATCGTTGCCCCCGCCGGGGCGGGAAACGACCCCCACCCGCCACGGGAGTCGGACAGCAGACGGACAAGGCGACGGGACCGGCACCGCTTCACGAGTGACCACCTGTGAAACGCGCCCTGCATCGCGGATGCCGCGTCTGTCAGGACCAGGTGATCAGGCCCTCGTTGATCGGCAGCCCGGGCGCGTTGCACCGGCTGCCATTCCGGTTCTGTTGGCACCGGCTTCTTCTCAGGAGGGCGGCTGATGAATAGCTCCTTGGCGAACCGACTATTGACCGGTCAATTCACTGATTGTACGGTCTAGTTGCGCGGCGCTGCTCGCCGCGTAGTCAGGCGGGAGACCGACATGACGAATCAGGCAAGGCCCAGCCCCCTGGCACTCGACTGCCGGCTGAAAAGGATCTCCACCGTCGGTACGGCGGCGGCCGCGCCGGGGCCCTGCGCGTCCTCCGCGAATCGGCGGAGGCGGGTCCGATCACCCGTCATCGGCGTTCCGGAGAGCTCCAAAGGAACCCGCGCCGGCTCGTCTCCAGGGTCACAGCGCCCCGCCAACAAGGCGCGGATGCCGAGGAACTGGCTGGTCAACTCACTATTCCCAGTCAATTGACCGAATGTACGGTCCAAGCATGACCGTCCCACTTTACGTGCAGATCAGGCGAGAGATCGAAGCGAAGATCCGGGCCGGGGGTCTGCCCCCTGGCGCGCGGCTGCCGACCGAGAAGGACCTCTCCACCCAGTACGGCGTCAGCCGTGCCACGGCCCAACGGGTCCTCAACGACCTGGCGGAGGCGGGACTGGCGATCCGCCAGCGGCGCCACGGAACGTTCGTCGCGGACGTGACGCGGCAGATCAATCTGCTCAACTTCGTCACCCCCACAGCAGCCGCAAAGGGCACACCGGGCAGACACGAAGTCGTTTCCGCACGGATCGTCAGGGCCGCCGACGCCGTCCTGACACTCCCCGGTTCCTCAGCCGACACGGCCGTAGTGGAACTGGTCCGCCGCAAGCTCGACATACGCGAGGAGCCACAGTCCGTCGAGCGGCACGTCGTTCTCTTCGCAGTTGCCCCCGACCTACTGAACGAGAACCTCGAAGACCTCGTCACCCTCCCGTATCTCCAGCGCAGAGGAGTACCGATCGACGCGATCCGGGTCTACCTCGACCCGGTGACCCTCGATGAGCACGACGCCACATTGCTGCGCAGCGAGATCGGAACACCTGCGCTGATGAGGCGCAGGGAGTTGCGTGCCGACGACGGAAGCACCGTCGAGGTGGTCACGACCATCGTCCGTCCGGGAACCGCCGAGTTCTTCCTGGAGCTTCCCGTCCCGGCCATGTGAGCAGCGTGTCGCTGCCAGAAAGGAAGTGCGCAAACAATGAAGGTCATCATCATCGGTGCCGGCGTGCTGGGGTTAAGCGTCGCGAGGCAGCTTGCCGTCGCCGACGAAGACGTTCTCCTGCTCGATCAGTGGGGAGCCGGCACCGGTACGACCGCGACCACCTTCGCCTGGACCAACTCCAACCGGAAGCCGGACCCGGACTACCACCGGCTGAATCTCGCAGGGATGGAAGAGCACGCCAGGCTCGCCGAGCAACTGCGCGGCGCGCCGTCGTACTTCCCCAGCGGGGCGCTGCAGTGGGCGGACGCCGCCAGCGAGCAGTGGCTCGCCGACAACGTGGAACGACTGCAATCCCTGGGCTACCCCGCACACTGGGTCACGCCGGACGAAGCAACGCGGATCGCGGGCGACCTCCGGATCCCGGCGACCATAACGTCCATCGCGCACTTCCCCAGCGAGGGATACGTTCTGCCGGATCTCTTCGTGGGCAGCTTACTGGCGGATGCCGAGCAGCACGGAGCCAAGTGCGCGATCGGCGAGGTCGTGGCCATCGACGACAGGCCTGATGGAGTGTTCGTCACCCTGGCCGGAGGCGAGATCTGTAGCGGTGATCGAGTCGTCCTGGCGGCAGGCCGCTGGACAGAAAGGCTCGCCGCACAGGCCGGGATCGACGTTCCCATGGTGACGGATGCCGGTCGCGGAGCGCCGACCGTCGGTTTGCTCGGGTACGCCAGGTCACCGGAACTCGACCTGCGCTGTGTGATCCACAGCCCCGGCCTCAATCTCCGCCCTGCGGCCGGTGGACATGCCGTCCTGCAGGCTCTCGATCTCAACGCTGACGTCGATCCGGAAGACCCTCCGTCCGCAGACGGGGACATCGCGAGCACCCTCGCTCGGCGGTTCTCTGCGCTGCTGCCCGACCCGAGCCGGGCGCCGAAGATCGACCTGCGTGTCGGCTTCCGGTCACTGCCCACGGACGGCCACACCATCGCCGGCTATGCCTCCGTGCAGTCCCGCGTCTACTGCCTCGTCTCGCACAGCGGGGTCACCTTGGCGCCGATCCTGGGACGCCTGGTCGCGACCGAGATCACAACTGATCAGGAACAGGACCTCCTGCGGGCCTTCCGGCCCACCCGATTCACCGGCGTACAACGCTCGGACACCGAGGTGGATCAACACGCCACCAGTCTGGGTGAGCAGTAGCCGACAGCCCCACCGCGATTCCCGGAAGGCCTGACCGACCTGGAAAGGCGCTCGCCCTGGTGCGGGGCCGCCCGTTCGACGGCAAACCGTTCCTACTGAGCTCTTCGGGTTGTTGTCGGGTGGAGGGTCAGTCCGGTGCCGACAAGGCAGCCGTCGACGAGGTCGGGGCGGAGCTGAATGTGGCGCAA
>NZ_JBHWJT010000069.1:0-22220 GCF_042731325.1 Streptomyces sp. NPDC059866 | reverse complement strand
CGACACCTGGAACGAGAACCCCAGACCGTTCACCTGGACGAAGACCGCCGACGAGATCCTCAAGTCCCTCGCCGACTACCTCGGCAGGATCACCCCACCCAACAGCTGAAGCCGGAGATAATTAACCACGGGATTTCTGGCGCATCACACTAGGCACCGTCCCGCTGCCAGCGACGGAACAGGTCGTACGCCCGGCCCCCGGTCCGGTGGGGACCGTACTGTCCCCAGTGGCGGCCGGCAATGGGGCATCGTGCCGATATCCTTGTCCCACGATGGGTGAGGACAACGAGATCAACGCCGCGCGTGACGGCGACAGCGTCGACGTGATGCTGGCCGAGTGGCGGAGTGAGTGGCCTGAGCTCGACGTTTCGTCCAGTGCGGTAATGGCACGCCTGTTGCGCGCGGCCCGGCTGGTGGAGGAGCTGCTCGCGACCCGGCTGCGCCGCTCGGCCGAGATGCCCATCGCGAATGTCGGCGACTTCGACTTGCTGCAGGCCTTGCGGCGCAGCGGCGCTCCGTATGCCCTGACGCCTGGTCAGCTGCGCCAGGCGTTGGTGGTGTCCTCGGCTGGTCTGACGGGACGGCTCAAACGGCTGGAAGGGGAGGGATGGATCGAGCGCTGCCCCTCTCCCGTCGACGGCAGAAGCACCCTGGTGCGTCTGACGGAGGAGGGGCGGGCGCGTTTCGACCGCACGGTGGAACGGCACTTCCAAGTGGAAAGGGACGTCCTGTCCGTGCTGGATCCTGAGGAACGCACGGTGATCGCGGACGCCCTGCGTAAACTTCTTCTCTCCCTGAAACAGGACACCCGCTGACCGCAGAGGGGCGGCGTCAGGCGGAGCCAGCGGCTGTTCCGAGGATGACCGCGATGCAGAGACCGATCAGGCCCATCGTGATGACGGTCATGGAAACGGCCATCTCCCGGGCGAAACGGCGGTGACGGGCCTCGTACTGAGCCTCGACCTGGCCGACGCGTTCCGCAATCTGCTGGGCGACCCGGCGCGTGTTCTCCACCTCCTTGCGAGCGTAGGCCTCCTCGATCACGAGTCGCTGGTCGGTGGTGAGGCCGGGCAGTTCCCAGGCGAAGTCCCGGGCCTTGCGGTGCGCCTCGCGGCGATTGGCCTCCAGGTGGAGGAATCCTTCGATCTGATGCAGCCCGAAGGCTGCTTCGTAGCTGGCGTCCATAGACGGCTCCTGAGCACGTGCTGATGAGAGTGGGTGGGTCCGGTCAGCCCCGACCGCTGGTGGGCGTCTCCTTGTCCTGCGCGTCCTCGTGGACGGCGATGTCGGGGTGATGGAGGTCGAAGGCAGGTGACTCGCTGCGGATCCGCGGCAGTTTCTCGAAGTTGTGCCGGGGTGGAGGGCAGGACGTCGTCCACTCGAGCGAACGGCCCCAGCCCCACGGGTCGTCGACGCCGACCGGCTTGCCGTACTTGGCGGTCTTCCAGATGTTGTAGAAGAACGGCAGGATCGACAGACCGAGTAGGAACGAGCCGATGGTCGAGACGGTGTTCAGGGCGGTGAAGCCGTCGGCCGCGAGGTAGTCCGCGTAGCGGCGCGGCATGCCCTCGGCGCCCAGCCAATGCTGGACCAGGAAGGTGCTGTGGAAGCCGATGAACAACGTCCAAAAGGTGATCTTGCCGAGCCGCTCGTCGAGCAGCTTGCCGGTGAACTTGGGCCACCAGAAGTGGAAACCGGCGAACATCGCGAACACCACGGTGCCGAAGACGACGTAGTGGAAGTGCGCGACCACGAAGTACGAGTCAGTGACGTGGAAGTCCAGCGGGGGCGAGGCCAGGATCACGCCGGTCAGCCCGCCGAACAGGAAGGTGACCATGAAGCCCGTGGACCACAGCATCGGCGTCTCGAAGGACAGCGAGCCCTTCCACATGGTGCCGATCCAGTTGAAGAACTTCACACCGGTCGGGACGGCGATCAGGAAGGTCATGAGGGAGAAGAACGGCAGCAGCACACCGCCCGTGACGTACATGTGATGCGCCCACACCGTAACCGACAGACCGGCGATCGAAATCGTCGCGCCGATCAGTCCCGCGTAGCCGAACATCGGCTTGCGGGCGAAGACCGGGACGATCTCGGAGACGATACCGAAGAACGGCAAGGCGAGGATGTACACCTCGGGGTGACCGAAGAACCAGAAGAGGTGTTGCCACAGCAGCGCGCCACCGCTGGCGGGGTCGAAGATGTGGGCATCGAAACGCCGGTCGAACTCCAGCGCGAAGAGTGCGGCGGCCAGAACCGGGAAGGCCAGCAGGACCAGCACGCTGGTGAGCAGCACGTTCCAGGTGAAGATCGGCATGCGGAACATGGTCATGCCGGGGGCCCGCATGCAGATGATGGTGGTGATCAAGTTGACGGCACCCAGGATGGTCCCGAAGCCTTGCATGGCCAGGCCCATGATCCACAAGTCGCTGCCGGCGCCCGGCGAGCGGATATCGTCCGAGAGCGGGGTGTAGGCGGACCAGCCGAAGCTCGCGGCGCCCTGCGGGGTGAGAAAACCGCCGACGGCGATCAATGAGCCGAAAAGGTAGAGCCAGTAGGCGAGCATGTTCAGCCGGGGGAACGCGACGTCGGGTGCCCCGATCTGCAGCGGCATGATCCAGTTCGCGAAGCCGGAGAATATCGGCGTCGCGAACATGAACAGCATCACGGTGCCGTGCATGGTGAAGGCCTGGTTGAACTGCTCGTTCGAGATCAGTTGCGTCCCCGGGCGGGCCAGTTCGGCACGCATGAGCAGTGCCAGGAGGCCGCCGAAGCAGAAGAAGGCGAACGCGGTGACCAGGTAGAGCGTCCCGATCTGCTTGTGGTCCGTGCTGGTCAACCACCCGACCACAGCACGGCCGGGAGACCGGCGCCGCTCCGGAGGTGCCACCGACGGCGGCGAGGCGGGCGGTGACAGAGCGGGTGGGGCCACGGCAATCCTCCGTACGTGCGAGACCTCCAGGCATGCGGCGCTTACGCGCCGGGGCCCGGCCTTGACCATAATATCTCGCTCGCGAGAGAAATAAATGCGAGGTGCGGTTGCGCCCGAGGCGGGCCGTCGGGGCTCCCGCGCCTCGAGGAACCGCGCGAGCCGCGGGTCGCAGTTGACAACCACGCCGAGCTCTCCTGCTGTGGCCCACCCGAAGCACGGACGGGCTGATGATGTCCCTCGTACACCGCCCTCGTCCGCCACCCGGCCGTACGTGCTCGGGTCACCACCTTGGGCACGGTGACCGTTGAAGTGGTGTCGTGCGATCCGCAGGATCATGCTTGGCCGTAGAAGGCAGCGGTGCAGGTCCCCGCAGGCCCATGGGGACACGGGGACGTCAATCTCAGCAGGGCGAGGTGGGCGACGTTGGAGCGACACTGCAGTGCTTCGGCTGAAGGACCGAACCAGCCCTCCGGCCTGCCCGGCACGGCGTGCACCGCCACCGCCGTTATCGACGAACACGGCATCGTCACGGGATGGAGCGAAGGGGCCCGGCAACTGCTCGGCTATCTGCCATCAGAGGTGCTCGGGCGCAAGGCGGCCGACCTCCTCGCGGAAGGCCTTCCGGAGGCGGCCCTGAAACCCCCTGCCGACCAGGACAGAAGAGCCGGGAATGCGGCACTGCGGCATCGGGACGGCCGTAGCGTCGACGCAAAGCTGTCCGCGCATCGCCGCATCACCGACGACGGGGCGACCGAGTGGTTGGTGGAGTCCGCCGAGCCGGGGAAGCCGGGAACGGACGACAGCGAAGCGTTGGTGCACTGGACCTTCGCCCAGTCCGCGCTGGCTCAGATGATCTACGACACGGAGCTGCGGTCGGTGCGGGCGAACGCAGCCATGGAAAACGCACTCGGTCTCACGGAGGACCAGATGCGTGGCCTGCGGATATCCGAGATCATGATGAGCGCCCCTGCCAGGGATACCGAAGAGGCCATGCGTCTGGCGTTGGAGAGCGGCAAACCGCGGGAGCTGGAGCGATACCTGCGCGCGCCTGGTGAGAACCGGGAGCATGCCTGGGCGGTGTCCCTGTCCCCCCTCAAGGACCAGGACGACCGGGTGCACGGCGTGTGCCTGACGGCCCGCGACACGACCGAGCAGTACTCTTCCCGCCAGCGTCTGCTCCTGCTGAACGAGGCCAGCATCCGCATCGGCAGCACCCTGGACATGGACCGCACCGCGCAGGAACTGGCAGACATAGCCGTCCCCCACCTTGCGGACTACGTTGGCGTGGACCTGCTCGCATCTGTGAGCCACGGTGACGAGCCGCTCGCCGACGCGCTGACGGGAGCGGTGCTACTGCGCCGCGTCGCCCACCAATCGGTCCTCAAGGGCTGCCCCGAGGCAGTCGTGCAGCTAGGAGAGGTGGCCTCCTACCCGGCGTTTTCACCCGCTGCCCAGTGCCTCGCCGAAGCCCGGGCCGTGATTCAGGAGACGACCGGCTCCTCCCTGGCCGACTGGCTGGCCAAGGATCCCGTCCGAGCCGCCCGGCTCCGTGAGTACGGGTTCCACTCGATCATGGCTGTGCCAATGCGTGCCCGGGGTGCCGCCCTCGGTGCGGCGATTTTCATCCGACACCGGCGTCCGGAGCCGTTCGAGCCGGACGACGTGATCTTGGCCGAAGAGCTCATGGCCAGGGCGGCGGTCTGTATCGACAACGCCCGCCGGTACAGCCGCGAGCGCAGCACCGCCGTGACGCTCCAGCGCAACTTGCTCCCTCGGAAGCTGCCCCAGCAGACCGCGCTGGAGGTCGCCTCCCGTTATCTCCCTGCAGGGGCCCAGGCCGGTGTGGGTGGCGACTGGTTCGACGTGATCCCGCTGTCCGGTACACGGGTGGCCATGGTCGTCGGCGATGTGGTCGGCCATGGCCTCCAGGCCTCCGCGACCATGGGCCAGCTGCGTACCGCTGTGCGCACCCTGGCTGACATCGACCTGCCGCCCGACGAGCTGCTCACTCACCTCGACGACCTCGTCATTCGGCTGTCGGACGAAGGGGGCAGCAGAAACGAAGCCGAGCCCGGCGTCGAAGCTGCGACGATCGGCGCAACCTGTCTGTACGCGGTCTACGACCCGGTCTCCCGCCAATGCGCCCTTGCCCGCGCGGGCCACCCCCTACCGGCGGTGCTGACCCCAGACGGGAGGGTCGAGTTTCTCGACCTCCCGCCCGGCCCGCCGCTCGGCCTGGGCAGCCTGCCCTTCGAGAGCGCCGAAACAGAACTGCCTGAAGGCAGCGTGCTCGTCCTGTACACCAACGGCCTGATCGCATCCCGCGACCGCGACACCGGGGAATGCATCGACCTCCTACGCACAGCGCTCGCCCGCCCTGCGCCCTCCCTGGACACGCTCTGCGACACCGTGATCGGTGATCTGCTCCCAGAGAGTCCGGCTGACGACATCGCCCTGCTGGTCGCCCGAACCCGAGCCCTGAGCGCTGAGCAGGTGGCCACCTGGGACCTGGCTTCCGACCCGGCCGTCGTCGCCCATGCCCGCCAGAACACCACCGAGCAATTGACCGACTGGGGGCTGGACGAGGCCGTGTTCATCACCGAACTGGTGGTCAGCGAGTTGGTCACCAATGCCATTCGCTACGGCCAACCGCCCCTGCGGCTCCGGCTGATCCGGGAGGCGCACAACCTCATCTGCGAGGTCTCCGACGCCAGCAACACCGTTCCACGCATGCGGCGGGCCCGCGTCTTCGATGAAGGGGGACGGGGCCTGCTGCTGGTCGCCCAGCTCACCGACCGCTGGGGCACGCGCCACACCCACGTCGGCAAGACCATCTGGGCTGAGCAGTCCGTCCCTGAAATGCCCTTGCCGACCACTGTCGCACCATCGCCGCCGTAGAAGCACCACCGTGGAAGCAGGGGCAGGGGACCACGGTGTGAGGTGCCGATCGGTGACCTGCTCTGCCCAGGAAAGCTCCAGCAGTCCGTCCGCGCCCATCTATTGACCGTGGCCGCTGCCCTTCGCGCCCCGAAGGTGCTCGTCGTCGAACGCCCGGCCACCGCACGCACCGACGCCGTAGGCACCACCCGGGCTCCCCCCCGTTATCTTCTTCGCGGTCCTGCAAGAGGGCCGCTGGCCTCCGGGCCCGGCATGGCTGGTCCCCCCTGTCGAACCGATGACCTGGGGGGTGGTGCCACCGGGCCCGAGAGGCGCTGTTGGAGACGCTGATGAGTGCCTCTGTGTGTCAAGCGGCCTCCGCGAAGCTCATGTGGCGGTCTCGTTTGAGGGTGCGATAGACCACGTTCGACAGGCGTCGTTTGAGAGCCCTGCGGGCCTCTGCCGGGGTCTTGCCCTCGGTGATTTTCCGCAGGTAGTAGTCCTGGCCTCGGCCGCCGTCGCGGATCTGGCAGACGGCGATGATGTGCAGCACCGAGTTCAGAGCCTGGTTGCCTCCGGTGTTGAGGCGGTGGCGGGTGTTCTTGCCGCTGGAGGCGTCCAGGGGCGCCGTACCGGTGTAGCTGGCGAAGTGGTGCTCGGTCGGGAAGCGCGTGACGTCGCCGACGTGTCCGAGGAGCTTGGCGGCGAGCACGGTGCCCAGGCCGGGCAACGCGGTCAGCACGGTGCGGGCGGCGGCCAGGGCGTCACGCATCTGGGCTTCGTTGTCGCGGACCTGCCGGTCGATGCGTCGCAGATCGGCGAGGAGATCCCGAGCGAGGTCGCGGCGGCAGCAGTCGGTGGCGGTGCTCGGACGGATGCCCTTCACGTCGGGCCGGACCAGTTCGCGGATCCGCTTCTGCCACATGCGGTCCGCGTGGCCGCCGGCCAGGTCCGCGAGGATCCGGCTGGTCTTGGCGAAGCGGACGTGGGCGCCCTGGCGGACTGCGAGATGGCCCAGGGCCTGAGCGATATGGGTCTTGCCGACACCAACCGGCCCGAACAGGATGACCGATTCGCCGGCGTGCAGCCAGCGCGGGGCCCCCAGGTCGCGGATCTGGGCGGCGGGCAGTTTCGAGGAGGCCGTGAAGTCGAACTCCTCCAGGGTGACCTGCTGCTCGAACTTCGCTCGCTGCAGGCGGCGTTGGAAGGCGACGGTCTCGCGGCGGGTGATCTCGTCCTGACACAGGACCTGCAGGAAGTCGAGGTGACCGAGCTCGCCGCCGTGGGCCTGGGCGAGACGGGCGTCGAGGGTCTCCAGCATTCCGGACAGTCGCAGGGCTTTGAGCGACTCGCGCAGGGCGGTGTCCATCACGGTCATCGGGCGTCCACCTCGGCTTCGTCGCGGTCCTGGTCGTCGCGGTGCTCGTCCGCCGGGCCCGGGGGCGCGACGGAGGCGAACAACCGCTTCGGCCCGTGCAGGAAGGCTGCGGCTCCGGCATCACCGCTGGTCTCAGGCTCGGGATCGGTTTCGGTGCCGGCGATGAGGATGCCCTTGATCGTGCGGTAGGACGGGTCGCCGACCACGACGGCTCTCGCGCAGGCGGCCTCCAGCCGCGGGTCGTCGTACTCCTTCCGCAGTCCGAGAACCCCCTGGGCAGCGCGGAGCCGGTAGAGCGCGTTAACCTCCAGCAGTTGGTCGACGACCTCGCGGCAGGCATCCCCGACCTGGGACGCCTGGCTGCGGCACCAGACCGGCGTGCGCATCTGGAAGGCGATCTTCTCCGGCGGGTAGTCGCTCTTGTCGGTGCGTTTGCCCTGCTCAAGTGCCGCATGGGTTTTGACCATTTCACCGTCGAGGAAGACCTGGACCATGGTCGCGGTGGAGCGGACGTCGACCCTCCGGCCGATCAGTTTCCAGGGCACCGAGTAGAGGGTGCGGCCGACCTTGATGTGGATGTCCGGACCGACCTTGGCGGTCGACCAGCGGGCCAGCACGAACGGGGTCGGCGGCAGCGGCAGCAGCGTGTCGGCCTCCACTGCCTCGAACACCGTCATCGGCGCGGCGCCGCCCAGTGGTCGGCACTGCCGGCATCCGGCGACCTGCTGGCTCCAGGTGAGGGCCTCGGCCTGCATGTGCTCGATGGAGGTGAACTCCCGCCCCCGCCAGAACGAGTCGCGGACATAGGGCATCGGCCGCTCGACTCTTGGCTTGTCCTTGGGCTTTGAGGCTCGGGCCGGGTCCACCAATGCGCCGTAATGGGTGGCGAGTTCAGCATAGGACTTGTTGATTTTCGGGTCGTAGAGATCGGGCTTGTCGACCCCGGTCTTCAAGTTGTCCGGCACCAGCCGGCGCGGGACACCCCGAAGCAGCGGAAGGCCACGACATGCGCTTCGGTCCACGCATGCTGGTCCAGGTGCAGCACCGGACGGACGAACAGGTGCCGCGAGCACGGCAGCACCATCACGAAGGCCCAGACCCGGTGCCGCTTGCCGGTGCGGGGGTTGACCCACTGGCCCAGGAAGCCGTAGTCGATCTGGGCCTCTTCGCCCGGTTCGATCTCGTCACGCAGGACGGTGACCTGCGATCGCGCCACCTCGTCCGGCAGCGTAGCGTGTACCCACCGGCGGAACGAGGAGATCGACACCTTCAGCTTGTACTCGTCACGCAGGCGCTGATGGATCGTGGAGACCGTCACTGTCCCCAGCAAGTCCTTGATGTAGTCGCGGTGTTGGTCGATCTCCGACCAGGTCACCTGCCGCAGCCGCTTGTCGACCAGCCCCGGGAACCACTCCTTGATCAGTTTCGACCAGTCGGCCTCGCTCATCGGCGGCCCGCCCGGGGCGATCCCGGACACCTCCGCCGGCGCCAGGTACTTCCTGACCGTCTTTCGGTCCACTCCCAATGATGCCGCCAGCTCGCTCTTCGAGCGGCCGGCGTACCAGTGGATATAGATCTCCGTGATGTCGACCACGGCGAACGTTCTCCTCGCCATCCAGGCTGACCATCGGCCTTCCGAACCGCGGGGCGAGGAAGACGACCAGCTCCGCGATGACCAGGTCCCTCGATCCCGAACTCCGCCGCACCCATGGCCAATTAGGGGGATTCGTAATGAGAGATTAGATAACGCTCAAACCGCCCAAGATAGGGAAACTTGATCGTCGGCAGAGCCCGTGGCGACGGATGCTCTCACCCTCGTCCACCAGTGCTCGCCCCTGTCCCTCGGCCTCGGCGGAGTCGTCATCAAAGCGACAGACCCTGCGGCGATGACGGTACGGATAGGAACGAGGCGTCCCGGGTGGGAGATTCCTGGAGGAGCGCTATAGCCTGCCCGCGTGAGCTGGGAACGGATCCTCGAAGCGGCCTTCATCCCTGTCTCGGCAGGGCTTTCCTGTTGGGCCTTCGTGGAGGCGTGGAACAACTTCCGCCTTCTCACCCGCGGACAGTGGACCGAGGCGGAAATCGTCGGGGTCCGTGAGGACACGGACGGCGACGGCGACCCCCGCTTCTATCCCGAGGTCGCCTTCACCCCTCCCGACAGCGACGAGGTCAGGATCGAGTCCAAGGTCGGCCGGCTCTATCCGATCGACCGCTCGACGCGGATACGCGTCCGGTACGACCCAGCCAAGCCCCGGCGGGCCCGCCTGGAGGGCTATCGCGGACCTGGCCTGTTCGCCTGCCTCGTGAGCGGAGCCGGAGGGGCCTTCGTCGCCGTGGGGATGTTCCTGGACATCTTCACCTGACGTCTTGATCTCCCACACCGCCTGGTCCGCCCTCACGTCGGCTCCGCGCCGACCGACCTCCAGATTCGGTCCGGCGACCGCTGTCCCCCCTGGAGAAATGCGTGAACGCCGGTGTGGGGATTTACGTGACGCTGGAACCGCAGATGCTGGGGAATTCCGTGATCGTCGACAGTCCGGCCCGTTCACCCAAACCCACCCGGCCGGGGCCAGGATGACCACCCGGCTCAAAGAACCGGCACCCCGTCACCCGCTACTGGTCCACTTTTCAGCCGTCGCCGACAGTCGCTCTGCGTGACAGCGGACGATAAGGAACAGGAAGCTGTGCCAGAACCGGCGATCTGTGACGCTCTGTAATTCGTGGACCGGTCGATGGAGCCGGTCCGGGTACGTCTTGACGTCGCTCTCCTTGAGGTTTTGGGCCATGTTCTCCGGCGGGTTCGATACGGCGGTGGCCCGCGTCCGGGAGGCATACGCGGAGTCAGCCGCCTGCGGCATCCCCGTCTACTAGGATCAGCCGGATCCCGACCAGGCCACGGAGCTCGCGGACCTCGCCAGCGGTGGAGCGAGCCCTGCATGGCAGAGGGAGTGGGAGCTTGTTCGAGCCGGGGTCTCTGACCCGGTGCTGATGGCGAACGTGCGTTGGCTGCCACGGCTTCGATGTGGCCGGCGCCGGACGTCGCGAAACGGGGATGACCGGGATGACCCACAAGTGACCACCGACAAGTCAGAGCAGACCGGAAGATATAGGGCTGGTCGCCAGGTGGCGTTGCAGATCAATGTGTCGGAACTGGTACACCGCTCCGACCCGCCGTAGCACCCCGCGATGTTCATGTGCGTCCTGCAGGAATGCCATCAGGTGCCATGGGGTGTTGTGACGCACAGCCAGGCAGGCACGGGCGATTATGAAGTTTCCCCATGCTGTCTTGCCCAATCGCGTCGTAGCCCCGACCGCCAGCGCGCAGAGCCCTACCGAGAGCCCGATCATGAGCCCGGGCATGGGACCGTCCGTGAACCCAAGCACGACCCCGAGCACACCCCCGAACATGATTCCGATCATGAACGCGTGCGCGAGGTGACTACGACGGTCCGAGATCAACAGTGTGTGCGGGCTGGGGCTGGAGGCCAGGTCGGCCCTGTTTGCCTCAAGTCCGAACGTGGGCCCGGTGAGGAGCCCAACCGCGACGCCGCCTGCGAGTCCGGCCGCGAGTCCGGTCGTGAGTCCACCCACGAGCCCGAAAACGAGCCCGCTCACGAGTCCGGGTAGGGATCCTGAAAATGACAGACGAAGCCCAGCATGAGGAGTAGCCGGGCCACCAGGCCCTGCGAGGAGTCCGCCCGTGAGTCCAGCCACGAGCCCGCATGCGGAACCAGCCGCGAGTCCGGCCACGAGCCCGATCTCGAGCCCCTCCGTGCGCCCTGCGAAAAGCCCGATGATGAGCCCGGACATGAGCCCGATGATGCCTGCGGCCAAGAGCACGAACGCGCGCAAGCGGATATGGCGTGGGATGGCTTTGGACAGCTCCCACCAAGCGAGGTCGGGGCTGCCTGCACGCTGATTCTGTTGGAGTCTGGCGAGGAAGGCGAAGGTTTCGTGGGCCTGATCGGCTGTCCAGCGGGGCGGGTTGGGCTGGTGCGGGGTGTAGGCGGCGGGGATGAATACCTGGAAGAGGTGGGCGTTGATAGCGGCGTGGTCGGGGTAGGCGGTGGTGTCGCACAGTTCGTCCGGACGGGGAGCCGACCGGGCCCCGGGAAACGCGCCGGGGCGGGGGTTGTAGATGGTGCGGGCGAGGAACAGTGCCAGCGGGGTGGCCAGGGCCTGTCCGACCGGGCTGGTGGTGCCCAGGTGGGTGATCACGGTGTCCCACCGGTCGACGGCTGGCGTATAAGGACCGCCGGCGTCGCGGCGCAGATAGGAGGCGGCGGACTGAGCGTCGAGGGGGAGGAGCTGGATGGTGGCGGCGCCGTTGAGACGGACGGTGGTGCCCGCCCGGGTCAGGGCTGTGCGGTAGGGACCGGTGCGGCTGGTCATGACCAGGGGTTGTCTGGCGGGCAGCGTGCGATTGAGCGTGTCGAGTACGACGGCGTGCCGGGAGGGGGGCAACTCGTCCAAGCCGTCAAGCAACGGCAGGATGAGGCCCGCGTTCAGCAAGGACGTGGCCAGATCCTTGGATCTGCTGCCAGCGGTGTGAGTAAGAGCGACCGAAGACGGAGCCTCGGCGGCCAGGCCGGGGTAGGTGCGGCGTAGCTGGTCAGCCATCCAGGTTTTCAGCGACTGGTGGGGATCCCAGGAGGCCAGGGAAAATAGTACCGGCACAGGGTCGCTGTCACTCCGGCGTGCAACGAGGTCCTGCAGCAGCCGGATCAGCAGCACGCTCTTGCCCGCACCGGGCTCTCCCAGGATCACCAGGCGCCGCGTGGGAACCCGCTCTGAGAACACCTGCCCGATCTCCGCGTCTTGGCCTGCCAGCCCAGCGGCATCCGATGGCCATAAGGCCGAATCACCTGGAGGGCCGCCTGGCCAGGCGCGGGCGAGGCTCCCCAGCAGTGGCCAGGACTCGGCCAAGTCGTCGTCGGCTGCCCGCCAGGCGACGGGCAGCGGGTAGGGGTCGTTAACCCGGCGCACCTCCGCCTCACTGTCCCACTGGTTTTTCACCGCCACCGCCAACTCACCCACGACCTTGCCCAGATCGACCGGGCTGGCCTCCAACCGGTCAGCACGGAATGCTGCCCAGGCAAGGTAGGCCGGCGCCAGCCCCAACAGCACGGACACAGCTGTTTCTGCCGTGTCGAGATCGAAGCGGTGGGCCACAACGAGCGCCGCGATCGCCCCGAGCACCGACAGCAGCAAATACGCCTTGCCCACACGCCCCGGCCCCCGGCGGCGTCCCCCGCTTCTCATAACAGGACATTACTTCTTGCTCGGCACGCTGAGCATCCTGTACGGCACATTGAGGAACTGGAGCAGCACCCGGCCTTCAGGGGGACTGGCACGGTGGCTGATGCTCCGTTTCCGGTCCCCGCCGCTTCAGCCGAGGTGCACCCTGACCTCCCGGGCTCGGGCGAGGCCCTGCTCGTCAGCTCCGGCCCCCGGCGACGAAGGCGAACCGGTCGCGACGCTCATGCTCCCCATGGACCGATGAAGCCTCCCCGCACCAGCATCGTCCCCAGCGGCACGGACCTGCCGTCATTGTGACGGGCTTTCATGTCCGAGATCAGCGCAAGGCGGTGGGGGTCAGTCGGATCGTCTGCGGCTGCATCCGGATGCGTATGGGCTTGGGCTTGCCGGCCGCGTTCACTGGTTCGACGGGGTGTGGTGATGTGCGGTGGTCGGCTCGCCCCGTCATCGAGTGGGACCCGGCCAAAAGGGCGTCCATCCGGTAACTGGACAGCGGAACCGGGTACTCGATGAGGACTTCGACATCCCCGAGGCCGGCATCCACCAGCGTGTGGGCGAGCGCGGGAAGGCTGTTGCCCACGCTCTCTGCTCACCCACCTGGGCCTCGTAGCCGTATGTGAAATGAAACTGCGTCGCCAGGCTCTCCACCAGCGAACCGGCACCGGCCGCGTGCAGAGCACGAGCAGACATACGCAGCAGCGACACAGAACATTCCCCCGGGCAGCACGAAGCAACGTGCGCGGGTGGGGGCATGTCTGCAGCAGACGCAGAAGCCCGGCGGGCCGCGTAAGAACTTCAGATCACTCCAATAGCCGGCACCGACAATCGGCAGAGCCTGCCCGCAAACACCAACCGTCGCTGCCGCGGCCCGGGAAAGGCGACCGGCTACTCGATCACGTGGCCGGCCCCCCACAGGCCGGTGGACGGCGCCGCGTCGGGGTACGTGCCGAACCGACCGGCGCCTATGCCGGGTTCCACGCGCCGCCGAACAGGGCCAGTTCCAGCAGGTCAGGGGCAAACGGCCAGTGCGTGGTCGCAGCCAGTTGCCCGGTGGCAGCGTGCATCCATCCCAGATAGATGTCGTACCGGTGCGCCGTCCAGCCGCCGTCACTCCACAGCCACCCGGCAAGCCCCGCCGGCTCCGCAAGGCCAGCCTTCTGCCCCACCCGGATTGCGTACGCGCGCACGACGCGTGCAATGCGCTGGTCCAGGATGAGCGGGCGAGGCCCGGGTAGCTCCAGCCGGGCGGCGCCGGCGAAGTAGAGGAACTTGGTGAAGAACGCCGGGCCCAGCCCTGGGATGGCGCCGCGCAGGCTGCGATAGGCCGCCACCGCACCCTCGTCCGCCAGCATCGCAACCGCCCGCGCCAGCTGCGTCTGAACCGATGGGCCGTGCAGGATCTGCCCCAGCCGGTGCGGCCCGTAGCCGTTGCCGCCCTGTCCCCAGACATAGCTGGCGACGAGGGTTTCCCTCCAGCTGGAGGAGACCGCGCCGGCGCGGGCCACGGCCATCACCTGTGCCCGGCTCACCGCGGCCCGGCCCCCGCCGGTCCGGTCGGCCAGCAGTGCAGGCCAGGGTTCGATACCTGCCCAGGCGGCCGGGACATAGCCAACGGCGTGCGCGCCGATCTCGCCCGCATACTGCGCACCGTTACCGGCCAGCCAAGCCCCCAGCTGTACCGCTGCGTCCGGCGGCAGCGGACGCTGAAGCATCCGCGCGTCCAGTTCCCCCGCGCCCTCTCGCCACCCCATACCAACCCCCTCGTGTTGCTCCGGCAGTCTCACACGGCGGCCCGCCGATACACGCCCGGGATCCACTGTCGAGATGGCGCGCTGCGGCCCGATGTGGAACGGTCCATTCATCTCGCGGGCGGATGGTGGAGGGTGGGCCGGCGCCGCCGGGCCCCGCCCGTCGTCCGCCACAAGCCCAGGGACGGCGGTCACGGAGCTTCGGTTGTGTCCTCATCGATCGGCCCAGCTCAGCGCCACCTCCCGGCTCTTCGACCAGTCGAAAGCTCGGAAGCAAAGAGCCCGAAAGAGCCTTGTTCCATACGGTCACCATTCGGCGAGCCTCATCCACGAGTTGCGATACGGCTGTTGCGGACTGTCGCCTTGGCCGGTCAGTCGGGCGAGGCAGCTGCGGCAGTCGAGCACGAGCGGGTGGTCAAAGGCGAATGCCTCGGCGGCGTGGTCAAGCAGTGAGGTGAACTGGGTGACCGCCGTGTCGAGGTCTGCGCATGCGCTGGTCCACAGGGCCACCTCGAAGCGGGCGTTGAGCGTCACCGGGTGCAGGTCGGGAGTTTCGTCGAGTCTGTCGGTGATCACGCCTTCGGCGATCTGCAGGGCCTGGTGTGGTTGCCCGGCCTGCCCGGTCGCGTGGGCGAGACACGTGCGTGCCGCCAGTGTGAGCAAATGGTGCGTGCCGAAGAGACGGGCATGGTCGGCTGCGACGTTCTCGATGAGGGGCAGGCCGTACTCGAGGTCTCCTGCGATCAATGCCCAGTAGGCGAGGTTGCGCCGCACATCCAAAATCAGCTCCAGTGTGCCGAGACTCCGTTGGATGAGGTGGTCGTCCAGGGCCTGCCACAGTCGTACCGCACCGGCGGCGTCGCCGTTGTACCCAGTCCACAAAGCCACCTCGAATCGGCAGGACAGTGTCGTCGGATGGTCCTCTCCAAGGAGTCGGACGCTGTCGGCAGCCACCTCGCGTGCCAGCTGAAGTGCCTGCGTCGTGTTCCCTAACTGCCCTGTCGACCGAGCCACGACGATGCGTGGGGACAGGCTCTCGACGGCGCCGAGCGGAATGCTGTCGGCAGCTGCCTGTCGGGCAATTTGAAGGGCCTCCGTGCGTTGGCCGGCGAGTCCGGTCCAAAAGGCCAACTGCTCTGTCAGCCGGATCAGTTGCACCGGCTCGATGTCCCCCCGATTGTCTTGGGCGACGGTGATGGCTGATCGGAGCGTTTGTATTGCAGCGTCCGTGTCACCCCACACTTGGCCCAGGCACGCGGCCAGACCTGCGGCTGCCATGACGTATCCGCCCTCGAGGGCTGCACGGAAGGCGGCCTGTGCGTGATCCCATTGCTGGTACCAGTCGTAGGCAGCCCATCCCAGATGTGCGGCCTCAGTCGGCTCCGCCCGCCCGATCAGCTCCTGCCAGGTTGCATCGGGTATGGGTGCTGCGTCGGGATCCCTTTCGACTGCATCGGGAAGGTAGTCGAAGACCACGTAGCGATCGGGGCCCTCAGGCACGAGCAGGCCACTGGTGGCGTATGCGGCCCGCGTGGCCCATGTCATGGCCTCCTCCCAGGACTCCGGCCGGAGCCGCACGCCGCCGCGTTGGAGCAGGTAGTGCTCGTGCATCGTCTGAAGGACCTCAGCGGGCAGGCCGCCGTAGACCCCGGCCCGCCGGGCGTCGACGGCTGCGGCGACGATGGCGGCCCCACGCGGGTGGGTACCGGGTGCCCACCCGTCCTGCCAGAGCGCCAGCAGTTTGGGCCCGGCCGCGAGGTACTCGGCCAGTCCGAACCGGTCGCAGTGCTCCAGCGCGGCCGCAATGCGCGGATCACCGGCGAACTGTTGTGCCCGCTCCAGTTCAGCAGGTGTCCAGGTCCGATCGATCCGGATCTCGGTCGCACGGTCGAGAACTTCCCGCTGTTCCCGGGCCATTTCGGCGCTGCCGGGATCGTTGGATATGCCATCAGCGGTGTAGTGGGCTCGCTCCTGCGCCCGCATGGTGGCCAGGACCACAATGTGCCGGGTGCCGTCGCCCAGAAGCCTTTCCAGCAGTTGGGCTGTTAGCCCGTCGCTGCCCAGATACCGTTGGAGATCGTCCAGCCAGATGACGCAGCGCCGTTCTCGCTGCACGACGTCCACCGCCGCGCGCAGTCCCGTTCGGCTCTGGGGACGGATGAACGCGTGGTCGGGCAGGCAGGCGCGCATTGCCTCGAAGGCAGCGCGGGACTTGCCTGCGGTGGACTCGCCGACCACCACGACGAAGCCACCACGTTGGAGGGCCCTTTCCACGTCCGGGCTGCGGTCCCTGCGGACGAATGGCGGCGTGCGAGCCTGGGCCGGATCGTCGGATTCGATGGGCGCCGCGGCATACACGCCGACACGGGCAGGATCGGTGATTTCCCGGACGCGCCGCCCGCCCTGGTCGTGGAAGAACACTTCATCGGCAAGCTGGCGTGACTGTGCGGCATCGGAGTCGAGCCTGTGGGTGGCTCGGCTGGACAGTACGCCGACCAGCACGCCAACGCCCGCAACCAACACAGAGCCAGCAGTCCCCGGCCAGACTTTCGCCGCAGCCGAAAGGACAGCGGCGATCAGCGCCGCCGCGACCACGAGCCCCCCACCACCGATACGAAGCCAACGTGAGCGGGCTCTGCCCATGTGCGTTCCCCACCCGCGACGGACCCTCGTGCCGACGACGCCGGTAGGCGACCGGCCTCCCCTGCCAGCAGTATGAACGCTGACCCAGACGTGGACCCATCACTTGCCAGTATCGATCAGGTCCTGTCGCGCTCTTGGCGAGCCCACAGGCGTGGGCTCGCCGTCGATGTCGGTTGCGGGTCTCCCACCACAGAATCAGCAGGGATACTGCGCCACTGCAGAGCCTTGCTGGGAGCCTGCCGCCAACCGGCGGCAGGGGAGGAGGGGCCCGCGACCCACGGGGCCCCTGCCTGTCCACGGCCGACAGATGCAGCCCGCTCCGCGCGATGCACCGACGCCGCCACCCGTGCGACCTGCCGGATGCCGAACAGGCCCTGACCGAGCCCCCGCCGACATCGCCTGGCTTCCTCGGGATTGAGCGGAACCAGCAGGCCCTCCCCCGGGCACAGAGCGCATCCCGCTTCCGCCCCGGCCAGCTGCCAACCGACCTCGACGAGGACTTCGATACGGTCGGCCGGCCCATACACCCGATAGAAGCCAGCCGCCGGGTCGTCAGCCCGCACCTCGCTGTGCGGGCCGGCGCACACCAGGGCGCGGGCGACGTCCGGCAGGCCCGACTCAGGGCATCGCAGTCACGGTCGCGGATGAGCTGGAGCAGGTCCGCGGTGACCACTTCCTAGTCACCGACCTGCGGCCAGCCGGCACGCCGTCCAACGGGTGGGTGCGTGCTCGCTGACTTCACCATGGCCGCCGGGACCGCCTTCCGCCGCCCTGGAGCCAGCCGGCCCCTATCGCGCCCGGCGAGGGCAGCTGGCTGATCCCCAGGCCAGTGGCCTGGGGACGGCACGCGCGATCAGGTCCTGTGCCCCGGCCCTGCAGGCGCCTACGCCGGAGGGAAAGGTTCAGCTGTCACCGGGGCCCTTGGAGCCGATCTGGCCGGCCTCCTGCCAGACCCGTCCGTCCACCTTCAGCAGATTGCAGGCGGTCAGGCAGGTGTTGCCCGGGGCCCGGTTGTTCTCCGGCGACTGGTACCAGTCGACGAACTCCTCGCGCAGCGGCCGCTCCAGCCGCTTCGAGACGAGCATGCCCCGGCCCAGGGCGGTCCTGAGTGCGCGTCCGAGGGCGAGGGTCATCTGCGTGTCGTCGGAGACGAAGGCGCGCTTCGGCAGCTCCATCTCCCGCCAGGGACCGCACTTGGCGAGGATCGAGGGCACGTCATTGAACTCGGTCGGGAAGCCGAGGGCGTCCCCGAGGGCGAGCCCGATCAGTGCTCCGGTCGCGGCGCGTTTGCTCACCGTCGTCGTGGTCATGCAGGAAGCCCCTTCCCCGCTTATCGTCAAGGCGACGATAAGCGGGGGAAGGGGCTCCTCACAACCTCCGGAGCCCGCCCTGATCCGGCCTGATCCAGACCAAAGGCCTCAGGCCCGCTCGGCGCTGTCTCCGAAGGAGATGAAGCCGCTCCCCCACCGTCCCGGATCATGGCCCCGAGCCGGTCGGCGATGGCCCGGTCACGGCCGCTGGTCATGCGCTGGTAGATCAACGCGGCTCGTGAGCTGCTGTGACCCATCCGCGTCATCAGCTCCCGCGTGCCGGCCCCGGCCATGGAGGCAGCGTGTTGCCCGTGTGCCGAGGATCGTGGAAGTGCAGCTCTGCTGTGACGCCCGCAGTCTTCCGGGCCTTGACCCAGTCGTCCCGGAAGTTGCTCCGCCGCAACTGCCTGCTCTGCGGCCCGACGAAGACATGCCCGTCGCGGCCGGGAGCGGCGAACTGCTCCAGGTGGTGCGTGACAGCGTCGAGCAGTTCGGCCGGGAAGGAGACGGAGCGCACCCCGGCCGCGGACTTCGGCGCCTTGTCGAAGAGCCGGCCGTCCTGCAGCTCCGCCTGAGCGTGGCGCACGGTGATGGTCAGCTCCTCCAGGTCGACATCCCGGCGCCGCAGGGCCGCCAGCTCCCCGAACCGCAAAGTGGTGAAAGCCGCCAGGAGCACGAGCAGCCGGTAGCGCGGCGCGATGGAGTCGGCGACGGCGAAGACCTCCGCGACCGTGAGGACCGGCCGCTCGGGCACGTCGTAGCGGTCCGCGCCCTCGATGCGGCACGGGTTGCGCCGAATCAGCTCATTCGTCAGCTCTGAAAGCGGTCCCGCACGTGGTGGTGCTCGTGCTCGTGGCCGGGGTCGTCCCGGTGGTCGTGGCCCAGGGGGCGTTGCGCCAGGGCTTGGGCGCGTGCGGTTACCTCGTCCGTGGACACGGCGCACAGGCCGACGAGCACGTCCTCCAGGGCGGCCAGCCAGAGCCGGTAGTAGGGATACGGCTCGTCCCGCGCCGGCGCGGCCTCCCAGGCCGCGATGCGGGCGATCAGGGCGGCCTGGAATTGCGGCCAGGTGAACGCGCCCGCCTCGTACAGGCTGACGGCCATGCCGAAGGCGCGGCTCTCCCACGGCTCGGAGAACACCAGCTCGCCGTTGGAGCGGGGCGGTGCGGCCGGGCCCTCGATGTCCAGCGGCGCGGTCATGGGGCCGCCACCTTGGCCACGCCGACCATCGCATCCCTCGTCACCAGGGACACGAGCTCTTCCTCGGTGAGGTGCTCGGTGCCTGCCGGGCGCTCGGGCAGCACCAGCCAGCGCACCTCACTGGTGGAGTCGTGAACGGTGATCTGCACGTCGTCGTCGAGGTCGAGTCCCATCTCGGACAGCACCGTGCGGGGCTCCTTCACAACGCGCGCACGGTAGGCGGGGTCCTTGTACCAGCTCGGTGGCAGGCCGAGCACCGGCCACGGGTAGCACGAGCACAGCGTGCACACCACTACGTGGTGGGTGGTCGGGGTGTTCTCCACCACCACGATGTGCTCGCCCTGCGGCCCCGAGAAGCCGAGCTCCTTGATGGCGGCGGTGCCGTCCTGGAGCAGCCGCCGTCGGTACTCCGGGTCGGTCCACGCCTTGGCGACGACCTTGGCGCCGTTGAGCGGGCCCACGTTGGTCTCGTACTCGGTGATGATTCCGTTCATCACCTTCGGGTCGATCAGTCCCCGCTCGGTGAGCAGCTGCTCGAGCGCCTCGGTGCGCAGGGCCGGAGGAAGGCGCTCGCCCGATCCGGTGGTGGTCATGATGTGGTCTCCAGGTAGCTCTCGTACATCTCCACGGTGAGCGCGAAGGGATCGGCGTCGGTGCCCCACAGCTCGCGTGAGTCGAACCGCACTGAGTAGACGTGCTGAGGGTTCTCACCCAGAAAGTGGGCGTTGGTGTCCGGCAGCACGGAAGCGGGCCGGATGTCCTGGACGACTCCGGTGTGTCCGCGCACATAGCGCGGCAGCCGGGTGTGGCCGGGCACCGACACGTCCCGGGCCCGTACACATTCGCCGACGGCGAAGGCCGGCACCGTGTCCACGGAGCGCAGCGAGCCCACGGCAGTGGGCGCGTAGTCGGGTACTGCGGGCGCGGGGATGGGGGGCTCCTCGACGTGTTCGCCGCGCAGGTTGCGGGCGCGGGCGTCGATCGCACCGGGCGCCAGGATGGCGCTGTCGGTGAGCATCAGCTCCCCGGCGTTGAGCCAGCGCCCGTAGTAGCCGTCGTCCAGGTAGGCGACCCGGTCCAGGCGCTCCAGCGCGTGGCGGAAGGCGTCCGCGTTGATGCCGCCGGACGCCACACGGCTGGAGAGGATCGCCAGCGCGAAGGCCCGGCGCTGCCAGGGCTCCGCGAAGACTGGTTCATCACGCCGCGGCGAGTGAACGGGACCCCATCCCGGGGTTCCTCCCATATCCGCAATGCCATCCATGGCAGGACTCTCCAAATAGCCACATAACGGACTGGACATCTGAATCGTATGCGGCAGGTGTCATCCGTGCCGCGATGACACCTGCCGCATACGCCTGGGCCGCGCCCTCGAGCCCGCCGTGTTCGGCCGGCCGCCAGTGATGCAGTGCAGCTAATGTCGATGGAGGACGCACAATGCCCATGTCTCACGCGGAGATCTTGGTACCGACGGAGCGCGCTAGTGGTTCATGGAACATGCAATGGCGGCTCAAGTGTCCCGCCTGCAGAACCGACGAGGTCGAACGAGCTGACGAGGCTGGCGACCACGAGGCAGTGACCGTGCACCCCGACCGGGACGACTACGACAGCCCGCTGGGGACCCGCGGCCCGTCGTCGCCGCTGGCGTCGTCCTCCAGGCGGGCGAGCAGCACGCGGTCGGCTTGATGCAGGAAGTCGGACCAGACATGGTTGAGCGTCTGCGGGTTCACCCCGGTCAGGGGGGTGACCCACAAGTCGGCGCGCGACTGGAGGACCTGCTCGTGGGCCGGAAGTCGAGCACGGTCCCGCAGTGCATGCGCGATGCCTGGTCGTTGGCGACGGTGGCGGCGCCAGGCCAGCCAGGCAGGTCCTCGATGTGCGCGGGGCACAGGTACGCGAGCCAGGCCGGGGCCGTCCCGGCCTGGAGGGTCGGTCCCTGGCGGACCGCCGTCCCGCTGCCGGCGCCGGACAGCCCGCAAACCCACGGCCGGCACGGCACCGCCCCCGGCTCCGGTAGTCCCCACAGGACCGGCCGGTGCCGGCGACGCGGCCGTTGACCGGATCCCGGAGCAGGAAAGGCGAGTCCCAGCCGAATCCTGGCAGACCGCTGTCCACATCCACACGGCAATACACAATGGGCGCCGTCAGTGCACATCGGCCCGGGGCCGGCCGACCACGAGAACAAACTCAGGGGATTTCGATGAAATCGAGGCTGGTCTGGGGTGCTGCCGGGGCCGCCGTCGCTGCCCTCGCGGCGCGGGCGGTGGCCGCCGGGATAGAACGTCAGCCGGATCCCGTGCCCCGCGAAGTGCTGCGTCGTGAACCCGAGGGCGAGGAGGTGTTCCTGTCCCGGCCCGACGGGACGATGTTGCGCGCCGTCGTCGCGGGTGAAGGGCCCCCCGTGGTGTTGGCCCACGGTTACGGTGTCTCGCTTCTGGAGTGGAACCTGGTGCAGGCCACCCTGGTGGCGAGCGGTCACCGTGTCATCGTCTTCGACCAGCGCGGCCACGGGGGCTCCACCTGCGGTGCGGACGGCATCGGCTCCGGCCCGATGGCACAGGACTACCTGGCGGTCCTGGAGCATTTCGACGTAGGGGACGGAGTGCTGGTCGGGCATTCCATGGGCGGGTTCGTCGCGCTTCGTGCTGTGCTCGACCATCCCGGCGTCGCCCGACGGCTGCGCGGTCTGGTGCTGTTCGCGACCTGGGCGGGCCGCATCTACGACGGAGCGCCGCACAACCGGCTGCAGATCCCGCTGTTGGAGACGGGCCTCCTCCAGCAGCTAGTGGCTCGTCACGCAGCCTTGGCCGGGTAATGAGTCCATGATCGGATCGGTGAGTCGGGGGCGAAGGTGGTCTTCGGTTCGGCGCGCGTGT
>NZ_JBHWJT010000068.1:0-22336 GCF_042731325.1 Streptomyces sp. NPDC059866 | reverse complement strand
CCCTGACGGCGAATCGTCTTTCCCTGCCCTGCTCCGCAGGAGTCCGTTTCCTCTCCGCCCTGAAGGGCGGAGTATCCACGGAGGTAACCAGATGAACTCCAGCAGCAGTCCGCCCTCCTCGGGACGACCGGCTCCCGGCTCGTCCCTGACCGCCGGCCGCCGCCTGCGCGATCTGGCGCGGACCGTGGGCGGCGAGCCCGTGGACGTCCTGGTGGTCGGCCTCGGGGCGACCGGTGCCGGCGCCGCCCTGGACGCCGCCGCCCGCGGACTGACGGTTGCCGCCGTCGACGCCCACGATCTGGCCTTCGGCACCTCCCGCTGGAGCTCCAAGCTCATCCACGGCGGATTGCGCTACCTCGCCTCCGCCCAACTCGACGTCGCCCACGAGAGCGCCCGCGAACGCGGGGTCCTGATGGAGCGCACCGCTCCGCACCTGGTGCGGGCCCAGCCGTTCGTCCTGCCCCTCACTCCGCTGGTCTCCCGCGGCCAGGCCGCAATGGCCTGGGCCGGGTTCCGCGCCGGCGATACGCTGCGGCTGGCGGCACGCACGGCGCGGGCGACACTGCCTGCACCGCGCCGGCTCTCGGCTGCGGAAACCCGTCACCTGGCTCCCGCACTGCGCGGCTCCGGACTCCGCGGCGGACTGCTGTCCTGGGACGGCCGGGTGACCGACGACGCCCGCCTGGTCACCGCGATCGCACGTACGGCGGCGGCGCGAGGCGCACGTATCCTCACGCGGGTGCGGGCGCTGGAACTCACCGCGTCCGGTGCCCGGATACGCGACGAACTCACCGGCGAGGAAGGCGAGATCCGCGCCCGGGCGGTGATCAACGCCTCCGGCGTGTGGTCGGGCGGCCTAGTGGACGGCGTCCGCATCCGGCCCTCGCGCGGCACCCACGTCGTCCTGCGCGCGGACCGCCTGGGCCTTCTGCCGGCCGGCCTGCACATCCCGATCCCCGGCGAGAGCAATCGCTTCATCCTCGTTCTGCCGCAGGGCGACGGGCGGGTGTACGTCGGACTCACCGACGAACCCGTGGACGGCGACGTCCCGGACGTGCCCAACGCGCCGGAGACCGACATCGGATTCCTGCTCGACGTCCTCGGATCCGCTCTGGACGTCCCCGTGCACCGCGACGACGTGGTGGGCGCGTTCGCGGGACTGCGGCCGCTGCTGGACGTTGCACCGGGCGAGGGTTCCGGCACGGCGCCGAGCACCGCCGACATCTCCCGCAGACACGCCGTGCTCACCTCGCGGGAGGGCGTGGTCACCGTGGTCGGCGGCAAACTCACCACCTACCGGCGCATGGCCGAGGACGCCGTCGACGCCGCCGTCGCCACCCACGGCCTGTCCGCGGGAGCCTCGCCCACTGCCACCCTCCCCCTGGTCGGCGCCGCACCGCCCCGGACACTCGGCGCCCTCCGCGCGCCGAGACGCCTGATCCACCGCTATGGCACCGAGGCACCGGCCGTACACGCCCTGGCCACGGCCGAGCCCCGGCTCGCCCGGCCCGTCCTGGACGGACACCCGGTGACCCGCGCGGAGCTGCTGTGGGCCGTGCGCCACGAAGGGGCTCTCGACGCGGCCGACCTCCTCGACCGCCGTACCCGCATCGGACTGGTTCCCGACGACCGGGCCCTCGCACTGGAGGCTGCACGGGAAGTACTGGGCAGCTACTCAGTCGGTGACTGACACAGCGTTTCGGGGCGAAGCGGGCGGACAGGAAGCAGCGGTCCGGCGCCCGGAGGACGCGGCGAACGACGGCAGCGGGCCTGCATCAGAGCGACCACCGCCAGGCCCGGCGACACTTTGACGCACAACTGCGCGACAGCCGCTGACAGTAGTGCGGCACCGAGGCGTTGGATCGCCGGCCGGCGGCCGTCAGGTCGGTGAGTGACTTCGGCACGTCGGCGCGGACGGTCTCCTGACCGCCGGCATCGCTGCTCTACCGGAACGAGGTCCCGGACACCGGTGGCCGGCAACTCGTCGCTGCCTCATCACCACCGGAACGGTTCGAGGTCGTGCGCGAAACCGTTCTGAGGCACTGGAGTGCTGGGGCGGACGCCGGTCGTCGTAGGCACGGCTGACGGGCGTTCATGCGACACCTGCCTGTCCGGCCCGAGGCCCGGCGGGCGTCCGGGGGTGCCTTCGGGGGAATCCGAGCCGCCCGCGGGGCCTTGCGGGTCGGCGGGTGGTACGAGCATGAGATGTCCACGCCTCCCGATCCGCCCGCGCCGCCACTCGGACGCCTGAGCGGCGCGGAGACGCACGTGCCGCACTGGCTACGGACCGCGGCCGCGTATTCATGGCGGATCCTTGCCGTCGGCATCGTTGTCCGGGCCACTTTCTCCGTGTTGGGGCAGTATCACCGCATCGCCGTCGCCGTCTTCCTCGGCCTTGTCCTCACCGCCGTGCTCCGGCCCGTGGCCACTCTCTTCGCCCGTGTCATGCCGCGAGCGCTCGCGGTCGCGGCTTCGCTCCTCGGCGGCATCGTCCTCGTCCTCGGGGTGCTGACCCTGGTGGGTGAAACCGTGGCAGGGCAGCGGACCGGGCTGGAGCGGGAGTTCGTGGCAGGGATCGACCGGATCGAGCGTCGGCTGGAGGACCCACCGTTCCGGCTTGCCCCGGCCGTGTTCGACGACCTGCAGTCCCGGATCGGCGAGATCCTTTCCAGCCACCGCTCCGCCATCATCAGTACGGCGCTCAGCGGTGTGAGCCGGCTGCTCGACGTGCTGACCGTCCTCGCCCTGGCGCTGTTCTGCGCAGTCTTTTTCATGCACTCCGGAGACCGGCAGTGGCGGTGGTTGTGCAACCAACTCCCCGCCGTGGCACGCGACCGCGTCACGGTCGCCGGCGGGGCCGCCTGGCGGACCTTCACCGGTTACACGCACGGCATCCTGCTGGTGGCCGTGACCAACGCGGTCCTCGTGGGCCTGGCTCTGTTCGCCCTGGGCGTGCCGCTCGCCCTGCCGTTGGCACTGCTGGAGTTCTTCGCCGCCTTCATCCCGCTGATCGGTTCACCGGTCGCCCTTGCGGTCGCGGCCGTCGTCGCGCTGGCGTCGAAGGGACCGTTCATCGCCCTGGTGGTCGTGGCCCTGATCGTGGTCATCGGACAGATCGAGGGGCATCTTTTGCACCCGATCGTGATGAGCTGGGCCGTCCGGCTGCACCCGGTCGTGGTCGCACTGTCGGTCGTCGGGGGCGCGGTTGCGGCGGGGGTGATCGGCGCGGTGGTGGCCGTACCGATGGTTGCCGTGGTCTGGTCCGTGTATCAGGCGCTACTGGACCGCACAGGTGACCCGGAGGGGCTCCGGGCGCGAGGGAAGCAATGCGGCCCCTAGCGAACCGTTCAAGGAGCCCGGATACCAGTGGCGGGGCGGTTCTGGCTGTTCATTGAGTGCTCCCTGGCCGGCCTGGAGTCCAGGCCCCATGAGCGGCCCCAGCTCCCGTCGCACACTCCCGTCATCCGGGTTGCGCGCAACACCTGAGGACCTCGGAATTACTCCTCCCCGCGCTCCTCGGTTGCTGCGGTCGGGCGACGCGCGGCATGTGGAGCGTCGGCTGTCAAAGTTTCGGCACCATGCTGAATGGCATGCCTCAACTCCTGGGCAGGGTGTCGCCGTGCCGCCCTGGTTACCCGTTCCCGTCCATTCCGGCCCGCGGTCCGTCACACCGCCGGGCTCGGGTACCCGGCCGGTCCGTCGTCTGCGCCCTCCTCGGCCTGCTTGTCTTCCTGGCCCCTGCCCTCACCCCGGTCGGTTTTACCGGCCGGGCGGCGATCGGTACTCCGGCTGCCACCGCGGTCACCGTCGGACATGACTCCGGCACGGCTCTGGCCGCGTTCATGATCCAGTCGACCGCCCGGGTGAAGGACCCGGCGGCCGAGGTGTCCAGCCCCGGCTATCCGACGAAGGGCTGGTATCAGGCCGGCCCTCGCTCCACCGTCCTCGCCGCCCTGCTGGCGGCCGGTGTGTACCCCGACCCATTCCACTCCACCAACCAGAAGCTGATCCGTGCCGCCGACTTCAGGGTCCCGTGGTGGTACCGGTCCGACTTCTCGGTCGACGACAGCCGGGCAGGTCGTACGTATCTCGACTTCAGCGGGGTGACCTCGGCCGCCGACGTCTTCGTCAACGGCCGTCAAGTCTCGACGGCGAGGAAGGTCGCGGGCACCTACACCCGACACGAGCTGGACATCACTGCTCTGGTCAGGCCGGGCACCAACACGGTCGCCTTCCGGGTGCAGCCCAACGACCCGCGCAAGCACCTCACCGTGGGCTGGCTCGACTGGCTGCAGCCGCCACCGGACCGGAACATGGGCATCGTCCGCGACGTCGTCGTCCGCCGCAGCGGCCCGGTGGTCCTCCGTGACGCCCGCGTCGTGACCGACCTGGCCGTGCCGTCGCTGGCCTCCGCGGACCTGACCGTCAAGGCCCGCCTGCGCAACGACTCACCCGACACCGTCACGGCGCTCCTCTCCGGCACGGCCGGGCCCGCAGCCCTCAGCCGACGGGTGACGCTGGCGCCCGGGGAGAGCCGGACCGTGGTCTTCTCCCCCGCCGACCACCCCGGACTTCATGTGGCTTCGCCACGCGTATGGTGGCCTGCCGGGATGGGCGGGCAGCCCCTGTACGACCTCGACCTGGCCGTGACGGTCGACGGGGTCACCTCCGACACCGCACACACCACCTTCGGTATCCGCGACGTTCAGGCACCGATCAATGCCGACGGCGCGCGTCAGTACCGGATCAACGGCCGCCCGCTGCTGATCAAGGGCGCGGGCTGGTCCCCCGACGAGTTCCTGCGCTGGGACCCCGCCTACGCCGAGCACCGCATGCAGTACGTCCGCGACCTGGGCCTGAACACGCTGCGCCTGGAAGGCCACCTCGAGCCCGACGAGTTCTTCGACCTCGCCGACCGGTACGGGATCCTCACGATCGCCGGCTGGGAGTGCTGCAACAAGTGGGAAGGGGAGGTCAACCCGGCGGAGTCCGGGGAGAAGTGGGACGCCGCCGACCATGCAGTCGCCCAGGCGTCGATGGCCGCCGAGGCGGCCCGGCTGCGCAACCACCCCAGCGTGATCTCGTTCCTGATCGGCAGCGACGCGGCGCCCAACGCCGAGATCGAGTCGGGATACCTCAAAGCGCTGCGGGCGGCCGACTGGAACGTGCCCGTGATCCCTTCCGCCTCCGGGAAGCCGACACCCGTCACCGGCCGCTCCGGGATGCGGATGACCGGCCCCTACGACTGGGTGCCGCCCGGCTACTGGTACGACAAGCGCGAGGGAGGAGCCACCGGCTTCAACTCCGAGACCGGCGCCGGCCCGAGCATCCCCACCCTCGACACACTGCGACGGATGCTGACCCCGGCCGAGCTGGAGACCCTCTGGAAGCAACCCTCCGCCCCCCAGTACCACCGCTCTCCCTCACCCACATTCTCGACACTCAAGCTGTACAACGCCGCGCTCGCCGGCCGCTACGGACGACCGACCGGTCTGGGCGACTACGTACGCAAGGCCCAGCTCGCCCAGTACGAGAACGTCCGGGCGCAGTTCGAGGCGTACTCCCGCAACGCCAAGGACAACACCCGGCCCGCGACCGGCGTCATCTACTGGATGCTCAACAGTGGCTGGACCTCCCTCCACTGGCAGCTCATCGACCGCTATCTCGATCAGAACGGGTCCTACTTCGGCGCGAAGAAGGCCAACGAACCCCTCCACATCCAGTACGGCTACGACAACCGCACGGTGAGCATCGTCAACAACCGCCGAACCGCCGCCTCAGGGTTGAGCGCCCGGGTCACACTCTTCAATGCCGACGGGACCAAGAAGTACGACCGCACGGTGACCGGTGTCGACGTCGAAGCCCGCGGCGTGACCACCACTTCGCTGACCCTCCCGGCCAAGGTCCCCGGCCTGGCAAGGACGTACCTGGCCCGGCTGCAGCTCACCGACACCACCGGCCGGGAACTGAGCCGCAACGTCTACTGGCTCTCCACCCGCAACGACGTCCTCGACTACGCCAAGACCGACTGGTACTACACCCCCACCACCTCCTACGCCGACCTGACGGGACTGAACTCGATGCCGCAGGTCACCTTGGACGTGACAGCCACAACGACGGCAACCAGGTCCGGCACATCGAGGACGACCGTGACCCTCCGCCACCCGGGCACCACGAAAGCCCCCGTTCTGCTCGCCGACGTCGACCTGGTCTCCGCGGACGGGAGGACTCCCACGCTGCCCGTCCGCTGGAGCGACAATCAGATCAGCCTGTGGCCGGGGGAATCGGCAACATTGGTGGCCTCCCATCGGACAGTCGACCCGGACGGCACCCCACGCGTCCGTGTCTCTGGTTGGAACGCCCGGGCCGTCACCGTCCCGTCCGGCTGACGATGCCGCATCACACATCGGTTTCCCCCACTCGAGGGCGTTGCGGAGCGGCTGGCCCGACCCCAGGAGAAGCGGCGCCGGCCCGACCCTCTGCCGAGTCGTCCGAGAACTTCGGACCCTCCTGCCCACCCGGGTCGGCGCCTGCTCCACCTGTCACCGCGAAGTTCACGTCGGGCGCATGCCGAAGCGTCTCACTTGAGGCCGCTGAGCATCACGCCGCGGACGTAGTACTTCTGCAGCAGCAGGAAGAGGATCAGGACCGGCAGGATGCTCAGGACGAGACCGGCCATGACGATCGGCATCGTGCGGGTCGGGTCCACGTAGTCCTGCAGGAACTGGATGCCGACGGGCAGGGTCATCACGTCCGGGTTGGCGGTCGAGATGAGCAGCGCCCAGATGTACTCGTTCCACGCCTGGACGAAGGTCAGCAGACCGAGCGTCAGCAGGACCGGCCTGGTCTGCGGCACGACGATCCGCCACCACACGGCGAACTCGCCGGCACCGTCGATGCGCGCGGCCTCCAGGACCTCGTCCGGGATCGAGACCATGAACTGGCGCATCAGGAAGATGCCGAAGCCGTTGACGAGGAACGGCATGGCGAGCGCCGCGATGCTGACGGTCAGGCCCGCGCCCCCGCGTCCGAACAGGTCGTTGCCGCCCGCAAGTGGCCAGTGCACCAGGATCAGGAAGTGCGGGATGAAGAAGAGGAATGGGGGGAACATCATCGTCGACAGCACGAGCCGGAAGATCAAGTTCCGGCCGGGGAAGCGGAGTTTGGCCAGCGCGTAGCCGGCGAGTGATGACGTGAACAGCACCGACCCGGTGATCACGGCGGTTGCGACGACGCTGTTGCGGAAGAGCACCGGCAGATCGAGCTGGTCGATCGCCGCCCGGTAGTTCGACAGGTCGAACGCCTTGGGCAGGAACCGGTACGGCAGCGTGCCGGCCTCACCGGCCCCCTTGAACGACGTCATCACCATGTCGAGGAACGGCACCACCGTGAGCACGGCGCCGGCCACGACCACCAGATACGACAACCACGGGAAACGGCGGCGGATCACGCGTCCTCCTCCTTGCGCCGGAAGATCCACAACTGCGCCAGGGTGACCACGAGGACCACCACGAACAGTACGAAGGCGGCGGCGCTCGCAGGGCCCCACCGGCCGTACGAGAAGGCCTGCCGGTACATCTCCAGGGCAGCGACGTTGGTCGCGTCACCCGGCCCGCCCTTGGTCATCACGGTGATCAGCGCGAACGACTGCAGGCCGCTGATGAACTGGGTGATGCACACGAGCAGCAGGGACGGCCGCAGCAGCGGCAGTGTGATCTTCCAGAAGACGGTGACCGGCCCGGCGCCGTCGAGCGCTGCGGCCTCGTAGTACGACTCGGGAATGGACTTCAGCCCGGCAGTCAGGATGAGGACCGCCGAGCCGACCGAGGCCCAGGCCTGGACGACCACGACCGAGGGCAGCGCAGTGTCCGGGTCCTGGAGGAAGGCCACCGAGCCGAGCCCGAGGGCGTTGAGTACGCCGTTGACGAGGCCGCCCGGCTCGTACATGTACTTCCACACGTTGCCGACGGCGACGACGGTCGTCACGATCGGCAGGAAGTACAGGGTGCGCCACAGGCCCTGGAACCGCAGGTTGTCGATGCAGGTGGCGACAACCACGGAGCCGGCGAGCGCAAGGACCACGGTGCCCAGGGCGAACAGCAGCGTGTTGGTGAGGATCGGCGCCAGGAACGTCGATCCGTCCGCGAAGAGACCCGTGAAGTTGTCCGTTCCGACCGGTTGGATGCCGCCGAGGTCGAACCCGGCCCAGCGGGACATCGACAACAGCAGCGCGAAACCGAGCGGCAGGATCAGGAAGACGGCGAAGAACAGCAACGTCGGTGCCAGGAAGAGATAGGCGACGACGGCCTGGCGGCGCCGGGACCGGGCGCGGCCGTCGACGGCGGGCGAGGCGGAGCGCGTGCTGGGCGCCGCCCGCTCGGTCGTCGTCGGCGTCAGCGCGTTCACCATGAGCGCGACACCTCTCGATCGACCTGACGACGGGTGGTGCGCAGTGCCTGGTCGACCGACTGCTGACCGGTCCACAGCGCCTCGATGTTCTTGCGCAGCAGCGATTTGGCCTGCTGTGCGCCGGGCACATTCGGTTCCGGCACCGAGTACGCCAGCGCGTCCAGGAAGGGGCGCAGGTTTGCGTCGCTGTGCGCGCCCAGGAGCGTGCGCATGTCGTCGGCTCGGCCGGTCAGGGAGCCGGCCGACACCTGTAGGGAGCTCATCCGGGTCGCTTTCCCACCCTCCTTGGCGTTTCTGACGTTCACTTTCTCGGTGTTGAGCCAGCGCAGGAACTCCCAGGCCGCGCGCGGGTGCTTGCCGGCCGCGTTGACCCCCAGCATGAAGCCGGTGGAGAGCGTGGCGCGCTTGCCGTCCGCCTCGGGGAGGGGCAGCGGCGCGACGCCGACGTCGCGGTAGTCCTTGCCCATCAGGGTCTTCAGGCTCCCGGTCCACCAGCCGGCGCTGACCACCATGGCCACCTGCCCGGACCGGAACGCCTTGTAGACATTGACACCCGGGGCGCTCGCACCTCTGACGACGAGGCGGTGCTCCAGATCGAACACGGCCCGTCCGGCCGGCGAGTCGATGGCGGTGCTCCTGCCGTCCTCGGAGACGAACCTGCCGCCGGCGGCGTTGAGCAGGGCAAGTGTCTGGCCGACGGTGGTGGAGTCGTCAACGGTCGACAGCCCGAAGCCCTGGACCAGTGTGTTGCCGTACCGGTCACGCCTGGCGGTGCGGTAGGCGGTCTCCTCCAGCTCCCGCCAGGTGCGTGGCGGGCCGTCGATGCCGGCTTCCCGCAGCAGCCGCTTGTTGTAGTAGAGGGCGTACGTCTGCACCTCGGTCGGGTAGCCGTAGACCTGGCCGCCCACCGAGGCGGCGTCGACCGCAGCTTCGCTGTAGCCGCGTGTGATCTCCTCGGCGTGCTCCCTCGGAGCGGGCCGCAGGACGCCGGCCTGGACCAGCTGGCCGTTCCACAAGCAGTACGGGTGGAGGATGTCGGCGCCCTGGCCCGCGGCCTGCCGGACCATGAACGTGGTCAGCAGGTCCGTGAACTCGACGGCCTTGGTCCGCACCTTGACCCGATCGTGGCTGGCGTTCCACTCGTCGACCGGGCCCTGTAGGGCCTCCTTGAGCACCCCGCTCGCGTAGTGGGAGAGCAGGGTGAGGACGATCGGGTCGCCGGGCCGCCCGGTGCCCTGGTGCGATGCGCATCCGGAGGCGAGCAGCGCCGAGGGGAGCGCAAGCGCGAAGTGGCGGCGGCTCAGGCGGCTGGTGCGGCGTGCCGGCGTCATCGAGCGGCCGTCCGGCGCATCACGCGGAACACACGGGTCGTGGTGAAGCCGGTCTTGCGGTACATGTGGCCTGCCGGGGACTGCGCGCCGGTCCACAGGAACCACGCGGAGTGCGCGCGGCGCGCCCGCATCCTCTGAAGGACCAGGTGCAGGAGGATCTCACCGAGTCCGATGCCGCGCACCTCCTCCAGCACGCCGATCGGGCCGAACCGCTCGTCCACCGCGTCGAACGCCCCGTGCATCGCCCAGCCGACCATGCGGCCCGAAGGGTCCCGGACGACGACGATCCGGTCGAGCGGCGTGCCCGCGGCCAGACTTGCCCGGATCGTGCACGCCCAGTCCGGACCGAAGTGGCTCCCGGCGAGCGCGAACAGATCCACCAGGTCGTCGTCGGACGGGGTGGCGAACCGGTAGTCCTGCGCCGTCAGTTCCTCCACGTGGCGCGCGACGTCCTCCGGGAAGCGATAGCCCACCAGGCCACGGTCCATCGCCTCCGCCTCGTACAGCGTGCGAAAGCCCAGGGACTCCAGGAGCAGGGCCGCTTCCGGGTACGTCTCGGCATCCAGGCCGGGCAGAACGTAGTTCGGGGTGTACGAGGAGAAGTCCACCCGGGTGCGGCCGTGGCCGTGCAGCCAGTGGAGGGCGTCGGCCAGCAGCCGGCGGCCGAGGCCGCGCCTGCGGGCGGCCGGGTCGACGAAGAAGAACGGGATCCAGCCCTGCTCCGGCTCCAGGTCGGTGCCGGTCATCGGTGTCAGACGGCGCACCGCGTAGGCCGCACCGACGACACGGTTCCCCTCGACGGCGACCCGAAGACCCTCCGGATCGAAGTTGGCGTCGAGCAGCACCAGAGAGCGGAAGCGGTCCGCAGTGACGGAGTCGGCCGGCGCACTGCGCCGCCACACCTCCACCACCTGCGGTCCGTCGCCCGCGCGAAAGCCACGGATGCCGGCCCGGGATGTCGTTGTGCGATCGGTCATCGGCGGGGTTGTCCTTCCATACACCGGTCAGGGACGGCGTCGAGCGTCGCCTGCAGAGCTGCTGCGGTCTGGTGTGGGGTGCGCTGCGCCACGGCGATCAAGGTTTGGTTCGTGAGGGCGCGTGGGGCGATGAGGCGGTCCGCGCCCGGCTGCTCGGTGGGGCGGGGCGGCTCGGCCCAGGGTGTCCGTGGCGGCTGTCGGTTCGGCATCAGCATCCGCTTCCGTCAGGGGAACATTCCTGATCCGGTCGCTCCGTCGGCAGCGTGCCCGTCTCTCTTCGTCGGCGAGGTCATGCGGGCGTCACCGTTGACGTAGCCGTGAGAGGGGCGCAGGGGCGCAGGGGCGCGGCGTCTTCGAGGAGCGCCATGACAGCTTCGGTGGTCTTGGTCATCGCTACTCGGTCCTGGGCAGGTCCGAACCGTCGGAAGTGATGCGGCCGAGCGGATCAGGGCGGTCAGGTGACGTGGGTCGGCGCATGCCTCTGAGGCGGCGAGTTCCGCCCAGTGGCCGTCAGCCCTGCGTACGAGGCACCATTCACTGTCTTCGCGACGGAAGCCCCACAGTGCGCCGTCATGGGCGGTGAGCCCGATCCGGCATCCGCAACGTTCACGGGCGCGGTGAGCGGGCGTATCGAGGTCATGGTCTGCCGTGGACGGCTCCGCGTCGTCGCCAAGCAGGCGACCGACCTCGGTGAGGGTCTCGTGTGCGCTGGTGGACAGTGGTGTCAGGTACTGCGCTGCGGTCAGAAGGCGCACGGCTTCCTCGGCACCGGCCGGCACAGCGGTGGAGGCCGCATGTCCCGTGGATCCCAGAGCGATCTGCGCCGGGCCGAGCCTGCCGGGCTCACCGGCCTCGCCACTTCCAGGCCGGTCCACGTCGGGCACCGCAATGTCGCCGCGTTCGGCCCTCACATCGAAACGGGCATCAAGCTTCTCAAGTGCTCCGCCTGCTGCGGTGATCCGCGCACACAGGGCGGAGGCAGCACAGACGACCTGCTGCGGCGGGTAGAGGGCCCACACGTCGTCCAGGCCGGCGAGAACGCCTTCGGCAGCCCCGGCGATGGCCAAGGCGACGACGGCATGGGGATCCTCGACTCCGTCCCCTTCGGTGATCGAACGTCCTCCGCCGCACACTTCAGCGAGCCTTGTGTCGTCTTGCTCGTCCTCGAAGCGTCGCCACAGCACGTGCCGGGCTGAGAGCTCCACCGGGTCTCCTCTCCCCACATGTCCGGGTACGGCAGGCTTGCGCTGCTGCCCGTGTCAACGAGCCAGACCTCGGCCTGGGGATCGGCCGATCGTGCGAGCACAGTGACGAACTGGCGGGCCCGCTCGCACCCGCCTGTCAGCGGGCCCGGGCGCGGGCGTCCGAGCAGGACAGCATGCTGCGGTCACCGCTCCTTCGTGCGGGGCCGTCACCGTCCCAGCGAAACCGCATGCGCGGCCGTGGCAACTGCTGCCCACTCACGCCCAGGGTGTCGTGCCCGGTGGTTGCAGGACCGGGTTCCAGGCGAACCGGTCCAGGTTCTCGGCGCCCAGTTCCCACGGGGACTTCAGCAGGAGTTTCCGGGTTGCCTCAAGGTCCGCGGTGACGGGAGCAGGAGCGGGGCCGATGCGGGTCTCCCACAGCGAGGCCCACATCACTTGGACCTTCATCATCCTCATGGCCCGTCGGCTCACCCGGCCTCCCCGCCCGCCTCGCACCTCATCGCACCCGGTCGAGCCGGCCACCGCGGTCAGCAAGCCACGTCCCATCCGCATCCGGATGCAGCAGCCGCACCATCCGCCTGGCCCCCGCAGCCCTGCGCTGAACCAGCACAAAGAGCACGCCCGAGCTCGTAGTTCTCGCGTCAACAGCGCGGGGTGGCGGGCAGCTCCCCGACCAGTCATGGGCGCGGCGAGGCCGCGTCCAGGAGAGCACGTCCAGCTTCGGTGAGCTCGTGCGTGGCCGTGCGACCGGCCCGGCTGCTGTCGATCAACCCCGCGTCTCGCAGGATTGCCAGGTGTTCGCTGGCCGTCGGGGTGGTGACGCTCACCAGCCTGGCCACAACGGTCGTCTGCAGCGGAGTGGTGAGCGCGGCCAGGATCCTCGATCGGGTCGTTCCCAGAAGCCGGTCAAGCGATCTCGGTGTGGGAGGTGCCGCCCAGAGGTACCGCCCGGATGCCGGGTAATAGATCGTCGGAGTCCAGTGGTCTGCGGTGGTGCACTGCACCCGGTCGGTGATGAACAGGGACGGAACGAGTATGAGTCCCTCAGGGCAGTCGACGTCGATGTCGACGGTCTTCTCGACGGTGATGGTGTCGCCTTCGCACGCCGCGGAGTGGTGCAGGCGCGGAAGGACTGCGCGCAGCCCCTCGCGGTTGACCTGGATGGCCCGGTCCAGCATCTCGGCACGTAGCGCCTGCCGCATGGACGGCCACTCCGGTTGAACGGCTGCTTTCCAGAGGTGGCGTACCGCATCGGCGGCCTCGGACCTGGCTCGGTCGGGGTCATCGAGCAGTCGGCGGCTCATTTCTGCCCCATGCCCCCTCGCGGCGTCGACCAGCTCGGCGTACACCTGGTCCGTCGGCGTGGCGAGAAGAGCACCCACGCCTTCCTCGAACGTCGGCTCACTGGACATCGGCGATGGGTCAAGGAAGTCGGGTCGATACGCGCCATCAGCCATGAAGACCGTGAGCGCTCTCAGGTCCAGGCCCGAGAGACGGTGGCGGCGATGGCGAAGCCACTGGTGGAACATCGGGTGACGCCGCGGCTCGGTCAAGAGCTGGGCAAGACTGACCACTTCGTGGATCGGCGACATCGCCCACCGCACGCTCGCAGCACCAGCACCCAATCGGTAGCGGATCACCCCCATATTGTTAGGCCACCGCCGAAGTGAGCGCGAGCAGAGCGGCGAAACCCTGAGACTCGGGTCATGACTGAGACAGAGTCGATTGCCTGGTTCTCGAAGCAATCCGAGCGAGCCCGTCAGACGCGAACGATCCGGCTGGGCGCCGGCGGATCGACCATCGAGGTCCTCGCCGGCCCGGCGGAGACCAGCGGGACCATGAGCATCTACCGGTGGCGCATGTCGCCCTCGAGTCGAGGACCTGTCCCGCACTTTCACACGACCTTCAGCGAGACCTTCATCGTCGAAGAAGGTGAAGTCGACTACTTCGACGGACGGGCCTGGCGAACACTGCTCCCCGGCAACACCGCGCATGCCGCGATGGGTGACGTACACGCGCTCCGGAAGGAGCGCGCCGAACCTGCCACCATCCTCATGGCACTCTCGCCAGGCGTACCCCGGGAGGAGTACTTCGCGCAGCTCGCCACCGTGAACGAGCGGGACCTGAGGCGTCTTCACGAAGCCCACGACAACCACTTCGTCGACGACCGCGAACGGTGATGACACCGGCGACGACGGACGCCCCGAGCCGACCCACCCGGCTACCTGGAATGCGCTCGTAGACCTGCAACCGAGAGGCAGGACAACCCATGCTCACCACTGTCGCCACCGTACTCGCCGGACTGATCGGCGTGGGCATCATCTTCATGGGTGCGCGTGCCTTCTGGGCGCCGCAGGCCGCGGTCGGTTTCGGCATACCCGACACGCCCACCGAGGACCGCAGCTTTCACGCCTGGCTGACCGTCAAGGCCGTGCGTGACATAGCCTGCGGGCTCTCCATCTTCGTGCTGCTGGCCGGCGCGACGCCCCACCTGCTGGGCTGGTTCATGCTGACCGTCACCGGCATACCCATCGGCGACGCGGTGATCGTGCTGCGCAACAACGGGCCCAGGGCGGCCGTCTACGGCATCCACGGCGCCACCGCCGTGGTGTTGCTGACAATCAGCGTGCTCCTGCTCATCGCGTAAACCACGTGGTCCGGCGACCAGAACTCTTCGACGCATACCGCCGTCACTGGTTACCCGGTGCTTCCAGCGCAGATGCACGATCTTGCGGACCACCGGCGCGGTACCCAGGTCGGTGGGCGGAGCGGTCGTGAGGAGACATCATTCGTACTAGGCGGGCCGAGCAGGCGGTAGAGGTCGACCCGCGACCTCCCCATCCTGCAGGTGGCACGCGAGGTGACAGCCCGACGGAAGTGGAACGGAGACCCTGCCCCGGCACCGACCGGCCCGCCTGGTGCGACTGGGCGTCCGAGACCGATCTCGCAGTGGACTCCGGCCAGACCCTCCTGTACCCCGACGACACCGGCCGCGCCCACCGGCTCATCACCGAGCCGGAACTCCACCACCTCGCGGCCGCCCGCTGCCGTGGGCCCACCTCACCCCCCGGCTACCCCCGACCTGGTCCCCAGTCAGCACACGGCAAAGCTCAGAAACGGGCGGAACGGGATTGCCGTTCTTCCAGGTCTCCCAGTTCAGCAGGTCTTCGGGCTCGAGGAACACGGTCAGGCAGCCGGGCCGGTCCCCCCATCACGGCGTCACGGATCACTGGTCATCCCCGCCTGGGCCGGCGACGGGCCACGCGCGCATCAGGGCGGCGATCCCGGCAGCCGTGCAGGCGGGGTCGCGCAGGAGGTCGCGCAGGCCGAGTGCGTCGTCGTGGGTGGGTTTGACCGGGATCCCGGAGGCTTCCAGGTACATCACGCCGGTCGCTGCGGCGACGGCCATGTTGGACCGCTCCAGCCAGCGGCAGCGGCCGAGGATGTGGACCAAGGCGGCTGCGCGGGCGTAGGGGCCGTCGTAGACGGGCTGTTCCAGCAGTTCTGCCTTGTGGCAGGCGACGGCGGCGACCGGCACGCCGTAGTCGTCGGGGGCCGGGTCTCCCGCACCTGCGATCTCTACAACTTGCAGGATCCAGGGGACGTCGATGTGCAGTTCCATTACGCGGCGTGTGTCCCCGGCGCGTCGCGGTCGACGTCCTCGGCCTCATCGAAGAGGTGCTGGTGCTCGTCGAGGAAGCGGCGAGCAGCGTCCAGGCCCCGCTGGCGCATCCCGTCGGCATCCTCACGGACGAGACGGGCAATGTAGTCGCCGAGGTCCAAGCCGCGGTCCTTGGCCCGGGCCTGGGCAAGCCTCTTGACTTCGGGGTCGACGCGTACGCCCAGCTGAGTCTTCGCCATACACGCATGGTAACAGCTGTTACCAGGTTGGTCCTGCTCCCCTACCGCGCCCGTACGTCCGGGCAGCGCCGGGGCGTTGTCAGTGGTGGGAGGCAGGATGACGGCCATGACAACTCCTGCAGCTGTGATCATGAATGCCGCCGGCTACGCCCAGGCGGTCGAGGATGCGGTGAAGGCATCGGCTGCCTACTACTCCGGCGGCACCTCGGTACTGGATGACGAGACCTACGACCGGCTCGTACGCGGAATCGCAGCGTGGGAGGCCGGCCACCCCGATCAGGTGCTGCCGGACTCGCCGACGGGAAAGGTGGCCGGCGGCGCTGTGGAGGGGGACGTGCCGCACACGGTGGCGATGCTGAGCCTGGACAACGTGTTCTCGCCGGAGGAGTTCACCGCCTGGACGGCGTCGCTGGCGCGGCGGATCGGCCACGAAGCGGAGCGCTTCAGTGTGGAGCCGAAGCTGGACGGGCTCGCCGTCGCCGCCCGCTACATGCGCGGGCGCCTCACCCAGCTCATCACCCGCGGCGACGGGACGGCCGGGGAGGACGTCTCGCACGCGATCAGCACCATCGAGGGCCTGCCGGCGCAGCTCGCCGAACCGGTCACCGTGGAGGTGCGCGGCGAGGTCCTGATGACCACCGCACAGTTCGAGCACGCCAACGAGGTGCGCATCGCGCACGGTGGGCAGCCGTTCGCCAACCCGCGCAACGCTGCGGCGGGCACCCTGCGCGCCAAGGACCGCGCCTACACCGTGCCGATGACGTTCTTCGGCTACGCACTGCTGCCGCTTGCCGGCACCGACACGGCGCTCGCCGCCCGCCTGGGCGAGCTCGCGCACAGCGCCCTCATGACGCAGGCCGCCGCGTACGGGGTGAACACCACCGCCGCCACCGCCGTGCCGGGCATCACCGCCGCCACCACCGAGCAGGTCCTGGCCCGCGTCCAGGAGATCGCCGCGCTGCGCGCGCAGCTGCCGTTCGGGATCGACGGGATCGTCGTCAAGGCCGACCTCGCCGCCGACCAGCAGACCGCCGGATCCGGCTCGCGCGCCCCGCGCTGGGCGATCGCCTACAAGCTGCCCGCCGTGGAGAAGATCACCCGCCTGCTGGAGGTGGAATGGAACGTGGGCCGCACCGGTATCATCGCGCCGCGTGCGGTCCTGGAGCCTGTTGAGATCGACGGGTCCATGATCACCTACGCCACTCTCCACAACCCGGCGGACATCACCCGCCGCGACCTGCGCCTGGGCGACCACGTCATGGTCCACCGCGCCGGCGACGTCATCCCCCGCATCGAAGCCTCCGTCGCCCACTTGCGCACCGGCGGCGAACGGCCGATCGCCTTCCCCGACACGTGCCCGCGCTGCGGCTCCGGCATCGACACCACCGAGCAGCGCTGGCGCTGCGAACAGGGCCGCAACTGCCACCTGGTCGCCGCTCTCTCCTACGCCGCCGGCCGCGACCAGCTCGACATCGAAGGCCTCGGCCACACCCGCGTCGTCCAGCTCGTCGACACCGGCCTGGTCGCCGATCTCGCCGACCTGTTCACCCTCACCCGCGACCAGCTCCTCGGCCTGGAACGCATGGGCGAAACCAGCACCGACAACCTCCTCACGGCCATCAACGCGGCCAAGGAACAGCCCCTGTCACGGGTGCTGTGCGCACTCGGCATCCGCGGCACCGGCCGCTCCATGTCCCGCCGCATCGCCCGGCATTTCGCCACCATGGACGCGATCCGCGCCGCCGACGCCGAAACGATGCAGCAGGTCGACGGCATCGGCACCGAGAAAGCCCCGTCCATCGTCGCCGAACTTGCCGAGCTCGCCGAGCTCATCGACAAACTCGCCGCCGCCGAAGTGAACATGACCGAGCCCGGCGCGATCCGAGCCATCGACGCCGATGGCGAGCCCGGTTCCCAGGCCGCTGACGGGGCCGGCGGGCCGCTCGCCGGGATGACAGTCGTCGTGACCGGCGCGATGACCGGCGTTCTGGAGAACCTCAGCCGCAACCAGATGAACGAGCTCATCGAACGAGCCGGCGGCCGCTCCTCCTCCAGTGTCTCCAAGAAGACCAGCCTGGTCGTCGCCGGAGACGGCGCCGGATCCAAACGCGCCAGGGCCGAAACCCTCGGCATCCGCCTGGCCACCCCCGACGATTTCGCCGTGCTCGTCGCCGACTTCGTCTCCTGACTCGCCCCGCCGGGGCGGGGTCACGCTCAACTGGTGTACGGCGATGAAGCGAACAGTTCTCGGCCCGCCGCTGGGGCATTCATGCACACGAGGAACAGCTGCTTGGGGGCCGGAACCGCTCGAACGCCTCACCCCGCCTCAGCGGCATGGCGTGCCTGCCGCACAGCACGATCTGTCTGCGCAGCACAGTTGCGTGCGTCATCGAGGTCGTTTCGCATCCGGCGTCGCAGTTCCACCGTGGCGTGGAGTTGCCGAGCCAGTTCGGTCCCGCGCTCTTCGAGTTCCCGCAGGGCTGCTTCGGCCCGCTCGACCTCCGCCTGCGCCTGGTCGTGCTCGTCCTCCCGTTGCCGGGTCCGCTGCTCGGCTGCTTCCGCCTCCCGCTGGGCCTGTGCCGGCTTTCTGCTTGCTTCGTCTGTGCGGCCTTGCTTGCGGACGGCCTTGGCGGGGGTGGTGTCGGGGCGTTCTGGCTTCGGCGGTGGCGTGCCTCCGCGCACCCGGTGAGCTGCGGCAGCCGGGCGCGCGGGGGCCGCGGCGATCCGGCGGGCGATCTCGTGCATGGCGGCCGGGTCCTTCAGCCGGTGCTCGCCGGAGTCGAGGTGGCGGCGGTCGATGGAGCGCAGTAGGCGGGCGGCGTCCAGGACGTCGGCAAGGCGGTGCCGGTCTCGGTCGGCGTAGCGGACGGCGTTGGCCAGCACGGCCGGGATGTCCAGCTGGTCGGCGGGGGTGAGAGTGCGGGCGGCCGGGCGCAGTGAGCCGGGCCCTGTGCCGACGCGGTTTAGCCGGCAGGTTTCCAGGCGTAGCTGGATGCCGGGCAGCTGCCGCCAGGGGGCGAGGAGGTGTTCGGCGAGGTCGGGTCGGCCGGCGGACAGGGCGCGGACGGGTTCGGAGGTGGGGCCGAGCAGCACGGTCAGCCCCTCCCCCGCGTGCCGGTGCAGGTCGTCCCAGGCCAGATGGGGCGGGCTGTCGCCGGGGGCGTGGGCGGCGGAGGTCAACCGGCACAGCCGTAGCCGGTGCGGGACTGGGCGAGCAGGACGATGCGGACGAACGGCTCCAGCACGTGGGCGCCACCGCGGACCGGGGTGCGGCGGCGCTGTGCGGGGGCGGCGGCGAGCGGGGCGACGGCCAGGTTGATGCCGAAGAGGGGCCGGAGCCGTGCTCGAGGGCGGCCTGCGCGAACCGTACGGCGCCGGTGACGGCGTCGCGATCGGTCAGGGCGAGCGCGGTCGTGCCGCGTTCGGCGGCGCGCTGGACGAGTTGCTCGGGGTGAGCGTCACCCTCATGCGGGACACCCGCCGCACCTCCTCGTACGACTACGGAGCCCCGCCCATCGGCAGGGGAGTCGCCGTCGGGGCCGGGAGGCGGCTCCGGCCGGGTGATTTTTCCTCGCGTACGCGTGCGCAGTTATAAGTGTATTGCCCGAACTTGCCTATTTTTAAAACAGCTTGACAGGTTTTCAGATGTTCTGTCAGTTTCTGTTTTGCGATGGCGGAGCGACCAGGAGAAGGGACTAGCGATGGGACGACGCATGGGGTTCGGCCCGGTCCAGCTGGCCAATCACGCGGGCCTGGCCCGGCGGCAGGTCGAACGGGGACGGCTCAAGGGGCTCATCCCGGCTCCGGCCCTGAACTCGGGCCGGTGGTCGAACGAGCAGGCCGACGACGTCAGGGCACGCCGCGACCAGATCATCGAGGTGCTCGGCACGCACCCCGGCTACGGCGCGAGCCGCGGGGCGCAGCTGCTGGCGCAGGCGCCGCATCTCGCCGGCAAGAAGCTCGAGGTCTGGGCGTGCGACATCGAGCAGCTCGCCGAGCAGGGCCTGCTGGAGTGTGTCGGCAGGTTCGAGGGCTCCGCGCTGTACGACGAGCTGCAACTGTCCTCCCCCACCTCGCAGATGTGCGCGGCGCTGGAGCAGATCGTGACCGAGCGGGTCGCGTGGCTTCAGGCCTCGGCCCGTACGGACGAGGCGGCCGGCCGGTGCGGCTGGGAGGTCGCCGAGTTCGAGAAGGCCGCCGAGGAGCAGGGCATCGCGCCCGGCCGCTTCGGACGGTGGGCGCTTGAGGACGTCGAGCGGCTCGCCGGCAACGAGGACTTGGGGGCGGACATCCTGTGCACGGATGCTCGGCCCGGAGCCAGCGGCGCAGCACCTGGATATCCGGCGCCAGGGCCTGGAGTACTGCATCGAGGCCGGATGGCCGGCGCCGGTCAGCCACGTGCGGCGCACGGTGTGGTCGGGCGACCGCGGCCACCGGAAGGTCGTCGAGGTGCCGATGTACCGGGTTGGCAACCTGAACGCGCTCAAGGACATCCCCGGGGTGGATCGGGAGGCGGTCCGGGCGACCAAGCCCGGCCGGCCCTCTCCGCTGCGGGCCTTCGCCCAAGTGGCATCGCAGCGGCCACCATCGTCCGCGCCTTCGTCGACGAGCTACGCGATACCTTCGACCTGCCGGTCTGGACGCGCTTCGCGAACCTCGACAACCGTTGGCTGATCGACTGGGAGCCGGGCCTGGACGGCGCCCCGTCGCGGGACGACGTCGCCGCGCTGCTCGCCGGCAACCCGGTCGCCTCCCGCTTCGCGGACGGCATCCAGCTGCTGAGCAAACAGGGCACGGCCATCCACTGGGCGCGGCGGATGTTGCAACCAGGCGTGGCCTGCGTGCTGGACACCGAGACACACGCCTGGTGGGGCCGGGTCATGGAGATCGCCGTGGTCGATGCGGCCACCGGCGAGGTCCTGCTGGAGAGCCTGGTCAACCCGCAGATCCCGGTGACTGAGGACAGTTTCGACCTTCACAAGATCACTGACGCGATGGTCGCGGACGCGCCGACCTGGGACCAGGTGCTGCCGGAGGTGCTGCGCGTCACTGCCGGGCGGAAGATCCTCACCTACAACGCGGAGTACGACAAGACGGTCATCCTGAGTGACTGCCTTCGGGCGGAGGCGGATCCGCAGCACCTGCGGGAGAAGGATCATTGGGGGTGCATCATGCGCCGGCGCTCCGACTGGGAGGGCAGGCGCGACTTCCTGCCGCTGGGCGGCGGGCATCGTGCCCTTGAGGACGCGCGTGCCGCGCTCGAAATGCTCACGTCCTTGGCATCGGCCCCGGGGTGGGTGCTGGAGCGTCAGGAGGAGAAGGTCAGCGCCTGAGTCGGCTCCGTATGACGCGGGACATACGAGGCCCGGCCTGTGCGGTACAGGCCGGGCCTGGCATGTCTGCTGTCAGGACGGATCGGTGGCCGCTCTCGCACCCGCCCCCCTCGGGGTAGACACCGTCTGTCCCCGCCCTCCCCGTACGGTTCATCTGGTACTGCGCCACAACTCGGGCAGCCTCAGCGGCGTGGAATCGCTGGCCGTGCATCCGTCCGGCGTCCATGTGGCGCGGGATGCTCAGCGAGGAACAGATCGCGGAATCGGTTCCGCTGGGCCTGGTCCGGCTGGCCGCGGGCACCGAGGACACGGCTGACCTGGTCGCCGACGCGCTCGCCGCGGCCGACGCGGTGCTCACCAAAACTGCGACCACCTGAGCGACCGTTTGCGCTGCAGCGGCGCCCCCGTTGCACGCCTGCCGAGACTTCAGGCGCCCCGCCCTCATCGTGGCCGAGGCCACGGCTGCGTCAGGACGGCGTGAGCACCATCGGCAGTGTGCACCGCACCGGGTGCGACGGCCACACGTCGGCGCGCCCAGTGCACCACAACGCTCCGACACAACCGGCCCCCAAAGGCCAAGGAGCTTGCCGAACAAGGCGAAACAGGCCCCGGAGACCCACTCACGGCGCACGTCGGCGCGCCCACATCCTCCGTCTCGAACAGGACCTCGCACTGCCGGACAGCGACGAATCGAAGAGGTGCACCTCCATGTCCCACCTGCAGAACCATCGTCTCGGCAGCCACGCGCCCATCCACCTCTGTGAAGGAGTTCATCCGATGAAGACCCTGCTCACCGGCGGCACCGTGGTCAGCATGGACCCGGCTGTCGGCGATCTCGACCGCGGTGACGTGCTCATCGAGGACGGCGTGATCGTCGAGGTTGCCGGACGGATCGACGCGCCGGACGCCGAGGTGATCGACGCCACCGACCGGATCGTCATGCCCGGCTTCGTCGACAACCACCGCCACACCTGGCAGACCGCGTTCCGCGGCGTCGGCGCGGACTGGACTTTCCCCGAGTGGGCGGCGGCCATGCACGGCACGGTCAAACCGTTCCTAATCAGTGAGCAGGAGTGGGTCTTGGACCCACTGCCCGGCACTGCGCGCATCCCGAACGGTTTTGGGTGCGCTGGTCGCCCGCGTTCCTTGGGGTCTTCCTGTCCGGGCGCGTGGCTCCTGGCCACGGTCCGTGACGAGGCGGCGGGTTCCCTCACGCCCAG
>NZ_JBHWJT010000067.1:0-22514 GCF_042731325.1 Streptomyces sp. NPDC059866 | reverse complement strand
CACCATGTCCAGCAAGTCGTCACACACTGCGGACCATGCCACCGAAGTGACATTCGGTCACCCCATCACGAAAATCTTGACTGAGCCCATCGAGACGGCGGCTTCGTCCTCGAAGACCAGCCATGCCGCCGCAGCACCTCCCACACACCGCGAACCGACAACGCCCCCGACTGGTCCGCGATCAGCAGTCGCACCCGCGAAAGCGTCCACCGCTCATCCGCCCAGCCCTGGGCCATCGCGCCGTCCAGCAGGAGCGGCTCGAGCACGGCGAAGTCACTGTCGTCGACCTTCGGTCCCTTCGCAGGACCCGACGGGCGCAGGGCCTGCCGCCCGCACCCGCTCCCGCCCGACCTGACCCTGCGAAGTGAGGCCACCACCCTGTGCGTACCTCATGGCCACGAACTACCGCAGGGATCAAGTGATGTCGCCCCGGCAACTCAGCGGAAAGGTCGGTAACACCTTCTGCCGAGGCCGTCGACGAGGGTGCGTCAGTGGTGGTGGCCGTGCCGGCCGAGGGTCTCCACGGGCGTCGCGCCGGGGCGGGTCCACTGTGGCACGGGGCGGCTGGTCGGGCCCCAGGTGGCGTTCCCGTCCGCGTCCGAACGCCAGGACCAGCACGGGCTGTGCCCCTCGGGCCAGCCCTCGGGGTTGTCCTCCCACGCCTCGCCGCGACCATAAGGCGTCATGTCGAGCAGGCCCAAGGAGCCGTTGACCCGCTCGTTGCCACGGCCCGTCGTGGAGTAGGTGAGGAACACGCGGTCGCCGTCGCGCAGGAAGCAGGTGAGGTAACCCATGCTGCCGCCGACCGGCTCGTCCACGTCGCGCACCGAGTACCAGGGCTGGGTGTAGCCCATGAACTCGACGTAGGAGGCCACCTCGTCCGGCCGGCCTGTGGTCAGGATGGCGAACGAGACGCCACGGGCGTTGAGGTAGACGGCGTCCTTCAGGTGCCAGGCCGTGGTGGTGCAGCCCTCGCACTGCCCCTGGTGCGGCGCGCCGTCGTACCACATGTGTTTGTAGACCACGAGCTCGTCGCGGCCCTGGAACAGCTCCAGGAACGGGACCGGGCCGTCGGGTCCGACGACCTCGACCGTCCCGTCGAGCTCCACCATCGGCAGCCGGCGGCGGGCTGCGGCGAGGGAGTCGCCCTCGCGGGTGTGGGCCTTCTCGCGGACCAGCAGCTCGTCACGGGCGGCCTGCCAGGTGGCCAGGTCAACGACGGGCGGGCGGCCGGGCAGGGCGGTGGTCGGGTCACTCGGCGTGTTCGTCATGGCGTTCTCCGTGGTGTCGCGTGCCGGGCAGCGTCGTACGACGCCCTACGGCGGTCACCAGAACAGACCCGCGACCCGGCCGGAACTCATCGCGGCAGGGGGCGCCCTCGGCCGGGCCTGCACGGACCACCTTGGGCTGACAACTCCACAGATGCGCTCTCAGAGGGTGTTCCGTGAGAGTTCGACGGGTGGCGGTGCGGGTGTGGCGGCGGACCGGCAGTGGCTGGTGCACGAGACCGCGCGTTGGCTGAAACGCCTGGTCAACCGCGGCATCCTCACCGCACTCGAACCGGCCTGTTCACCCTCACCCCGCCAGCACCGGTCGCCCCCGAGACCGGCTCAAGCTGACCCCGGATCCCCGGCCGACTACTCGGCCTCCAGTAGGAAGGTCGCTTGGTTGCTGCCCTCGATGACACCGCCACGCCGCCAGGCGTCCTCCAACTCTGGCGACGGAAAGTGCTTCTTGACCTGTTCGATGTCGTCGAAGCGGAACAGGACGACAGCCTCGGCCGGGTCGCCCATGTCTCGGGTGACGACGACGGTCTCGAGACCTACGGCGCTGCGCTGCTCAGTGAGGGAGTCGAATGCCTCACGCCACTGGTTGTAGTCGGCGAACCTCTGACGGATCAGCAGATAGGGCATGCAGGGCATGGTAGGGGGTGACTGGGACCGCTGATAGCCCGCCTTCCCGGCGGAGTTGGCACCTGGGCGCCGAGCTCGAGCACCTCGTCAGCATAGTGAGCAACCAGTTCAAGGGCAGCGTAGGCGACGCTGTTCCCCATGACGCGTATCTCTGCACTGCCCCGCGGGCAGTCGCCACGCGGTCCGAACAGTCTCGAGGCACACCAAGGGCAGAAGTGACAGCCGTGAGTGCCATGCCGAACGAGCCGTCCCCGTCATGCACGACCGGCTCGCTGTCGCATCGTTGCACGAGTGCCCTACGTCCCGGCAGTCCGATCAGGGAAGGGGCGAATGCCTGGGAGGCGGGCAAAGGTGCGGCAAGCTTTGCGACAAGCCGGGCAAGCGAGGACATGCGGTTCTCCGATGGGACGACGAAGCTCGGCGAACAGTACGGCACCAGACCGACAGCACCGCGCTCAGGACTCAGCCGGATCAGCCCGCCTCGGCCTTTTCGAGGCCGGCTTCGTCTGCTCGAGACGGTAACCGGCACAGTGGCAGACAGGGATGCTGGTGGCAGACTGGCTGCATGTGCGGTCGCTACGTATCCACCCGCAGTCCGGAGGACCTGGTTCAGCTCTTCCAGGTCACCGACTGGCGAGCCGAGGAGACCTTCGCGCCGAATTGGAACGTTGCCCCGACCAACGAGGTGTGGGCCGTCCTTGAGCGCACCCCGCGCGACAAGGACGAAGCCGCCTCAGGGGGACGGGAGTTGCGGCCGCTGCGCTGGGGCCTGGTGCCGTCGTGGGCCAAGGACGTCAAGATCGGTGCGCGGATGATCAACGCGCGGCTCGAGACCGTGCACGAGAAGCCCGCCTTCCGCCGCGCGTTTCTCCGGCGCCGCTGCCTGCTGCCGGCCGACGGCTTCTACGAGTGGCAGCAGGCCAAGGACCCGGGCACGGGCAAAACCCGCAAGCAGCCGTACTTCATCCACCCCGAGGACGACCAGGTCATGGCGCTCGCCTGCGAGGTGAGCAGCCCCCGGTGCACCGCCGCCCGCATCGCCGCTCTCCTGCGCACCTGAAACCCTGATCCGGCATTACCGGGAGTCGCTTTTACTCGGGCTGTCATGTAGCGACGCGGTCGGGCCGGATTGCCGACGGTAGTGGATGTCCTCCCGGATCAGCCGGACCTGGGTCAGCCGCAGTGATGATCTCGAACGCCGGGCGGCTGAGAGAACGGCTCGGGGCTGGGGAGTGGGAGCTGCTGGTCGATCTGGCGTGTCTGCGGTCGTCGCCCGCCGGGCGGGGCCCACGATCGTGTGGCGACAAGGTCACCGAAGTGCGGCATCGACGTGCAGGAGGTGATGCTCGCCTGGCTCTGGCCCCTGGGGCGTGTGGCAGGCCCGTCTGACCCCGCTGCCAGTACGACGTCGTCATCCGGGGCCGTACTGCACCAACGGTGCCATGCTGCTGTGGGCCGGCGTCATCACCTGGTCGTGGCTCAGCGTTGGGGGTCGCTCGAGACGTAGATCCAGCCGGTGCTGTCGGCGAAGCAGGCGCCGCCGTCGGGGGCGTTGTGCCAGGTGTAAGAGGGGCCGGAGACGGTCTGGCCGGAGTGGGCGATGACTCTGCTGGTGAAGCCGCTGGGCAGCGTGATCCCGTCGGCGTCGGCGTCGGCGTCGGCGGCCAGCAGGCCGCCGTAGGGGCTGGTGCCGTTCTGGGCGGGGCCGCGTAGACGGCACTGTGCATGAGGGTGCCGCCGAAGACGGCGGCCGAGATGCCGAGCACTGCACCGTGCAGGAAGGCCAACTCTTTCCGGCCAACCGATGAGTAGGTTTGGTGCAGAAACAATCAGTCCGTCACCAAATGAACGATCTGGGAATCCTTGTGGACCAAGTGATGGAGGTCCCTCGTTCCCGATCACTGCCGGTCTTGTGGCACGGGCCTTGGTGAAATTCTTCGGGAAGGGTGTCCATCCGAGGGCGTGCCGTTCGTAGTCATGTCGTACGACGGCTGTGTCGTGCGCGAAGACAAGAAGGCAAGGGACAACGGGAGGCTGACTGTGAAGTACATGCTGCTGATCAACGCCGGTGCCGTGGACGAAGACGGCGGAGCCGCCGAGTGCAGCGTCGAGGACTGGATGGCCTACGACAAGGAGGTGAGGGATGCCGGGATCCTGGTCTCCGGCGAGTCGCTCGCCGACCTGGTCACCGCCACCACGGTCCGGGTCGACCAGGAGGGTCGGCGGATCGTGACGGACGGGCCGTTCGCCGAGACCCGGGAGGTTCTCGGCGGCTTCTACGTCATCGACGTGCCGGACCTGGATGTCGCGCTGGACTGGGCCGCCCGCTGCCCGGGGGCACAGGGCAGCGGGTCGGTCGTGGTGCGGCCGGTGGCCGAGTTCGGGGGCTGAGGATCGTGGACGAGAGGGCCGCCGGTACCGGGACGCCTGTTGCGGCGTCGGTGGAGGCCGTCTTCCGGGAGGAGCGTGGCCGCCTGCTGGCGGCCCTCGTCCGTCGCTTCGGCGATCTCGATCTGGCCGAGGAGGTGGCCTCGGAGGCCATCGAGGCGGCGTTGGTGCACTGGCCGTCCTCCGGCGTTCCGCCCCGGCCCGGGGCATGGCTCATGACGACGGCGCGGCGCAAGGCGGTGGACCGGCTGCGGCGGAACCACGCCTACGCCGCCCGGCTGGCACTCCTGCAAGTGGATGCCGATCGTGCCGCCCCCGCCCCGCCCGCGGATGCCGGTGGGGAACTGCCGGACGAACGGCTGCAGTTGTTCTTCACCTGCGCCCACCCGGCGCTGGCGGCCGAGGACCGGTTGGCACTGACCCTGCGGTGCCTGGCCGGGCTGACCACGCCTGAGGTCGCCCGGGCCTTTCTCGTACCACCGGCGACGATGGCCAAGCGCATCACGCGGGCGAAGAAGAAGATCCGCGAGGCCCGCATTCCCTTCCGTGTGCCCGGCGCCGAGGAACTGCCGGAACGACTGCCGGGAGTGCTGCAGACCATCTACTCGATCTTCACCGAGGGATACGCGGCCAGCTCGGGCCCGCTCCTTCAGCGGCTCGACCTCGCCGAGGAGGCCATCCGGCTGGCCCACATCCTGCACCGGCTCCTGCCCGCCGAACGGGAGGTCGCCGGGCTGCTCGCGCTGATGCTGCTCGTCCATGCCCGACGCGAGGCCCGCACCGGTCCGGACGGCGCGCTCGTGCTGCTCGACGAGCAGGACCGCAGCCGCTGGGACCGCGCGATGATCGACGAGGGCCGTGGCCTGGTGATCGTCGCGCTGACGGGCGGACCGCCCGGCCCCTACGGTGTGCAGGCCGCGATCGCTGCGCTGCACGACGAGGCCGAAGACCTCGCATCGACCGACTGGCCGCAGGTCGTGGCGCTGTACGACGTGCTGCTCGCACTGGCGCCGTCCCCCGTCGTCGCGCTGAACCGGGCCGCGGCCGTGGCGATGCGCGACGGCCCGGAAGCGGGCCTGGCCCTGCTGGACGATCTGGCCGACGAGCCGCGGCTGCGCGACTACCACCCCTACCCGGCCGCGCGGGCCGACCTGCTCAGCCGGCTGGGCCGCCTCACCGAGGCGACGGCCGCCTATCGGGAGGCACTCGCCCTGGCCGGGACCGAGCCCGAGCGTGCCCACCTGCGACGCAGGCTGCACGCCGTCGAACAGGTTGCCACTGAAGTGGCGTACCTCGAGCCGTGACCGCCTTCGCCTCAACTCTCCCTGTCTCGCGGGGCGGGCGCCGAGTGGGTGCGTTCGCGCGATGAAGCTCTCGGCCGAGGCCGGGCGTTGTGGGAGCGCGTCGAGGTCGCTGACACCTCGCACCTGGCGATGCAGGGCTGGGCGTACGGAGTCCTCGACGCGTCCCTCGTTCTCGGCCGAAGGCTAGAGGGCGCCCTGGGTCCAGGGCCCGGTGATCGCGAAGGTGATGCCGGGGGACTGGACGTTCACGAACAGCCAGTTGCCGTTCTTCGGTTCGAACACCGAACCGGCCCACTCCGAGCCCCGGTTGTCGGCCGCCGGGACGTTCTTGCCCGCGGTCCCGCCGCGCAGATCAACGTTGTTGGCCGCGAAGCGGAAGATCTCGCCCTCGGTGGTCAGCCCGTGGACGTACTCGGTGCCGCCGCCGTCCTCGCAGAGCACCAGGCCGCCGCGCGGGCTGACGCACATGTTGTCCGGCGCGTTGAGGACCTCGGCGCCGGGCGAGGCGAAGAGCACCCGGAACTCGTCGGTGGCCGGGTCGAGTTCGAAGACCTGGCCCTGGCGGGCGGGACCGCCGTCGGTGGTGATGACGTAGATGCGGTCGTTGCCGTACCAGGCACCCTCCAGGCGGCTGAACACCGCGGCGCCGTTCGCCTGCGCCTGGTACCGCACCGTGTCCGTCGCCGGGTCGACGTCCTCCACGGGCACCCAGGACACGGTGCCGTACGCCTTCTCGCCGTCGAGGCGGGTGTCGTACGACGTGCTGCCGATACGCAGGGCCTCCAGCCGGCCGCCCTTGGACAGGTCGCCCGGGACCGCCGGGACGAACCGGTACAGGGAGGCGTCGCCGCGGTCCTCGGTCTCGTAGACGTAGCCAGTCGCCGGGTCGATGGCGATCGCCTCGTGGTTGAACCGGCCCATTGCCTTGTACGGCTCGGGGTTGCCCTTGCCCTGCGAGGCCACCTCGAAGATGTAGCCGTGGCGCTTGCCGACAGTCGTGGAGAAGGTTTCCTCGCAGGTCAGCCAGGTGTTCCACGGGGTGGGACCGCCGGCGCAGTTGCGGATGGTGCCGCCGAGGCTGCCGTAGGACTCCAGCCACTGGCTGGCGTCGGGGTCGAAGACCAGGGTGGTGGTGCCGCCACCGGCCTCGGGGTTGTAGGCGGGTGCGGTGAAGGCGGGCCCGGCGCCGCGCTCGTGGTTGCGGACGAGGTGGACCTTGTCGCCGTAGCGGAAGGCCGCCATGCCGTCGTGCGAACCCGGGGTGCGCACCCCGTCGTCCATGAGGTCGTTCGTCCACCCGTAGGAGATGTACTCGAACCCGCGCGGCAGTTGCAGCAGTTCCAGGCCTGTCGCCTGGTCCTTCACCGGGCTCAACGGGCCGTATCCGGCGTCGAATTCGAGCTTGACCGGTGCGGCTGCCGCCGTGCGCGCGGCGAGGGACTGGAAGGGGACGGATGCGGCCGCGGCCACCGCTGCTCCGCGCAGGAGGGTGCGTCGTTCGAAACCGGGACCGGTCGGTCTTCCGGCGGACGTGCCTGTCATGGGAGTCCCTCTCGATGCAACGAACGGGGAGAACCGGGGGGCGGCCGCCGCCACCTTAGGAGCGAAACGTTCGTCCGATTCCCAACGGAAAGTGAGCGTTGGGAGAACCTCTTTCCAGCCGCCGGCCGGAGACCGCGGGCCAGGGGCGTGCCACGGGCGAGGCGCGCTCCGACTCCTCACCACCAGGGCATGGACACGTCACCGGGCGGCGGTAAGCGCTTCACCTTCGGAGCTGAGGATCTTGGCGGCCCGACGCAGGGATCACATCGATCACATGCCATGCGTTGCCCCACCGGGCCTCGTCCGCTCTTCCCCCTACGTGGAGGTACTGTGCGCAACCTGCGCGGGACACAGCTCGCCGCGATCGTCGCGGCCATGACCGCCGTGGCGGTCCTGCCCACCTCGGCACAGGCCGACTCCGGGCTTCCGGGCCTGACCGCCACCACCGAGACCCCGGCCCTGTACGGCGACGGCGCCGGCGGCAACGCCGACGCCGACGACCCGGCGATCTGGCGCAACGCCGCCGACCCAGACGCCAGCTTGGTGATCGCCACCGCCAAGGAAGGTGGCCTGCGCGTGTACGACCTGGCCGGCAAGGAGGTGCAGTCGATCCCGGCGCCGCCCGCCCCGACCCCCGACGACAAGCCGGGCCGTTTCAACAACGTGGACCTGGTCTCCGGATTCCCGCTGCCGACGGGCCGCGCCGACGTCGCCGTCGTCACCGACCGGGGCCGCGACCACCTGCGGATCTACCGGATCACCCCGGGCGCCGCCCAGCCGCTGACGGACATCACCGACCCGAACGCCCCGCTGGTCTTCTCCAAGACCCTCGACGAGGTCAACAGCCAGACCACCCCCTACGGTCTGGCCACCTGGACGGACAAGTCCACCGGCCGCTCCTACGCCGTCGCGAGCCGGCGCAGCCGCACCCGGCTGGCCCTGCTGGAGTTGAAGGCGACCTCCACCGGCGCGGTCACCTACCGGCAGGTGCGCACCATCGACCTGCCGTCCTCCTTCACCCTCCCCAACGGCCAGTCCTGGACACCCTGCGCCGACCCCGGTGACCTCCCGCAGGTCGAGGGCATGGTCGTCGACCCGGTGAACAAGGTCCTGTACGCCGGCCAGGAGGACGTCGGCATCTGGCGGATGCCCGCCGACCTCGGCGGCAAGCCGAAGCTGATCGAGAAGGTTCGGGAGTACGGCGTCCCCGCCACGTACGACGAGGCGACCGAGGAGTGTGTCGCGGGCGCGGACCCCGGATACGGCGGCACGCACCTGTCCGCCGACGTCGAGGGCCTGACCATCCTCGACGAGGGCTCCGGTGACGGTTACCTGCTCGCCTCCAGCCAGGGCGACAACACCTTCGCCGCGTACGACCGCGAGGTGTCCGACAACAACGAGTACGAGAGCGGCTTCCGGATCACCGCCGGCACCGTCGACGGCTCCGAGGAGTGCGACGGCGCCGCCGTGCTGAACGCCCCCCTGGGCTCCCGCTACCCGAACGGCCTGCTCGTGGTGCAGGACGGGCACAACACCCCGGACGAGACGGACGCGGACGGGGAGGTCCGGGACAACACCGACTTCAAGTTCGTCGACCTGGCCAAGGTCACGAACGCGCTGGACGGGGACGACTGACGCCGCATCACTCGGCATGCGCGGTGGCTCAGTCGCTCCCGGCACCGGGCCGTAGCACACAATGATCAACACGTACGCCTCCGTCGAATCCGGCGGAGGCGTACGCATGCATGCGCGTCTTCCCGCACGCACCGAGGCGGAATCGCTGACCGTCCGGGAGGGAACCGGAAGGCTCAAGGGCCGGACCCGTCCGGTGACCGTGCACGGGACCCGGCCCCGGGCAGGTGCCTCGGTAGCTTGGGGAAGCGACGCCTTGCGCGCTTCCCGGGCGGCCACGGGGCGCCGGGAATCAGCCCCCGCGTGCAGCTGACGTCACCGGGCGCAGCCGACGTCCAGCACTTCGACCACGTCACCATGGGCTGTGTAGACGAGCCAGCACCATTCACCGAACGCCGCGGCCAGCTCCGGATCCTGTGGCTTCGGAGCCTGGGCCACAGCCGTGATGAGCGCGATGATCTCCTGATGAGCGCCGTCCGGGACGTCGAACAGCACGGTGGCAGCCTGTCGGATCAGTTCGACTCTCATTTCGACCCCCGCGGATGGCAGGAGCAGCACGGCATGGAAGCGGGTGCTCCATCCGGGCCTGTGAAGGATTACACCCCGAGTCCCCCGAACGCGGTGATTCCACCACGTCCCCGCCCATGCGGGGGGCACCTGCCCCCGCCTGCCCCCGGCGGGGCGCGGCCGTGTCCCGGCACCACGCAGCCGGAGCCAATCTCCCCCCGGCCCCGAGCAGGGGGCTGTGGCTGCGCTTCCGTGCGGCCTCGCGACCGGCGGTCCGGCTCAGTGTCGTCTGCAACCCCGGCAGGCTCGCCCGCAAGCACCCCGTCTCCGCACGAACCCACCCCGCCCGGTGCCGGTCCGCGAAGGGATCGAGGGCGAGCTGGGCCGCCGTGCGGCCGTCGGGGTGGGTGGCGAGGGCGACCAGCAACCAGGCGTCGCGCGGGGTCAGTTCTGGCTCCGGGGGGGGCTGGGCGTCGGCGTGACGCCGGTCGGGTGGCTCGGCCGGGTTGGGCAGATCCCTGCGGCCTTGCCCCCGTCACGCGAGTTCGTCGCCGCCCAGCCGGTAGCCCTGCCCCCGCACCGTGGTGATCCTGGACGCGCCCAGCTTGCGGCGGAGGTAGCGGATGTACACGTCGACGACGTTGGAGCCCTCGGACGCCTCGTACCCCCAGACGTCGGAGAGCAGGTCCTCCCGGCTGAGCACGCTGCCGGCGTTGCGCATGAGGTGTTCCAGCAGAGCGGTCTCCCGGGCACTGAGCTGGAGGATCCGGCCGTCGACATAGGCCTGGCGGGTGCGGGTCTCCAGGGCGATTCCGGCACGGCGCAGGACGGAGTTGTCGGTCTCGCGCAGGCGCAGACGCAGCCGGACGCGGGCGAGGAGTTCCTCGAAGCTGAAGGGTTTGGTCATGTAGTCGTCGGCGCCGCCCTCCAGGCCGTACACAGTGTCGGCGACGGTGTCCCGAGCCGTGAGAATGATGACCGGAAGGGCACTGGACGCCGCGCGGAGGCGGGTGACCACGGTGAAGCCGTCCTCGCCGGGCAGGCCGATGTCGAGGATCATGAGGTCGAACCCGCCCGACATGGCCGCGCGGCGGGCCGACTCGCCGTCGGTGACGACGGTGGTGCGGAAGCCGTGGGCGGTGAAGCGTTCCGAGAGGTTCGAGGCTATGTGGGCCTCGTCCTCGGCGATGAGGAGGTGGCGGCGGGGCTGTCTGCTCTGGCTCATGTCGGGCTCATAGCTCGCTCATGGGTTCCGGGGACCGCCGTTCAAGGCGTGCGTGATGTACGGGATGCGCAGGGTGAAGGTCGCGCCGCGGCCCGGAGCGCTGTCCACGTCGATCTCGCCGTGGTGTGCCTCGGCTATGGCCTTGACGATGGCGAGTCCGAGGCCTGCTCCGGTCCTGCCCCGGCTCTCCTCGGCACGCGCAAACCGCTCGAAGATGCGTTGCTGGTCGGCGGGCCGGATGCCGGGGCCGGTGTCCCTGACCCACAGTTCCACCCTGTCGTGCCCGGCCCGTCCGCCGATCCAGATCCGGCCGTGTTCCTCGGTGTGCTGAGCGGCGTTCTGGGCGAGTTGGATCATGGCCTGGGTGAGGAGCTGGCGGTCGGCGTGGAGGGTGTCGCGGTGCGGGTTCTCCGCGAAGTCGAGGAGCCAGCGGCGTTCGGCCAGCGCGGCGGCCTTGACGTACACCTCCTCGATCAGTTCGGAGAGGCTGAGGTCCTCGGGGCGCAGGGCGTCCGGGCGGCGGGCCTTGGCCAGCATGAGGAGTTCCTCCGACATGCGGTGCATGCGGTGCAGTTCGTCGGTGATGACGGAGACCGTCTGGGCGCGGTCGGCGGGGTCGTCGGGGAGTGTCTCCAGTTGGCTGAGCACGATGGTGATGGGGGTGCGCAGTTCGTGGCCCACATCATTCATGAACTGCCGTTTGGTGGAGAAGGCGTCGTCCAGGCGGCCGAGCATGTCGTTGAAGGTGGCTGCCAGTCGGCCGATCTCGTCCCGGTCCTGGACGGGGATGCGGCGGGTGATGTCCGACTCGTGGATGGAGCGGGCGGTGTCCCGCAGCACCCGGAGCGGTGCGACGATACGGCTGGCGAAGATCCAGCCCACGCACGCGGAGAGCAGCAGGGCGCCGAAGCCGAGATAGACCTGAGTGCGGATCGAGTCGTTGATATGGTCGCGTTCCTGCTGGGTGAAGGTGGCGATGACGAGGACGCCCGGCGCGGAGTCGCCCGCCACCGCTACGGGCACGGCCACGAACCGCACGGAGCCCGCCGCGCTCTGCGCGTCCCCGTAGGAGGGTGAGCGGACCTCGGCGGCCCGCCGCATCAGTGCGCGGTCGGTGTCCAGGCGGGCCGGCGGCTCCTCGGCGGAGCGCCGGTACGGCTCTCCGTCGACCAGAGTGATCAGGGTCTGGCCGTGCTCCGGTATGTAGCCCTCCAGGTAGGAGACGAAGAGGGCGCGGACCCCGCCGGGGGTCGGCCCGGAACCGGCTGCGGTCCCGGTCGCGAAGGAGCGGAACGCCTCGATGTCGTGGGCGAGTTCGCGGTCGACGCGCTCGTTCAGTCGAGCCGTGAGGATGAACGATTCCGCACCGGTGAGGCTCGCCAGGGTGAGTCCGACCAGCAGCAGCATCCGCCCGAGCAGGCGCACGCGGATCGACCGCAGGGGGTGGCGCCCGGACATTCCGACGGCCTGCTTCGGTGCGGGCTCAACCGTCCTCACCGGTGTCATCGTCGTCTCCATCGTCGCCTGCCGGTGTGCTCGGCGTCCCCGAGGTGGCCGACGCTGCGGGGCTGTAGGTGGGCGTCGGATCGTCGTCCGACGTGTCTCCGGCTGGGCTGGGGGCCTTCGGTGACACGGGCTGCGCCTCGTCCGTCCGGTCGGAGTCCGTGTCGTCCTGCCTCTCCGCCTCGGGGGGAGTAGGGGCGACGGCAGCCTCGCTGCCGTACTCGTCGGGGGTCGCTGTCGTCGCGCCGGGGGACGGTGACCGGGTCGGGGTCCGCTCCCTCGCCCGGCTGTCCGGCGACGGTACGGAGCTGCTCGTGGGGCCGATTCCGGTGCGGCCGACGACGACGGGCTCGCCGAGATCCGGCGGCGGCGCCTGATGGACTCCGGCGACGGGGATTCCGACGAGCAGGATCGCGCCGGCCGCGAGAGCGGCGAGACGCTGGCTGCGGGTCACTCGGGTACGACCTCCTCGGTGTCCTGGGGTGAGCGGCTGGTGGGCCTTCCGGCATCGGATCCGGTCTGAAGAGGTACCAGCGGGGTCCGGCGGGCGGCCCACCAGCCGCATTACCTGCTCTTGAACTTTGTGTGTGAGCGATGCGCGGCCTGTGTGCGGGGGCGGCACCCCGTACGGCGCCGCCCCCGCGTCCCGCTCAGCCGGCCATGGCTCAGACGGCGGCCATGATGACCTTGGCCGAGGCAGAGTCGGCCGCTCCGTGCCGCTCTGCCCAGTTCTCCAGGGCCGTACGGCAGGCGTGGTCGAGGTGGTGCACCCGGGACAGGTCCAGCTCGACGGGACGGTCCTGCGGGATCGCCTCCAGGGTGTCGAGGATCTTCGGCAGCCGCAGGAAGGTCGCGTTGCCGCTCAGGTGGGCCTGCACGGGGCCCGCGCCCTTGTCGACGATCTCCAGCTTGACGTGGGACGCCTCCCAGGCCGTCTTGACCACGGCGAGCGCGAGGCCGATCAGTACGCCCTCGAACATGCTGATCGCGACGATCGACACCGCGGTGACGACGAGGATCACGGCCTCGCCGCGGTGCCCGCGCCACAGGACGGCGAGCCCCTTCACCGGGATCAGCTTGAAGCCGGAGTACACCAGGACCGCCGCGAGCGCCGGGATCGGGATGATGCCCAGCGCGGCCGGGAGCAGGGCCGCGAACAGCAGCAGCCAGGCGCCGTGCATCACCCGGGAGGCCTTGGTCCGGGCCCCCGCCTGGACGTTGGCTGCGCTGCGCACGATCACCGCGGTCATCGGCAGCGCGCCGAGCAGGCCGCAGACCGTGTTGCCCACGCCCTGGGCTATCAGCTCCTTGTCGTAGCGGGTGCGGGGGCCGTCGTGCAGCCGGTCCACGGCCGCCGCGCTGAACAGGCTCTCGGCCGAGGCGATCAGCGTGAACGCCAGGATGGTGCTCACGACCCCGATGTCCGCCAGGTCAGCGAAGGCGGAGGGGGCGGGCGGCTGGATCACCGAGACCAGACCTTCCACCGTCACCTTGGTGACGGGCAGGCCGAAGGCCAGCGAGGCGACGGTGGCGAGCGCGACGGCCACGAGCGGGCCGGGCACGACGCGCACCTTCTGCGGCAGCTTCGGCCACAGCACGAGTACGGCGATGGTGCCCACGCCCAGCAGCAGCGACGCCACAGCCGGGCCGGAGCCCAGCGAGTCGGCGAACATCGCCGGAAGCCCTGCGATCTTGTCGATGCCGGACGACGGGGCCTTGCTCTGGGTCATCGAGTACAGCTGGCCGGCGATCAGCACGAGGCCGATCCCGGCGAGCATGCCCTCGACCACGGCGACGGAGATGGCCCGGAACCAGCGCCCCCAGCGCAGCGCCCCCATGCCGAGCTGCAGCAGGCCGGTGGCCAGCACGATCACGCCGAGCATCGGGAGCCCGTGCGACTGCACGGCCTCGAAGCACAGCACGGTCAGACCGGCGGCCGGTCCGGACACCTGGAGGCTGCTGCCCGGCAGCATGCCTGTGACGAGACCGCCGACGATGCCGGTGACGATGCCGAGTTCGGCCGGCACACCGGAGGCGACGGCCACGCCGACGCACAGCGGCAGGGCGACCAGGAACACGACGACGGAGGCGGCGAAGTCCTGCTTGAAGTAAGCGGTGTTCATCGGATGCCTCACAGCGTCTCGAAGGAGTCGGATTCGGCCCGGTACGCCAGCACGCCGCCGGTGTGGACCTCGTAGAACCAGGCGTGGACCCGCAGCCGCTCGTCCCGGAGGCGGGTCTCCACGCACGGGTACGACATCAGCCGGAGCACCTGCCCCAGCACGTGGTGCTGGACCGCCTCGGCGACCTGCGGGTCGTTCGGCGCGCCGGACGGCAGTACGGCGGCGTGACCGAGCCACTCGCGCACCGCGGGTACGGCCGACAGATCGTCGCCGCGCACCAGCGCGCCGACCGCACCGCAGTGGGAGTGCCCACAGACCACGATGTCGGAGACACCGAGCACCTTGACGGCGTACTCGATCGTCGCGGCCTCGGAGGTGGGACCCGCGTCGTACGGGGGGACGATGTTCCCCGCCGTACGCAGTTCGAAGAGCTCGCCCGGGCGGGCACCGGTGATGAGCGAGGGGATGACGCGTGAGTCGGAGCAGGTGATGAAGAGGGCGTACGGCGACTGCCCTGCGGCAAGTTCGCCCAGTTCGGCGCCCTGAGTGTGGGCGAAGGTGCGTGCGTGTGCGATGAGGGTTTGCATGTCAGTTTCCTCGTGAGGAGAGGTGTCACTGGCAAGGGGTCGGCGGTGGCTCGCCGTTGAGCCACTGCCGTCGAACCGGTCGAGCCGTGGGGGGGGCGGAATCAGAGGGGAGGGGGAACCGGCGGAACTAGTCGTCGTCGCCGTCGTCGCCCGACCACGGGCCGGTGATGGCGAGGAGGATGCCGGGGTCCTGGATGTTGGCGAACAGCGTCTTGCCGTCGGCGGAGAAGGTGACGCCGGCGAACTCGCTGTACTCCGGGGCCTCCGGGGTGCCGACGTTCAGCTCGTTGCGGGCGATGGGGTAGGTCTGGCCGTCGGCGGTGGCGCCGAAGAGGTGGGAGACGCCGTCGCCGTCCTCGGCGATCACGAGGCCGCCGAACGGAGAGACGGTGATGTTGTCGGGGCCGTCGTAGGCGCCGTCCTGCGACGGGTCGGTGTTGACCGCCAGCAGCACCTTGAGGGTGATCGTGCTGCTGCGCGGGTCGTAGAACCACACCTGGCCGTCGTGCGGCGTGCCGGGGCTCTCGGTGCGGGCGTAGCTGGAGACGAAGTACGCGCCGCCGTCGCCCCACCACATGCCCTCCAGCTTGCGGGAGCGGGTGATCTCACCGGCCAGGAACTGCTTGCGCACGGAGGTGCTGACGGCGTCGCGGTCCGGGACCTTCACCCAGTCCACGCCGTACGCGGTGCCGACCTTCGTGGCGCGGGAGAGGTCGTCGACGTACTGGCCGGCGGAGTCGAAGCACTTGAACGCCTCAAGTACGCCCGCGTTGTCGGCCAAGGCCCGCAGCTTGCCGGGGCCGTGGGTGAAGCCGACCGGTGGGGTCCAGCGGTAGAGCAGGCCGTTGGGCTTGGAGGCGTCCTCGGTGAGGTACAGGTGGCCGCGGTAGGGGTCGACCACGACCGCCTCGTGGGCGTAGCGGCCGAGGGCCTTGATGGGCTTGGGGTCGAGGTTGGCCGCGCTGCCATGCTCGGGGTCGACCTCGAAGACGTAGCCGTGGTCCTTGGTCATGCCGTTGATGCCGGCCTTGTCCTCGGTCTCCTCGCAGGTGAGCCAGGTGCCCCAGGGAGTGACACCGCCGGCGCAGTTGGTGGAGGTGCCGGCGATGCCGACCCATTCGCGCACGGAGTCGTCGGACACCTCGACGACGGTGCAGCCGCCGGCCGCCGCCGGGTCGTAGACCAGGCCGTCCAGGTGCGGCACGGGGTGCTCGGCCACGCCCAGCGGGTCGTCGATCTCGTGGTTGTTCACCAGGAGGGTCACGGCGTCGTCGTCATCGTCGTCGCCGCCGACCGCGAACGCGCCGGTGCCGTCGTGGTTGCTCGGGGTGGTCTGGCCGGACTCCAGGGTGGTGACGCCGGTGCGGGTCAGGATCCGGTAGGAGAAGCCCTCGGGGAGAGCGAGGACGCCCTTGGGGTCGGGGACCAGCGGGCCGTAGCCGACGGTGCTGCCCGCCGCGCCCGTGTCGGCCACGGCTCCGGGTGCCGTGAGCAGCGCCTCCACACTGCCGATGAGCATGACCCCGGCGCCGGCCAGCGCCGATCGGCTCAGCAATTCCCTGCGGTTCAGCGGCATCTCGTCTCCCGAGCGGAGTGGTGAGCGGAATTCGGCCGACCCGTGGAGGACGGCGCTCCGCCATGCTGACCAGCCGGGACGAACCTCAGCGGAAGTCAAGGAGAAGTCATGAATGTGCGGTTCTCATGTTTCTCATCCGCGAGAGATACGTCCGCCTCCGTGCTGACCGGGGGCACAGAGGCGGACGCCAGTGGCGACGGCTCCGTCGGACCCGGTCCTGCCCGATACGGTGACGCTCGTTCGACGCTACGACTGCCCGGTAACCAGCCTGATGGTCAGAAAATGGCGTATGACCTGCAACTTCTTCCCAAACTGCGCATCGCGACGCGTTTTCGATGACGCATCATGTGGAGTGCGTGGCGATTCTTGAGCCCGCGGAGAAAGGGATCTGACCTGCGGACGTCCAGCGATCACCATGCCCTGTGCTCAGGCCGGCAGCTTCGACTGGACCGCCGACATCGTCGGCGACACCGACCGGTACGTTGCGTCAGTCGCCCCGCTCGCCTCCGACGAGGATGTTCCAGGCGGCGGTCGCGAACCGGGTGACGGGCGCCGTCATGGAGCACCTCGATGTGGAGGCCCTGCTCGAAGGCGTCGCCCCTGACAGCGTCCCCCGGCTCGCCAAGGCGTTGGGGTGCCTCGGCGGATCGCTGGAGGGTGCCGTCCGCAGCTTCGTCCACGACAAGGCGCGGGACGCCGTGGCGTCTGAGCTCACCTCCGGTTCAGGCGGGACCGTTGGGGCGGGCCAGTCCGAGGTCGTAGGCGAGGATCACGGCCTGGATCCGGTCCCTGGCGCCGATCTTCGCCAGGACCCGTCCGACGTGTTTCTTCACGGTGGACCCGGACAGCACGAGGTGTTCGGCGATCTCGGTGTTGGTCCAGCCATCTGCCGATGGCGATGAGGATCTCGTGTGCACGTCCGGTGAGTGAGCGCAGCCACCGACTTCGCCTCCAGCAGCGCGCCGACCTCCTGCAGCGGCGCGGTGTGCTGCGCGTAGCGGCGGCCGCTGACCCGTACCGTGCCGGCGGTGGGAGCGGCCAGGCCGATGATCAGGCGCATGGTCGTGGGCTTACCCGCGCCGTTGGGGCCCAGGAAGCCGGTCACGCAGCCCGGCTCGACGCTGAAGTCCCGCCGGTCCACTGCCGTCTTCTCCCCGTACCGTTTCGTCGACTGTTGCGCTTCGATCATCGAGTCTTCCTCGCGTCCGGCAGCCGGGCCCACGCCGGCCTGCGTCAACCGCCCACGTCAGGAAGGCGTGCCGCCCTGTCCGTGGTACCCGGGTGCCACCTTGAGCGGGAAGTGGTGTCGCGGCCTCACCCCCAGCACGCGGGTGAGGCCGGGCGCCGTCGACCGGCATCGGCGCCACCCGAAAAAATTGACCATATGTTCGAATTATTGCCTGGGTGCGGACCATGATCCACGAATATCGTGGCGAGCCAGACACTCACTCGAGCAGGAGGCAGTCAGGCCATGGCCGTGAAACCTGAGGGCACGCCCTGTTGGGCCGACGCGATGTTCCCCGACCTGGAGGCCGCGAAGAGCTTCTACGGCGAACTGCTGGGCTGGACCTTCGGCGAAGCGTCGGAGGAGTACGGCAACTACACCCAGGCGTACTCCGGCGGGAAGAACGTCGCCGCGCTCTCCCCCCAGATGCCCGGCTGGGAAGGCCCGCCGGCCTGGAGCCTCTACTTCGCGTCGACGGACGTCGACGCCACAGCCGCCAGGATCCGCGACAACGGCGGCGAACTCATGATGGAGCCGATGGCCGTCGGCGAGTTCGGCAAGATGCTGATGGCCAAGGACGCGAGCGGCGCCGCTTTCGGCGTCTGGCAGGCGGGCACGCATGAGGGCTTCGAGAAGGAAGAGGAGCCCGGTGCGTTCTGCTGGGCCGAGCTCACCACCCGCGATGCGGAGAAGGCGGACGCCTTCTTCCCGGCCGTCTTCGGCTACGGGGTGAAGGTCATGGAGGACGAGGCCGTCGACTTCAAGATCTACAACCTCGGCGACGACACCGTGCTCGGCCGGATGAAGATGACGGACGACTGGCCCGCCGAGGTCCCGCCGTACGTCAACGTCTACTTCGCCGTCGACAACTGCGACGACGCGATCGCCATCGTCACCAAGCACGGCGGTCAGGTCCACTTCGGGCCGCACGACAGCCCCTTCGGCCGCTTCGCCGCCGTCTCCGACCCCCAGGGCGCGGCCTTCTCCGTCATCGACCTCAGGGCGACGCAGGGGGACATGCCCAAGATCACCTGACAGCCTTTCCACTACTGACCCTACGAGGTGTCAGGCCCAACGGGCCGTCGGTGCAAATGGGTTGGCGCCGGTCCTGGCCGCTGACTGGTTGCTTCAGGGACTTCTGACCGGGGCTTGCGGCGGCGCCTGTTCGGCCGGCTACGTCACCGCGGTCAGTGTCGCGTAGACCACGACGTTGCTCAGGTAGCCGGTGCGCTCGGTGTAGCCGCCGCCGCAGGTGATCAACCGGAGTTCGGGCCGGCCGGAACTGCCGTAGACCTTCTTGCTGGGGAATTTCTTCCTGTCGTAGAGCTCGACGGCGCGGACGGCGAACACCGCCGTCCGCCGGTCCGCCCGGCTGATCTCGATGGTGGCGCCCTTGGTCAGGGCGCCGAGGTCGTGGAAGACACCGGGGCCGCCGGTGGGCGTGTCCACATGCCCGGTGGCGATGGCGGTCCCTGCCGAGCCGGGAGCCGTGCCATCGCCGTACCAGCCGGCGAGGCCGGGTTTGCCAGGTGGTGGGGGCCGCAGCGCCCCTGCCGCATCGAGGCCCAGTCGTGTCATCGGGACGTTCACGCCGATGGCGGCGATCCGGAGCCGGACCGGATCCGCGGGGGGCAGAGGCTGGACAGCGGTGCGGGTAGTCGAGGCAGTGGTGGGGGGCGTGGGGTCTGCAGAGGTGGAGAAGGCCTGGGCCGCCGATGGCTGTGGTGGCTCCTTGTCGTGCACCCCGCTGATCAGCAGCACCGCTCCCGCCGTCATTGCGCAAGCCAGAAGGCGCACCGCAGGGATGAACGGGTCTCGGGAAGTGCTGGTGTGGTGCCCGGGTTCCATCGCGGTTGAGCCTTTGCTTCACGGCGGGTGCACAGGGAGTGGTGGGGGCCTCGCGGCCCCCGGATCGATGCCGTGTCGGGGGGCCCGGTTCAGGCCGGAGTGGACGGAGCTGGTCGCAGTCGGCGGAGTCGGGCGGTCAGGTTCGACTGCCGTTCGGGCGGCGGCACATCCAGACCACACCCCCGGCGGCGGCTCCGACGAGCAGCGCACCGCCCAGGGCGAGTTCCGTGCCTGTGTCTTCGGCGGGTCCGAAGCCGGCGCTGACTGAGCCGCTCGGAGGGCGGCCGGTGATCTGATACGTATCCGTGATCTTGGTCAGTGGTGGGCACTTGAGGGTGACTGTGTCGCTGCCCGGCCTGGTTCCTTCCGGGATCTGGAACTGGCCGGTGAGTTCCCCCTCCTCGTCGCCCTCGAAGAGGTGGAACGGCCCTCCGACCTCCGACCAGCCCTTGCCGTAGTCCGCGTCAGGGTCGCAGGCCGTTGTACTGACCGTGACCGTGGAACCCGGGGAGGCATTCGACGGATTGATGTGGACTTCTGAGTCATCAGCGGCGACAGCGGCCGGGATCTGCAGCCCGAGGGCACCGAGAACCAGGCCGATACCTGCACCAATATGTGTGTAACGCATGCGAATCCTCCGACGGAGCAGTGTCCGGCCTGTCTGCGCGGCGCCTGTGCTGTGCTCCGCTCACGAGGCAACCGACAGTCCGTCAGTCCCGCAACATGACGGACCGGCGGATGTGTCGCCCGGTCAGGTGCAGCGGCGTTCCTGTTTGATCGCTTACGCAGGTCACCGGCGTGGAGATCATCACGGCGGAGGAAGCGCCGGAGGGGGGCGAACGGGCTACTGGTGCCTCGTCAGATCTGCGCCCTGGACACCAGCGCCTGCGGCAGCAACTCGAAGCTGCCACTGGCGTCACCCGCATCGGAGGCCAACGCCGCCAACCACCGACCCGATGGTTCACGCTGCCGCCGACTCCAGGAGGCCGAGACGCGTTGCGGAGCTCGGTGTGGTGAGTGACCGCGCCGATCCGCGCAGATCCGCGCATCAGGCGCACCGTCGGCGCCCTGCGGGCAGGCCGTCGTGGAACTCGCCTCGGAGCGGCCCGTCTCCCTGATCACGGTCGCCGACCTGAAGCCTGGGCACCGACGCGAGGATCGGTGTGGCGCCGAGGGGGCCCGGTCTTCGGTTATGCGCTGTTGAGCTGCCCACGGGCTATCGTCCAGCGCCATGTCGATCTCGGGCTGGCGCGTGCACTTCACTCGCCGAGACCTGGCGTGGCCGCGGGAAGTCACGCCGTTCATATGGGAGTTCAGCGCCCTGTTCACCGGTCTCGATCAGCGGTTGGACGCTTTGGGTGTGCCCGAGGGACAGCCGTTCCTGATCAGTCCGACGGGCGAGTACGACGTGCGCTGAACCGGTACTTCTCGGTATGGCTGGCGTCCTCGCCGTGGAACACGCAGGCCGCGCACGCCCGGGACCTGCGGACCTACCTCGACTGCTGGTGGTTCGCGCGGGGACAGTGCGGCCGGCGCGACGATAGACGATCGGTCGGCGTACGAGTGGTGGCGCCGGCGTGACGGGCATGGGCCCCGAGTGGAGGGCGCGACCTGGGATCGAGAGGTCTCCACGGTCAACCAGTTCTATCTGTGGGCGATCGAGCAGGACCTCGTCCGGGCGAACCCGATCCGCCAGCACACTGCCGCGGCATGGTCACCGTGGGCGCGCGGCGTCGGCGGGGGCGTGAAGCGGCAGGTGCCGGCCGAGGCGTCGCGCACGGGGCCACGGCGGGGGTGAAGTGGCTGCCGCCGGTGTCATACCGGCTGTGGCGCAACGTCGGGCTGTGCGAGAGGACCTCACGCCTGGCGACGTGACGCCGTTCGACAACTGAGCCTTCTGCGCACCAGCGCACCTCCGGCAGCGGAAAGCACAAAGCCGTGCGCGCTGCGTCCACGGACCTGACCCCGCCGGTGTGGAAGCGGACGGGGCGCAGATGTTCTCGCAGCCGAGTGCGCTTACTCCGATTCAGGCTGGGGACGCCATGTGCCGTCGAGCGGGATGCCGGCGGCCGCCGTAATCCGGTCGCGTGATTCCACCAGCCGGGCCCTCAACGCCGGCAGATCGACGTCCACCAGCACGCCGTCGCGTTTGACCACGCGGCCGGCGACGAGGACGGTGTCCACCAGGCCGGGATGGCCGGCGCTGACGATGGTGGCGACCGGGTCGGTGACCGGGAACACGGTCAGGTCATCGGCGCGCAGAAGGATGATGTCGGCGTCCTAGCCGGGCGTGATGCTGCCCGTTCGGGCGTCGAGCCCGCACGACTGGGCGGCATCGACGGTGGCGAACTCCAGCAGGTCCCGGGAGCGCAGGCCGCCGTCCAGGCCGCGCTGCACGGCGAAGGCGGTACGCATGGTGGAGAACATGTCGCCGCCGACCGACGGGACGTCGTCGATGGACAGCGTCGGGCGCAGACCGGCGGCCAACGCCCGGCCGGTCATCGGCGATCCGAACCCCATCTTCAGCTCGACGTCCGGGCTGATCGACAGCGAACTGCCCGCGTCGGCGAGCATCCGCAGCTCTTCGTCGCTGATCCCGTTGGCGTGCACGAACGTGGTGTCCCGCAGCAGACCGTGCTCGCGCAAATCGGCGATCGTCCCGCCGGCTTCGACGTGCAGGCTGGTGCGCAGGCCGAGTTCGGCGGCCAGCTTCAGCTCCCGGGCGACGGTGCCCATGCTGGGTGGCCTCGGGTCCGCGCAGCCCGAACGCCATGGTGACCAGGCCGTCCCCGGGCAGGACGGAGCGGACGCGGCGGATGTCGGCGTCGACGGGCTCGGGGGTGCCCCATCCCGCGCCGAGGCAGAAGATCGACCGTCCCGGTGCGTCCCGTAGCGCGGCGACGGCGGCGTCCTCGTGCTCGTGGCTCTGCGCGACGTGGTACCAGTCCAGCATCGTGGTCACGCCGGAGTGCAGGGCCTCCAGGCGGCCGAGCAGGGTGCCCGCATAGACGTCCTCGGGCTGGTAATGGGGTGTGGAACTGCGGCCGCTGAAGTGTGCTCAAGCGTGTTCTGGTGAGCGAGAGTGAGTGCGAGCAGTCGTTGCCGTGACCCGCGTGTCCGCCAGAGCGGCTCGGGGTGCGA
>NZ_JBHWJT010000066.1:0-23288 GCF_042731325.1 Streptomyces sp. NPDC059866 | reverse complement strand
CTCACCGGTGATGCCATACCCGCCCCCTGCCACACGCCGTCACTGACACCCAACACAACGAGTGGCCCGGCAAAGGTTTCCGGTCACAGCACTAGCGACTCGCCCGGAGCCGACCGACGACGGGACGGAGGTCGCCGGACCGAAAGGCCGGGCTGTCCCCCATCGTTTCTGGTGGGCATGGCGATCCCTGTGCGAGATGGCCGACCGGCAGGCGGCGCGGGACCGCCTCTTCTTCGATGGTCCCCAACGCCCCGGCCCCGCGCATCCCCGACGACCCGACGACACCGCTAAAGGAGGTATCGGCCGCTGCAGTGGAGTACGTGGCTCACCAGGCGAAGGGGCCCCGGCGGAGCCAAGGTCCGCTCGGCAGCCCGCCGTCGGTGATCACCTTGAATCCCTTGACGCAGGGGTTGCGTTGGACGACTTCAACGTCGAAGCCGAGGCGACGTCGGCGTAAGTGACGCTCCGTACGTCCAGCACGCAGGCGCTCGGGTCAGCGCCGCGGCCTTCGTCCTCGGCTACCGCGGACCTTCAACGCCGGGCAGGCTTTCCCGGCATCAGGGGATGGATCGATTCACAGCCGCTCGTTCGCCCGGGTCCGCAGGACGGCCTTGAGGAGTTCGCCCACCACGAGGATGGCCGAGCCGACCGCCGCGCACACCAGCCACTGCCGAGAGGTCAGGTCCGTCGTGGTGAAGAAGACGTGTAGCGCATCCATCTCGACCACTAGGAGCAGCAGAAGAATGACGGCGCCGGTGGCGACGAAGGCCGACGTGTTGGAGAGCGTCTCGCGGCTGAAAACACTTCGGGTGGGGTGGCGCACGTTGAGCAGGTTGAACGCCTGGAAGAACACGAACGTCACGAACGCCATCGTGCCCGCGGTGCTCGGCTCTCCCAGCCCCGGTTCGGGTCCCGGAGCCAGCATCAGCACGGCCAGCGTTCCGGCCGCCATCACGGCGCTGGACAGCAGGATCCGCTGCAGCCGCTCCCGGGTCAGGATGCGCTCGTGCGCCGGGCGCGGTGGTCGGCTCATCGCGTCCTGACTGACGGGGTCGACGCCGAGCGACATCGCGGGCGGCCCATCCATCACCAGGTTGACGAAGAGGATCTGCAGTGCGGTGAACGGCGCCCCGCCCGCGACCCCGATCAGCGAAGCGCTCAGGAATACGAGCACGAAGCCGAGGGCGGTCGACAGCTGGAACCGGGTGAACTTCACGATGTTGTCGTAGATGCCACGGCCCTCGCGGACGGCGCTGACGATGGTCGCGAAGTTGTCGTCGGTGAGGACCATCGTCGCGGCTTCCTTGGTCACCTCCGTACCGCTGCGTCCCATGGCGACGCCGATGTCGGCCTTGCGCAGCGCCGGTGCGTCGTTCACGCCGTCGCCGGTCATCGCAACCACGTCGCCCCGTGCCTGCAGCACGCGCACGATACGGATCTTGTGGGCGGGCGAGACCCGGGCGACGACGCCGGTGTCATCGAGGCGGCGAGCGAGGTCGCCGTCGTCGGGGAGCCGGTCGAGGTTGTCACCGCTGACGGCGCCGCCGGGGATGCCCAGCTCTCCGGCGATGGCTGCGGCCGTCACCGCATGGTCTCCGGTGATCATACGGACCCGGATGCCCGCCTCCCGGCACTCCGCGATCGCCTGCTTCGCCTCCGAACGCGGGGGGTCGACGATGCCCACCAGCGCGATCAGCACGAGCCGGCCGAGCATGTCCTTGGGGTCCTCGGCCGCTTCGACGTCCCCGGGGGCGAAGTCCTCCGCCCCCACGGCGAGCACGCGCATACCCTGCTCGGCGAGCGCCGCGTTGGCCTGGTCGTACCGCTCGCGTGCCGCCTCGTCGAACGGCACGATGCCGTCGTCGCCGAAGTACCGGTCTGCCATGCCCGCCAGCACGTCCGGGGCGCCTTTGACGAAGCACCGCACGACGTCCTCGCCTGCGTCGCTGGTCCAGCGGTGGAACGTCGCCATGAACTTGTAGTCCGAGTCGAACGGGACCTCCCGCATACGGGGCCGCTCGGAGCGCAGCACGGAGACGTCCACGCCGCCCTTCTCCGCGAGCACCAGGAGCGCGCCCTCGGTGGGATCGCCGATCACGTCCCCGTCGCGCAGCTCCGCGTCGGTGCACAGTGCCATCGCGATCAGCGCCTCGTCGATCGTGCCGGGCAGCGGCCGCCCGTCGGTCGTCCTGATGCGCCCGTCCGTGGAGTAGCCCTCGCCCGAGATGGTGAACCGGCGGCTGGCGAGCAGCATCTCGCGGGCGGTCATCTGGTTGAGAGTCAGGGTGCCCGTCTTGTCGGTGCAGATCTGCGAGGTGCTGCCGAGCGTCTCGACCGACGCGAGCCGCTTGACGATGGCTCCGCGCGCGGCCATCCGGCCGGTGCCCATGGCGAGGGTGAAGGCTACGACCGCGGGCAGCCCTTCGGGAATGGCGGCGACCGCGAGCGAGACGGCGCTGATGAAGAGGTCGCCGAAGTCCTGGCCGCGGACGAGTCCCAGGACGAAGACGACCACGACGACGGCGCCCGCGATGAGGGTGAGAGTGCGGCCGAGAGCGGTGATCTGCCGCTGCAGCGGGGTCGGTTCCGGCTCGGCCTCGTGCAGCATGTGGGCGATCCGGCCGGTCTCGGTGTGCATCCCGGTCGCGGTGACCAAAACCTCGCCGCGGCCCCGGGTGACCGTCGTGTTCATGAACACGGCAGTGGCGCGGTCGCCGAGCGCCGCCCCCGGGTCGACCCGGGCCCCCGCCGACTTCGGTACGGCCTGCGCCTCCCCGGTGAGCGAGGACTCCTGGAGCTCCAGCGAGGTGGCCGACAGCAACCGTCCGTCCGCGGGCACCCGGTCACCGGCTTCCAGCACCACCACGTCCCCGGGCACGAGTTCAGCAGCATCCAAACTCACCATCCGGCTGTCACGCCGTACGGCCGCTGTCGTGACGAGCATTTTCTTGAGCGCTTCGAGTGAGGCCTCCGCGCGTGACTCCTGGACGAAGCCGATGGTCGCGTTGAGCAGCACCACCAGGGCGATGACGACCGGGGTCTCCCACTCCCGGGTCACCACCAGGCTGACCACGGCGGCGACCAGGAGGATGGCAATCATCGGGTCCTTGAATTGCCGCAGGAAGGCCCGCCACCGTGGCTCGCGCGGGGTCTCGGCAAGCCGGTTCGGACCGTGCCGCTCCAGGCGCTGGGCCGCCTCCGCCGAGGAGAGCCCGGCGGCGGCATCCACGTCGAGGTGCCGTAGTGCCTCGGCAGGGGGAAGGGCGTACCAAGGCTGGGTCACCGCTCCGTCGGGCATGGGTTCGGCCATCGGCTCATGCTGCCCCGGCGGCAGTACCGGGCCAAGGACGCCACACGGCCGCACGACGGCTACACCCCGCTGGCGGAGGTCTCTGCGCGTGACGAAGCCGGTTCGTGGCACCCATAGCTCGAGGACAACCCCTGTGGAGCTGCAACAAATGAGTACGCGAGGAGGAGTCCTCCACGCCCCCTGGCATCCACTCGCCACCGTTGGCGCGCAGGTAGGGGTGATCGCTCGGGAGGCGTTTCACCTGAACGTTCAGTTCGCTCTGCCTCCGCAATGAAGCGCGGCAAGCCGTCCTTGGCAGTGCCGGCCGAGTCGGGCGCTTGCCCGGCCCTGAGCTTCTCGTCGGCCTGGCAGGCCTTGGGAAGCCGAACAGAGGGCGATGCACACCCGCTATGTGGATCTGTCCCATATTGCACTAAATGTAGACTACATGTATATTTGCGAGCGTAGCGCATGTTGCAGGCATGAGAAAAGGGGCTGATCATTCATGGCACGCCGGATCGCCGAGCGGACCAAGCGGCTTGGCTTCTGCGGCTGCCTGCGCCTCGGGATGCTTCGCTAAAGGAAGCGGCAGCGCCCCAAAGGAGAGGACGGTGAGGAATACCTCGCAGACCTGGACAGGGCGCCAACTGGGCCTGTTGCAGCGCGCCTTGGATGTCCGGCCGTAGTCACGAGCCAGGAAACGGTCCGGCAAGCAGCAGAACCGGCCAAGGAAACACTTTCCACTGCATTTCGGTGCAGGTCTGATACGGCGGGGGCGAAAGGAGACGTCCAATGGACAGGTCGCATAAGAATGAGGAGCGCTTCTACGTCTATCCCATGAACCGAGTGGTGGCTGTATTGCCCGACGAAGCGCACGTCAGGACTTCCTTCGAGGACCTGGAAAATACAGGTATCCAACTGGATAGTTTGCATGTCCTCACCGGGTCGGAAGGTGAGCGACTGCTGGACAGGCGCGGCAGTGACCACGGCTGGCTCGCGCGCCTCACCCGGTTCCTTCAGCGAGGCGCCTACGAAGGAAACGTCTTGCAAGCGCATAGTAAAGCGTTGAGGCAGGGGCGCAGCGTGGTCTATGTACCGGTTCAGGGGACGGCCCAACGTCGGCGCATCGTCGGAATACTCCGCAGCCACGGTGGCCTTAACATTCTCCATTTCCGCCGGTGGGCGGTCGAACAGATCGTATTCCCGTCAGTTCCCTGAGCGGCCCCTACAGTCGGCGCAGGGCGGCAGCCGATCATCCTCACAGTCACGTTGGCTAACGGCGTGAGATGGTCTCCAAGTTGATAACCCTCGGGAGGGGATCGTGCGTGGCGGGCACGCGGCCGTCGCACCAGGGCCACCGGTACCCGGTGGGGATCATCTCCCACTGCGTGGGGCTGTACTTCCGGTTCCCGCTCGGCTTCCGCGGGGTCGAGGAGCTGATGCTTCAGCGCGGCGTCGTCGTCTCCTATGGGACGGTCCGCCGGTGGTGCCGGAAATTTCGGGCGGTCCTACGCCGACGCGCTGTGCCGACGCCGCCCCAGGCCAGGCGATGAATGGCATCTGGACGAGGTCTTCGTCAAGATCAACGGCAAGCGGAAGTACCTGTGGCGCGCGGTGGACCAGGACGGCAACGTCCTGGACATCCTGGTCCAGAGCCGTCGCGACAAGGATGCGGCCAGGCGTTTCTTCCGGAGACTGATGAAGAAGACCCGGTCGGTGCCCCGCGTGATCGTGACCGACAAGCTCCGGTCCTGCGGTGCCGCCCACCGCGAGGTGATGCCCCCGGCCGGGCACCGCTCCCACAAGGGCCTGAACCACCGGGCCGGGAACTCCCACCAGCCCACCCGGCAGCGCGAACGCGCGAGGAAGGGATTCCCCAGCACCGGCGCAGCCCAACGGTGCCTGTCCGCCTTCAGCGGCATCTCACCCCCCTTCCGACCCTCACGCCACCTGATGACCGCCACCGAACACCGCCTCGAGATGACCATCCGTTTCACCCTCTGGGACCAGATCACCGGCGTCGTCGGCCAGCCCACCAGGGCCTGACCCCAAGACTGCCACCCGGCCCGACCCGCGCTGACGCGACCTCAGACACCTCACACCCCCAACAACATGACAACGCCCGCAGGGAAGAAAGAGGTCCTCGACCTGTTCATCCCAGTGCCCGCCCTCATGGGAGTTCGTAATCGAACCGGCGTAACCCACGACGGTCACCGCTCCGCCGGCCAAATGACGGAGGCGTCCGTCAGCGGCTCAGACAGTTCCACACCGAACCGCCGGTGCCACAACAGGTGCAGAGCATGCGCCCGCGCGACCGCCGGCAACGCCGTGCGCTCCACCAGGCGGCCGAACGCCACCGGCCCGGCGGCCGCAGCCGCCACCAGTTCCTCCTGCAGTCCGAGCGGATCCTGCACCGGCCGTCGCTGGGCAGACAACTGGTCCAAGACACTGTGAACGTGCGGTCGCCAGCCGGCCACCACGCTGTAACGCCAGCCGGCCGCAGTCGCGACCTCCTGGGCGGCCGCGAACTTGAGCGCATCCGCCTCGCGCACCAACCGCTCGGGGCGGACGTCGAACAGCCACCGGTCTCCGTCCGGCATCGCGGCGAGGAAGTCGGGTGTGTTCACCACGCCCGCCCACGTACTCGAAGATGAAGCGGAACGGCTGCGTGAGCACCTCGACCACCGTCACGAAGTCCAGCGCCAGCAACAGCCGGGCTTCCTCCAACGACTCAAAGCCGTGATGACGTCCGGTGCAGACCTTGACTTCTCCCCCTCGTGAACGAGGGGGATTCTCACGGCTCGCGCTGTGAGGGTTTCTGCTTCACCGCCGACTGCCCGCCCGGAGTTCTCCGTTGAGGTCTTACACCAGCTCCACAGACAGACACCGCCAGCCCGGCGGTCAGAAGGTTCTTCGCCGCGTTCACGTCCCGGTCATGGACCGTCCCGCAGACACACGTCCAAGACCGGACGTTCAGCGGCATCTGCCCTTGCAGGGTGCCGCAGGCGGAGCACAGCTTGGAGGAGGGGAAGAAGCGGTCCACCGCGATCACTTCCCGCCCGTACCAGGCGGCCTTGTACTCCAGCATGCTCCGGAACTCCGCCCACGCCGCGTCACTGATGGCGCGGGCCAGACTCCGGTTTTTGACCATGCTGCGCACGGTCAGGTCCTCGATCACGAGCGTTTGGTTATCGCGCACGAGTCGAGTGGTCAGCTTGTGCAGGCAGTCCCTACGACGGTCGGCGATCCTGGCGTAGATCCTGGCGGCCCGGCGCCGAGCCTTGGCCCGGTTGGCCCCATCTCCCTTGGCCTTGCGGGCAAGCGCCCGCTGGGCCGTGGCCAGCCGCTCGCGGTCGCGCCGCTCATGCCGGGGATTGGTGATCTTCTCCCCCGTGGAGAGGGTCAGCAGATGATCCAGGCCGACATCAATTCCGACCGCTGCACCCGTCGCGGGGAGCGGCTTGATGCCCGGGTCTTCGCACAGCAGGGACACAAACCAGCGCCCCGCGCTGTCCTGGGACACGGTGACGGTGGACGGCTCCGCGTCCTCCGGGAGCGGCCGGGACCACACGATCACAAGGGGCTCGCTCATCTTCGCCAGCGTGAGCTTCCCGTCCCGGTAGCGGAACGCACTGGTGGTGTACTCCGCCGTCTTCCGCGACTTCTTCCGGCTCTTGAACCGCGGATACTTCGCCCGCTTACCGAAGAAGTTCGTGAATGCCGCCTGCAAATGCCGCAGTGCCTGCTGCAACGGCACCGACGACACCTCGTTGAGGTAGGCGAGTTCCTCGGTCTTCTTCCACGCCGTCAGCATTGCCGACGTGGCGTTGTAATTGACCCGCTCCTGCCGCGCCCACGCCTCGGTGCGGACGGCGAGTGCCATGTTGTAGACCTTACGCACACATCCGAACGTGCGCGACAGCTCAGCCGCCTGCGCATCAGTCGGATAGAAGCGGTACTTGAACGCCCGCTTCACACGGATGGCCTGCACATCTCACAAACTATCACATCAACTTGTGGGCGCCTGCGGGGAGTTGCTGCTGAACGACGATCCGCCCTGACTGCGAATCGTCTTTCCCTGCCCTGCTCCGCAGGAGTCCGTTTCCTCTCCGCCCTGAAGGGCGGAGTATCCACGGAGGTAACCAGATGAACTGCAGTCCCGGGCGGTGCCGCTGACGAGCTCGCCATGTGAACCGGCGAACCGACTGCGAGGACAGCAACGGCACGCCGACAGATCACGTACCAGACAGACAACCGAGTCCCCATCGAACCGCCATGTAGCTGTCCACCGGCGCGGCCACGAGGCACCCAGCAGGAGCCTGTCACGTACCGGGTCCACAGGCGTGTAGGCGGAGAACAGGTCCTCCAGCCCGCAGGCCTCCGAGCGAACGGCATTACGAGCTTGAGGTTTCACCACACCAGCTGAGCACCAGCGCGCATGCCGCGTGCACGGGTCTTCATAGTTGATCGCATGCCCGCGTGCGCGGGCCGCTGTTCGCCAAATACGGATCAAATCCGCCAGCTATCGAGCAACGTCACACTAGCCCGCCCCGGTTTGGAGAGGAGGAGAGATCTCCGGACTTTATCCACAGGGGCACGGCCTGAGCATCAGGTCAGTCGCCGTAATCGTCACGGTGACCGACCTGTTGAGGAGATCCTAATGCCGTACCCGGAGCAGCCCCGCACGCCGCTGACCCCCGAGGAGGTGGAGCTCGCCTTCGAGTACCTCCTGGCGGTACAGGCCAGCAGCGAGCACGCCTTTGTCGCCGTCATTGATCGAACGCCGTTCCGGCACCGGCCTTCCTCCTGCTGCGGCTGGCTGAGGACATCATCCTCCCCGTCACGGACCTGGCGCCCGATGCCGAGCCGTGCGCGGACTCCTTCGCCCTGGACGAGGTCGGCTGCGTCCTGCTGTCCACGCTGCAGGAGTGGGCGAGCGAGTGCCTCGCGATGGAATCGATCCTCTCCCTCAGGGAGTCCACTTGTACTTGCCGCCGCCGACCCATCTCACGATCGACGGGTCGTCGAGATCCACATGCGTCAGTCCCGACTCGTGCGCGAGTCGGATCACGTCGATCATGTCGTGGGCGGTGCCCGCGGTCATGCCGCGGATCTGGACGATGCGGAACGGCGGATCGCCGGGGGTGACGGCGGAGACGACAATGGGAGGGCCTGCGTAGTCGCTCATGTCTCCAGCCTGCGGCAGCGGCATCGCGGGCGCATGCGAGCGTGATCGTCCCCGGGAGCTTTAGGTCCGACGACACCGACGATCCCTGCGCCGGCTCCTTCGCGCTGGACGAGCTCGGAGTCGTCTTCCTCATGGCGATACGCGAGTGGGCCCACCTCTCCCCCACCACCGCCGGGCCGGGCATCGCCCGCAGCATCGCGCACTTCACCGGCCAGATCCTCGCCGACGATCCCCAGGACGTCGCCGCCATTTTGCACAATCTGCGCACCGAGCAGCTGGAGCAGGCCCGCGCGGCGCACTGCGAGTCGGCGCGCACCAGTAGCCGCACCTGCGCACCGGCCGGTGCGGGTGATCGGGCCGGTGCGCACGTGGTGCGATGCGCGGTGCGCAGCCCCTCGGTCCGCCAGCGCACCGAGTGCACATCATCCGGGCGCGCCGGGACCCTGGCCGGGGCGCGGCTGGTGCGGGCCGTGCGCACTCTGCTCGTCCGGCTGGTGCGCACGCGGCGCGCAGCCCGGGTCCTGGTGCGCAGGCTCCGGGTCCTGGTCCGCAGGCTTGCGCACCCGCAGGCGCGCCTCGTCCCCTACGGCGGCGAACGCCGTTCCTATCCGGCGGATCTGGTCGGCGGTCAGCTCCAGCGCCTGAAGGTCGGTGCGCAGCGCGGCGACGTCGACGGTGCCGGCCTTCCGTGCGGGCCGCTCCTCCTGGCCGAAGAGGAACAGTTGCTCGGGCATCGCGGCCTGCTGGTGCGCGACCACGTCGTACATGGCGCGGCCCATGCGGCGGGCGGTGCGCAGTTGCGCGGTGAGTACGTCGCCGGCGATGACCGAGCGGTCGTAGCGCAGCGGCACGCGCGGGATGTCCCACTCCCCCGCCTCGAGGGGAAGGCGGGGCACGGCCGGGTCGGCCGGGGGCTGCCGGTCCGGGTCGGGAAGGGCGCCCGGTGGGCGCCGGTCGGGTGCAGGCCCGGGCCGGGCCCACCGGACGAGGTAGAGGCGGTAGTCGGGCTGCTGGCCGCGCTCGGTGCGGGGCTCGGTGATGTCGGTGCAGTGCGCGGCGAGCGCCTCGTTCACGATCCTCTCGTCCAGGCCCATCTCTCGGCGTCGGCCGCGCTGGACGAGGGCGAGGTGGCGGCGGGCTTCGGCGAGCAGGTGGCGGCGGTGGAAGTAGCCGTCCTTGTGCATCACGAACACCGTGGCGGTGACGGCGACGGCCGCCAGGCCGATGTCGACGACGACGGCGACCCGGGCCCGGATATCGGCGGCCGCGGCGCGGGCGCGCTCGAGGAGGGAGTCGATGAGGTCGGCGCCAGCGGCGAGGAAGGCCCGCACGCTGGCCCGCCAGTCCTCGCGCAGCTGCATCAGGGAGCGGGCCTGCGGCTTCGCGGGGCGGGTCTTGCGGGCGGCGATCCGGTTCAGCTTCGCCCGTGCCCGCTCGGACACGACGGGTACGAACTTCAGGTTACCGTCGTCGTCGGTGGCGGTAGCGTACTCGTGCTCCAGGTCGGTGAGGCAGGCGGCGATCTGCGTGCTGCGCCGGGCAGTCCAGCGGATCAGCTCGTGCGGGACGCCGGCGACTTCCATGACCGGGCGGCGCCCGGCGGTGACGGTGCGGGGCTCGGAGGCCAGCCGCAGCGCCTCGCACGCCTCCATCATCACGACGTCGTTGTAGAGCGCGGACGCGGCGACGGCCGACTCGTGCAGGGCCTCGGTGTGTACCGCCCCCCAGACGCCGTCCGGGCGCAGGGCCCTGAGCGACAGAAGGAGGCGATCGTGCAGCAGCGGCATACCCGACCTCGCCTCATAGTGGCGGAAGCGAGCAGCGACCAAGCCGTGCGCGGGGCGAGTGCGATAGATGCCCTGAGCCCCGTACCGGATGACGGCGACATCCGTCTCGATCCAGGCGAGCACCACGGCGATAGCCCGCTCGTGCGCGGCCTCGATCGCCTTCCGCGTCTCCTCATCCTCGAGCGCCCACAGCAGTTGCAGGGTCGGCTGCGGGCGGAAGACCAGATCGGCCCCGGTGACCGTCACCTTGCGTCCGAGCGCACCGGCCCGGCGCGCGGCCGCGGGCTTCTTCCCCGCCGCCAGCTGCACGGCCACGAGCCGGTTGGCGTCCGGGTGCCGGCATTCCCCGAACAGGGAGCGCAGCTGCGCCTCGGTCACCTCCTGACCGGGTGCAAGACCGAGGGCGGGCAGGCCCCGGCCCATCCAGCGCCCGACCGGAACCCCGGCGTCCTGCTGCGCCTTCTTCAGTGGCTTGCAGGCCGGTCGGCGGCCGTCGCCGACGAGGACCTGGCGCAGGAAGTAGCGGTACATCTGCCCGGCGGTGATCAGTGCGATATCCATCACGCAGACCACGCCGCACGGCCCTGACCTGCAAGAAAAGACCGATCAGCGTTCCCTCCCGCCAGGCGGGAGCAACAGCCGAACTTTCTTGCCGAGTGCCCGTCAGGCGGGAATCGGCTCCAGCCGACAGCCGAGTGTCATCACTCTCCAGTCCGGCTCCTCACACCACCGTCAACCAGCACCAGCGAACACACATCAGCGCCAACACACAGCGACGGGTCACCGCCAAAGCCGCCCTTATTACAGGCCCGCCCACAGAACAGCCCCGGCAAACGCCGGGGCTTCGTGCTCCCGAGAAGAGCCCATGAGCTGCCCTCGGTTCCGTGGAGTCCTTGAAGCCAGGTCTATGATCTTGGCGTGAGGAGATCCACGATCAGTGCCAGCACCACGTAAATACCCCGACGAGCTGCGGGAGCGCGCGATCCGCGAGGTCCGCTCCACCGGCCGTCCCGTCGCGCACGTCGCACGCGATTTGGGCATCCACAAGGAGGCCCTGCGGAACTGGGTCCGCCAGGCCGAGGCGGACGCCGGTGAACGCGACGACCGCCTGACCAGCTCCGAGCAGGAGGAGCTGAAACAACTCCGCAGGGAGAATGCGGAGTTGAGGCGGGCGAATGAGATCCTCAAGGCCGCGAGCGCGTTTTTTGCGGCCGAACTCGACCGTCCCCGGACGAGGCCGACCAGGTGATCGAGCACCTCAAGGGCATGGGCCTCGGGGTCGGGTTCCTCTGCCGGGTGCTGGAGCTGTCCGAGTCCGCCTGCTATGCGCGCAGGAAGCGGCCGAAGTCGGCCCGCCGGCTGCGCGACGAGCAGTTGGTCCCTCTGATCGTGCAGGTCCACGACGAGTCCGGGGCCACCTACGGGGCCCGGCGGATCACCCGCGCCCTCAGGCGCAAGGGCGTCGAGGTCGCACGGTGCACGGTGGAGCGGCTGATGACCGAGCTGGGCCTGGAAGGCGTCATCCGCGGGCAGCGTCGTCGCACCACCGTGCCGGAGCCGTCGGCACCGCGGCCGCCGGACCTGGTCGACCGTGACTTCACCGCCGATCGGCCCGACCAGCTCTGGGTGGCCGACATGACCTATGTCCGCACCTGGACGGGCTGGGTGTACGTGGCGTTCGTCCTGGACGTGTTCTCCCGGACGATCGTCGGCTGGCAGGTCGCGAACCACATGCGGACCGAACTCCCTCTGGACGCGCTGGAGATGGCGCTGTGGCGGCGCCGGATCAAGAAGGACTCCGGCCTGATCCATCACAGCGACAGTGAGTATGTGAAGGGCCGGACGTTCCCGGGCCTCTTGACCCTCACAGCGATGGACGCGCCAGGATGGCGGTGCCGGGATGCACAGCCCTCCCGCCGGGGAAACAAGCAGCTCAAACGGGCCTTCTTCCTGTCCGCATTCGCGGCCCTGGCCGACCCGGTCCTCGCGGGCCTACTACGACAAGAAGATCGCTCAGGCAAAGCACCACACCCAAGCCCTCCTCTGCCTCGCGAGACGCCGAGCCGACGTGCTCTTCGCGATGCTCCGCGACGGCACCTTCTACGAACCCCAACCCCCCCCCACGGGTTGACGAAACCCATAGGGGCACCCCCGCCGCGTGGCAGATAGCGCTGCCCGGCTTCGTACCAGTGGTTGGACGGCAGTCCCGGGTAGTGGACGGCGGCAACCTCGTCACGCTGCTCAAGCCATTCGGTGAGGGCCTGGGGCCCCGCGGCGCCGCCCAGCTCGCCGTCCCGCCGCGCACCCGAGGGCCAGCGGGCCGCCCCCGACGCGGTCATAGACATCGCCTTCCATCAAGGCCGGTTCAGGGATCCCAGGCTCGGTACCGGCAGCGACAACGGCCAGGCCGCCTCAGTCCACCGACGAGCCACGCACCGCCGCACCCACGCCCTGCCGTCCCGGCGCTTCGCCCGCTGCCGAGTTGGTCGCGACCGCGTCGGTGATGTCGGCGCGGTGCGACTCCCGCGTCAGTGCGATCGCCGCTGCGCTGACGAGGCACACGCCGATCAGGTAGACGCTGACCGCCGCGGAGTGGGTGCCCCCGCCCGCCCCGGCGAGCAGGCTGCTGGCGATCAGCGGCGCCGTGCCCGCGCCCAGCGTGGAGGAGAGCTGGTAGCCGAGCGAGGCGCCGGTGTACCGGGCGCGCGTGCCGAACATCTCGCTGACGAACGCCGCCATCGGCCCGTACATGGAGGCCTGCAGGATGGGATTGCCGATGATGTACGCCACGAACAGGAGCGCTGCGGAACCACTGTTGACCAGCGCGAACAGCGGGAACGCCGCCGCGGCGGTGACCAGCGCGCCGGTGATCATGACGGGGCGGCGGCCCACCCGGTCCGAGAGCATCGCGAACGCGGGGATCGTGAAGATGTGCAGTGCCGAGGAGACCGTCTGCGCGAGCAGCACGGTCGAGCGGTCGAAGCCGACACCGGTGGCGTACGTGAGCATGAAGGTGGCAAGCAGCGACTGCAGGACGAGAGCCGCGCAGCCGCCGAGACTCGACAGGACGATGTTCTTGCGGTAGCGGCGAAGGACGGTAAGCAGGGGCGCTTCCTGCTTGCCCGCCTCCTGCGCGGCCCGGCGCCGCGCCTCGGTGAAGACCGGGCTCTCTGTGACCTTGAGCCGGATGAACAGGCCGATCACCATGAGCAGCAGGCTGAGCAGGAATGGCACCCGCCAGCCCCAGGCCAGGAAGTCGTCCTCGGGCAGTGCAGAGAAAGCGGCGAAGACCGCGGTGGCGAGCACGGCGCCCGCGGGTCCGCCCATGTTCGCGAAGGATGCCATCAGACCGCGACGCCCGGTGCTCGCGTGTTCCATGGCCATAAGAGCGGCGCCACCCCATTCGCCGCCGACCGCGACGCCCTGGACCAGACGGCAGGCGACCAGCAGCACGGGCGCCCAGATGCCGATGGTGTCATAGGTGGGCAGGAGGCCGATGGCGAAGCTGGCGAGCGCCATCAGGGTCATGGTCAGCACCAGCATCGACTTGCGGCCGACGCGGTCGCCGAAATGCCCGAAGATGACGCCGCCCAGCGGACGTGCGACGTAGCCGACGGCAAGGGTGCCGAATGCAGCGATCGTGCCGGTGAGTGCATTCAGGTCGGTGAAGAACAGCTCGTTGAAAACGAGTGAGGCGGCGGCACCGTACAGCAGGAAGTCGTAGAACTCGATGGCGCTGCCGACAAAGCTGGACAGGGCTATGCGTCGTGACTCGGCGCGACGCGCAGCGTCGTTGAGGGGCATCTGCGACTCCGGGGGTTCGGTGCGCTGCGGAGGGCGGGGCACCCGGGGCGGGAGCCGGTCGTCCACGGCACCGCCCATCGTGTGCATTTTCCGCACAGGCGCATGTAGATATCGAACACAATGCGGGTGTCCCGGGGGAGTGTCAAGAGCCGTCCGAATGATCGATCAAGCCGGCCGGAGCGCAGACGAAGCAGGCCCCCACAACAGCGTGGGGGCCCGGTGGGCAGCGTGGGGAGGCACGGCGACGCGGCTCAACCCAGCGAGGAGATCTCCTTGGCGACCGCCCGCATCGCGGGCACGGACGCCTGGGCCACGTCCTCGCGTGACGTGATGAGGTTGACGCACATGTGCAACGCGGGATCGGCCACGTGCAGGGGCACGGCGACGCCGTACGCGCCGGGTTCGATCTGCCCGAAGGTCCGGGCGTAGCCCTGTTCACGGGCCTGTGTGACGTCGGGCGACTCCCCGGGCGCGGGCGGGCGCAGCGACGCGAGAGCCAGCCCGGCGGCGCCGACGCCGACGGGGTGGCGACTGCCGACCCGGTAGCTGAGGTGGTAGTCCACGGACCACGGTTCGACCACGGCGACGGCGACGGCCTCGTCCCCCTCCGCCGCGATCAGCGCGACCGTGGCGCCGAGTTCGTCGGCCGTGCGGCGCAGCACGGGCAGGGCGGCCTCACGGACACCCGCCGCGTATCCACGCGCTAGCGTGACCGTGCCGGAGCCGGCCCGGTAGCGGCCGTCGGACGCGCGCACGACCAGGTGGAACTCGGCGAGCGTGACCAAGATCCGGTACGCGATGGTGCGGTGGACGCCCAGCCGCTGGGCCACGTCCTGCACGGCGAGCCCCTGGGGCTGCCCGGCCACCAGTTCGAGGGCGAGCAGTCCACGCGCGAGCGTCTGGGACCCGACCGCCTTGCTGGCCGCCCCGTCCCCCCGCCCCGCGGCGCGCCCGGGTCCGCTGTTCGGCGCACCCTGTGTGACCGGCCCCGCCTGGTTGTCGCTCATCCGCTCAGTCTACGTGCGCGGTGATGACACATCGTCACTCCCGGTGGCGCCGGCACGCTCCCGTACAGTGGGAAACGCCGCGCAGGACGTCACACCTGAGCCCTCCGCCTGACGAGCCGATCGTGACGTCGTGCGCCGGAGCAGCCCGGACTCCCCGGAAGGAAGAATCCTTGAGCGACGACGCGCCCAGCGGCGTCCTGAGCAAGGCTCTCACCGTGCTGCAGGCCTTCACCGTCGAGGACATCACACTGGGGTTCACCGAGCTGCAGCGGCGGACGGGCTTCGCGAAGAGCACACTGCACCGGGTCCTCGGCGATCTGGTGGCCGTCCGGCTTCTCGACCGTGTCCAGGGGCGCTACCGTCTGTCCGGCCTCGTCTTCGAGCTGGGGATGCGCGCGTCGGTCGAGCGCGGACTGCTCGAAGTGGCCACACCCTTCCTGGAGGACCTCTACGTCCGCACCCACGAACTCGTGCACCTGGGCACCCGGGAGGGCACGGAGGTCGTCTACGTCGCCAAGATGGGCGGCCACCGACAGGCGGACTCGCCGTCGAGACTCGGCGGGCGGATGCCGCTGCACGCGACGGCGCTCGGGAAGGTGCTGCTGGCCCACGCCCCGGCCGAGGTGCGCGAAGCCGTTCTGCGCGGCCCTTTGGAACGCAAGGCACCCCGGACGATCACCAACGTCGACGTCCTGGCTCGGCAGATGTCCGACGCCGGCACGAAGAACGTCGCCTTCGAGTACGAGGAATCGGCTGTCGGCATCGTCTGCGTCGCGGCCGGGATCTTCGGCCCCTCGGACGAGATCGTGGCCGCGGTCAGCGTGACCGGCCCGGTGCACCGGTTCCAGCCCGCCCGGCATGCCACCAGTGTGCGCGCGGCCGCGGCGGGCATTTCCGCGATGCTCGGCCGCCGCGCCGAACTGCGTGGCAACCAGTGACCGGGACCTGCGCCCAGGAATGAGTTCCGCGTGGCGGAACTCATTCCTGGGCGCAGGTCACCCTTCTTGTCCAAGCTGGCGGCATGAACGAGTTTTCCCTCGACAGCGTCGCCGTGGCACAGGCGGCGCAGCGGCTGCGGCGAGCCGCCGCCGACCGCGTACCCTGCCCCCCGGTGCGCGATCTGATCGGCAGCGACGACGTGAAGGCGGCGTACGCCGTCCAGGAGCTGCTCACCGCGCACCGTCTCGATGCGGGTGCCCGCATCACCGGCCGCAAGATCGGCCTCACCTCACCTGCCGTGCAGCGGCAACTGGGCGTGGGCCAGCCGGACTTCGGCGTGCTGTTCGCCGACATGAGCGTCGCGGACGGCGCGTCCGTGCCGGTCGGAGAGCTGCTCCAGCCCAAGGTGGAGGCGGAGATCGCGTTCGTCCTGGGCGCGGACCTCGCATCCGGGCCGCTTGACGACGCCCAGGTCCGGGCCGCCGTGGCGCACGCGGTCCCCGCTCTGGAGATCGTGGACAGCCGGATCACCGACTGGGACATCACCTTCGGTGACACGGTGGCCGACAACGGCTCTTCCGCGCTCTATGTGCTCGGGGCCCCGGCCAAACCGCTCGCCGAGTTCGAGCCTGTCGAGGCCGTCATGACCTTGAAGAAGCACGACGAGACCGTCTCCAGCGGCGACGGCGCGGCCTGCCTGGGTGACCCGCTCACCGCGCTCGCCTGGCTCGCCCGGACCGCTCTCGACGTCGGCGATCCGCTGCGCGCGGGTCAGGTCGTACTGTCCGGCGCCCTGGGCCCGATGGTGCCGGCCGCGGCCGGGGACGCATTCGTCGCCGACATCTCCGGTCTCGGCTCTGTCTCCGTCCGCTTCCATGACGCATCCGGCGTCTCCGACTCCTCCGGCGAAGGAACCTCCGTATGAAGACCAAGGTTGCCGTCATCGGCTCGGGCAACATCGGCACCGACCTGATGATCAAGGTGCTCCGGCTGTCGGACACCCTCGAGATGGGAGCGATGGCCGGCATCGATCCCGCGTCCGACGGGCTCGCCCGGGCCGGGCGGCTCGGCGTTCCGGTGACCGCCGAAGGCGTCCAGGGCCTGATCGCGATGGAGGGCTTCGAGGACATCAGGATCGTCTTCGACGCGACATCCGCGAAGGCGCACGTCGCCAACGCCGCGGCGCTCGCCCCGTACGGCAAGCAGCTCATCGACCTGACCCCCGCCGCCATCGGCCCGATGGTGATCCCGGCGGTCAATCTGACCGACCACGTCGCCGCGGACAACGTCAACATGGTGACGTGCGGCGGCCAAGCCACCGTCCCGGTCGTCGCGGCGATCTCCTCGGTGGCACCCGTCCCGTATGCGGAGATCGTCGCCTCGATCGCGTCGAAGAGCGCCGGTCCCGGTACCCGCGCCAACATCGACGAGTTCACCGAGACGACCAGCCACGCCATCGAGACCGTCGGCGGCGCCGACCGCGGCAAGGCCGTCATCGTCCTGAACCCGGCGGAGCCGCCGCTGATCATGCGGGACACCGTGCTCGCGCTGGTGAACGCGCCCGGCGAGACCACGCACGACGCGATCCGCGCGGCCATCGCGAAGCGGATCGACGAGGTGTCGGCGTATGTGCCGGGGTACCGCCTCAAGCAGCAGGTGCAGATCACGCCGATCCCGCCCGACCAGCCCGTCCACACCCTCACTGAGGCGCCGGTCACCCACCAGGTCTCCGTCTTCCTCGAGGTCGAGGGAGCCGCCCACTACCTCCCCGCGTACGCCGGGAACCTCGACATCATGACCAGCGCGGCCCTGCGGATGGCCGAGGCCATGGCCGCCCGCGCCACCGAACTCCAGGGAGCCGACGCATGACCGTAGCCAAGCTGTTCATCCAGGACGTCACCCTGCGCGACGGCATGCACGCCATCCGGCACCGCATCGAGCCCGAGCAGGTCGGCCGGATCGTGGCCGCCCTCGACGCGGCCGGGGTCGACGGGATCGAGGTCTCCCACGGCGACGGACTCGCCGGCGGGTCGCTCAACTACGGCCCCGGCAGCCACACCGACTGGGAGTGGATCGAGGCCGCGGCGGCCCACGTCAGGAACGCCCGCCTCACCACCCTCCTCCTGCCCGGCATCGGCACCATCGAGGAGCTCAAGCAGGCGTACGCGCTCGGCGTACGTTCGGTGCGGGTCGCCACGCACTGCACCGAGGCCGACGTCTCGGCCCAGCACATCGCCACGGCTCGCGAGCTGGGCATGGACGTCTCCGGATTCCTGATGATGAGCCACATGGCCGACGCCAAGACGCTGGCGGGACAGGCCAAGCTGATGGAGTCCTACGGAGCCCACTGCGTCTACGTCACCGACTCCGGCGGCCGCCTCATGATGGACGGCGTCCGCGAGCGGATGCGCGCCTACCGTGACGTGCTCGACCCTGCCACGGAGATCGGCATCCACGCCCACGAGAACCTCTCCCTCGCCGTCGCCAACTCCATGGTCGCGGTGGAGGAGGGCGTGACCCGTGTGGACGCGTCCCTGGCCGGCCAGGGCGCGGGCGCCGGCAACTGCCCCATCGAACCGTTCATCGCGGTCGCCGAGCTCAACGGCTGGAACCACGGCTGCGACCTCTTCGCCCTGCAGGACGCGGCCGAGGACCTGGTGCGCCCGCTGCAGGACCGCCCGGTCCGCGTGGACCGCGAGACCCTCACCCTCGGCTACGCCGGCGTATACGGCTCCTTCCTCCGCCACGCGGAGACCGCGGCCGAACGCTACGGCCTCGACATCCGCACGATCCTCGTCGAGGCCGGCAAGCGGGGCCTCGTCGGCGGCCAGGAGGACATGATCGTGGACGTGGCACTGGGACTCGCACAGGCGAGCTGATACCACGCTCGGGACAGGGCCGGGAGGGCACGATCTCCCGGCCCTCCTCGGCATGCCGACACAGCCGCTCCGGCACCGGCCGCACGGCACCGGGCACGGGCGACGTGACCAAGCCCCCCTTGACATTCCTGCCGAGCAAGCATTCCATCGTCGTGTAAATAACGCCCGTCGATGTGCATATACAGATCAAGGAGCCGGGTCATGTCCGTCACCAAGGAAGCCGCGTCGCGCGACATCGCCCTTCCGTCGGGCCTGCGCATGCGTTACTACGAGGCCGGGCAGGCCGGGGCCGCCCCCGTCGTCCTGCTGCACGGGTCCGGCCCCGGCGCGACGGGGTGGTCGAACTTCTCGGGCAACATCGGCCCGATCGCCGACGCCGGATTCCACGTCATCGCCCCCGACATGCCGGGCTGGGGCGACTCCGACGCCCAGGCGACCAAGGACATGGACCACGACGCCACGCTCGTGGAGTTCCTTGACGCGCTGGGTCTCGCGAGGGCCGCCCTCGTCGGCAATTCGATGGGCGCCCACACCGCCGTCCGCTTCGCCACGCTGCACCCGGAGCGCATCACCCACCTGGTGACGATGGGCGCCTCCCTCGGCCGCGGCCCGGCCTCCCTGTTCGGCCCGGGCGACGGCCCGAGCGAGGGCCTGAAGGTCCTGGTCAAGGCCTATAAGGACGCGAGCCCGGAGAACATGAAGGCGCTCGTCGAGATCATGACGTACGACAATGACCGCTTCGCGACGCCGGAGCTCACCCGGGCCCGTTCACAAGCGGCGCTCGCCCGCCCCGACCACCTGAAGAACTACGTCGAGGGCCTCGCGCACGGCGCTCCCATCCCGATCAAGGTCGACCGCGACAAGATCCCCGGCATCCAGACGCCGACCCTGCTGATCCACGGCAAGGACGACCGTGTACTGCACTACGAGACCAGCCTGTGGCTCCTGGCCAACATCCCCGACTCACGTCTCGTGCTGCTCAATCGATGCGGCCACTGGGCCATGATCGAGCACGCCGCCGAGTTCAACCGCCTCGTCACCGACTTCCTGTCGCACAACTGAACCGGCAACTGAATCGATCGGAACATCCCCATGACCACCTTCGACACCGACGTCGTTGTCATCGGAGCCGGACCAGTCGGCCTCACCCTCGCCAATCTGATCGGCATACGCGGCCACCGGGCCACCGTGCTGGAAGCCCGCCACGAGCTGATCGACTACCCCCGCGGCGTCGGACTCGACGACGAGTCGATCCGCACCCTGCACACGGCGGGCCTGTGGGAGCAGATCCAGCCGTTCACGGTCCCGCACCACGTGGTGCGGCTGGTCAACGGCACCGGCCGGGTCCTCGCCACCAACAACCCGAAGACGCAGGAGTTCGGCTACCCGCGCAAGCACGGCTTCGTCCAGCCGCTGGTCGACAGGGAGCTCGCCGCCGGCCTCGGCCGGTTCCCGGGAACCGAGCTGCGCTTCGGTCACAAGGTCGTGGGCCTCGAAGACCACGGCGACCGGGTCACGGTCACCGCCGAGCAACTCGACGCCGACTGCGAGGTCGCCGGGACGGTCACCGTCACCGCCAGGTACGCCGTCGGCTGCGAGGGCGGCAGTTCCTTCACCCGTAAGTGGATGGGGGTGGAGTTCGAAGGGAAGTCGCCCTCGACCCGCTGGGTGGTAGTCGACGTAGAGAACGACCCGATCGGCACCCCGTCCGTCTACCTCGGCGCCGACCCGCGCCGCCCGTACGTGTCCATCGGTCTTCCCCAGGGCATCCGTCGCTGGGAGTTCATGCTCCACGACGACGAGCCGACCGAGCTGTGCGACGACCCCGCGTTCATGCACTCCCTGCTCAAACGCCACGTCCCCGACCCGGCGGCGCTGAGGGTCATCAACCAGCGCACCTTCACCCACCACGGCCGCGTGGCCGCCGACTTCCGCAAAGGCCGGGTCTTCGTCGCCGGTGACGCCGCGCACCTGATGCCGGTCTGGCTCGGCCAAGGCTGGAACTCCGGCATACGCGACGCGACGAATCTGGCGTGGAAGCTCAGCGCCGTCCTCGCCGGCAACGCGTCCGACGCTCTCCTCGACACGTACACCGAGGAGCGCCGCAAGCACGCCTCCGACATGATCGACGTGAACATGGCGGCTGGCACGGTCATGAAGATGGGGCGCTTCGGCGGCACGGTGCGCGACGTCGCCGCGTCCGCGCTCAACCTCGTACCGAAGTGGAAGTCGTACTTCACCGAGCTGCGGTTCAAGCCCATGCCGCGCTACGCCGCCGGTGTCGTGGTCGACCAGGCCACGCTCACCCCGGGCAGGGCGCGGGCCGGCTTCAAGCACAGCGGCAGGCTGGCGCCGTTCATCGACTCCGCCGGTGAACTGTCGCCGGTCGGCCTGCAGTTCATCCAACCGCGGGTCAACACCGCTGACGCCACGAACGTCCTGCTGGACGACGTCACCGGCGACTGGTGGACGCTGGCCACCTGGGGCACCGACCCGACGGCGTTCCTGACCGACGCCGACCTCGCGCTCGTCCGCCGCCACCGGTTCAAGCTGGTCTCCTTCATGCCCGAGACCCAGCGCGTCTGGGCCGAGAAGCAGTACGCGGGCTCCGCGGAACCCGTCACCGTGGTCGGCGACAGCACCGGCGCCCTCAAGGACTGGTTCGACGTCCGGGCCTGCGGCCTGGTCGTCCTGCGCCCGGACCACTTCGTGGCCGCGGCTTCCCTCACACGGCAGGCATCCCAGGTTCTCGCCGCCCTTCGCACGGCGGCATCGCTCACCCAGGAAGGAGCCCAGGCATGAGCATCGCCCTCGTCACCACGTCCCACAGCCCTCTGCTGGAGTTCGCCGATCCGCCCGCAGAGGTCGTCGGCGCGGTCCAGGGCGCCTTCGCCGCCGCGCGGTCCTTCATCGAGGAGTACGACCCCACACTGGTCGTCTCGTTCGCACCAGACCATTACAACGGCTTCTTCTACGACCTGATGCCGCCGTTCTGCATCGGCTACGAGGCCGTGGGCGTCGGCGACTACGGCACCGCCGAAGGTCCGCTGAACGTGCCGACCGAGCGCGCCGAGGAACTCGCCCAGTGGGTGGCCGAGCGCGACATCGACGTGGCCATCTCCCGCCGGATGGAGGTCGACCACGGCGCGATCCAGCCGCTGGAGATCCTCTTCGGCGACATCGACACGCTGCCGACTATCCCGGTCTTCGTCAACGGCGTGGCCAAACCCTTTGTGACGATGCGCCGGGTGCGCCAGCTCGGCGAGGCGATCGGCCGCTTCCTCGCCACCCTCAAGGACGAGCGCGTCCTCGTCATCGGCTCCGGTGGTCTCTCCCACGACCCGCCGGTCCCCCAGTGGGCCACCGCCGACGACGCCGCCCGCGCCATGTTGCTCAACGGCAGGCATCCCACGGCAGCGGCCCGTGACGCCCGTCAGCAGCGAGTCATCGACGCGGCGAAGGCGTTCGCGGCGGGCACGGCCACCATCCAGGACCTCAACCCCGAGTGGGACCGGGCCCTGATGAGGACACTCGCCTCGGGCGACCTCTCCCCCATCGACGCGATGACACCCACCCAGATGGCCAAGGACGCCGGCAACTCCGCCCATGAGGTGCGTACGTGGATCGCCGCCTTCGCGGCACTCGGCGCGGTGGGCCCGTACGACGTGACGTACTCCTTCTACCGGCCTATCAAGGAGTACATCGCCGGCTTCGGTGTGATGACGGCGCACAGCACCGCGTAAGTGCCTCGTCAGCTCCAGACTGGCCGCCGAAGGTGGGGGCGGGACTCGCCGACCGGCACCACGGATCACGCACGCGCCTAATACTCCAGTCTGGCTTCGTGATCTTGCGTCAGGGCCGACTGGGAATGGGTACGGCCACCGCGTGATCATCGGGGGTTGTGTGGACTCCTGAAGATCGTGCGGTGGCCGCAGGCCATAGCGTAGACCCTGCCCGCTGGCGAGCGATGTTCGACCAGGTCATGGCCCGGATCGCAGGCAGATTCAGGCGAGTTGAGCCCAGGGCCGCAGCCCGCGCTTACCTGCTTGGGCTACTGTCGAGCGTCGAACGGAAGAACTGCTGGCAGTTGGCCGAACAGGCGGGCCATACGCGGCCGGGGCCGATGCAACGTCTGCTGCGCTACGCCCGTTGGGACGCCGATGCCGTCCGCGACGACTTGCGTGCCTATGCCGCCGAACACCTCGGCGCCGACGGCGGCGTTCTCGTTGTCGACGAGACCGGCTTCCTGAAGAAGGGCCGCTCCTTGGCGGGGGTACAGCGGCAGTACACCGGCACCGCAGGGGCCCGTATTTCAATAACTGTCAGCGATGGGTTTCCGCGGGGGTTGTTCGGGCGTGTAGCTGTTCCAAGGTGCGGGCGGGCGATCCGGGGATC
>NZ_JBHWJT010000065.1:0-24054 GCF_042731325.1 Streptomyces sp. NPDC059866 | reverse complement strand
CTGCGTGTCCTGCTCCAGCGCGCCCGCAGCCGCTACCGCTGGGACACCCGCCCCACCACTCGGCGGCTGAAGTGATGCCTACTGCCGGTCGCTCTAAACGGGCATGCTGCCGGATCGTGGCCGTTGGTCGGGGCTGGTGGCCGTCAGCCTGGTCCGGGGTCGGCGGGTGAGCTGACGGCACGGGACACACGCACGCCCCGCCTCCGGGCTCCTCGCCCATCCCACCTCGGTGGGGCCAGCGGGCCCCCACGGTTGCCACGCGCCGTCTGCCGTGAGCTGGATGCGATGAGCGGCTTCGGGCTGGGAAGCGGCTCTTCGGCGGCGGGCGTGCCTTGGGCGCGTCCGCCGCTGCGCTAACTTCGGGCAGAGTTTCGGCAAACTGCAGGGCAACCAGCCGTGGTTCCGGTGTGTCGTACTCGGCAGCGTGACAGGGGGTCTTGATCCCCTCCGCGGTCAACCGCTTGATGAGTCAACGGAGTTGATGTGTCCGAACCCGTGTCTGGCATAACCCGGCGTACCGTGGTGGTCGCACTCGCCCTGCTCGCCGCAACCACCAGCGCCATCACGCTGCAGAGGGCGCACGGCGAACCCCCCGGCGCGGTGAGCGTGCGGCGGGACTTCAACGGGGACGGGTACGAGGATCTCGCCGTCGCCGCTCCGTCCGGCACCGTGAACGGCAGGGTCGAGGCCGGTTACGTCGCCGTCCTGTACGGGGCGGCGGACGGGCTCGCTGCCCATGGCAGGAAGGTGTACTCCCAGGCGTCCCCGGGTGTCCCGGGCTCCCCCGAGAAGAGGGACAAGTTCGGATACGGCCTCGACGCCGCCGACCTGGACGGGGACGGGTTCACCGACCTGCTGGTTACGGCCACGGGTGAACGCTGGCAGTACGGCGGCAGCGAACGGGAGGCCGGCCGGACCGTGCTGTGGGGCGGCTCGGGCGGCTTCGCCGCCGGGACGGTGCTGCCGGCCATCGGCAGCAGCAGCTACCAGAACGGCGAGATCGCCACCGGTGACTTCGACGGCGACGGGCACCAGGACCTGGTCCGCAGCGGGCGCGTGGAGCTCGGTCCGTTCACGCGGGACGGCAGTCCCGCCTTGGTCCAGGACGCGGGACTGGTCGACGGGGCAAACGAGTCGGTGAGCGAGCTGGCGGCCGGCGACGTGGACGGCGACGGCATCACCGACCTCGTCGAGCGCGTCATCGAGCACGGCGACAACGACGAGGAGACCTCCCGCCTCTGCCTGCGCTACCTGCGCGGCAGCCAAGACGGCCTGCTGCCGTACACCGTCCTGAAGGACGCGCAGGGCCGCCTGGCCGAGGCGAACGGCGCCGCCCTGGCACTCGGCGACCTCAACGGCGACGGCCGGGCCGACCTCGTCAACGGCTTCGACAGGCTCACGATCTCCTACGGCACCCCGCACGGCCCGGACGCCTCCGCCCCCGTGGTGATCGACCAGGACACCCCCGGCGTACCCGGCACCCAGGAGGCGGGGGACAGCTTCGGCGGCGAGCTGGCCGTGGGGGACGTGGACGGCGACGGCTACGGGGACATCCTGGCCGGCAACGCGTCGGAAGGCGTCGGCACGGTGACACCGACGGGCACCATCGCCGTGGTCCCGGGCGGGCCACACGGGCCGACGGGCGCCGGTACCCAGGTCTTCAGCCAGAACAGCGCCGGCGTCCCCGGCGTCGCCGAGAGAGCCGACGCGTTCGGCTCTGCCCTCGACCTCGTCGACGGAAACGGTGACGGCCGGGCGGAACCCGTCGTGGGGGCGTACGGGGAGAACAGCGGAGACGGTGCCGTGTGGGTGTTCCGCGCCACCTCTGCCGGGGCCACCCCCACGGGTTCCTTCGCCTTCGGCGCCCGCACCCTCGGCACGGTCGTGGACGGAGGCTGGCTCGGCCACACGCTCCCCCACTGATAGCCCAGGTGGCCGACGTGGGCGGCGACGGCCACCCGGACGGGGCGACCGGCGTGCCCGGCGAGAACGCGCCGACGAGATGGGGACCTCGCCGTGGTGATGGTCCCTTAAAGACCGGCGCCGCCGGCCACGGCCCGGCCGGTCCCGCGTTCTGGCGCTTTGGCCGCGACGGCCGCCAGTGCCTCCCGGACGCCATCGGCAACCCCCGCCCCGACACGGCCCCCGCCCGCCATGCCGCAGAGCGGCAGCGCCGTGCCGAGCAGGAAGCGGCCGAACACGAGGCCCGCCGCCCGCGCGGGCTGCGTCTCCTCCTGCTCCCGGCGTTCGCCCTCTCGCTCCCGGCGCTCACCTTCACCCTGTTCGGCCTGGCGCTGTTTCTCGATCGCCCGGTCCTTGCGAGCTCAAAGCGCATGCCGCCCGCGGCACCCGACTCGCGGTCCGCGCTCTTCCCTCCTACCCGCGCCGCCTGGATGTCCTGGAGCAGATGTGGCTCGCGCGCCCGGACGTGACCGTGCACGACTTCTTCCTGCGACCGTCCGCACGGCTGCGGCCCTGCTTCCCGCCGCACCCACCACCCGACCCTGACCGACCCCGTATGGCCGAGGCCCAGGGCCAGGTCAGTGGCAGCCGAATGTTCTTGGAGATCCAGGCGCGCGGCTACCGGGGCAGCCGCCAGGTCGTCCGCAAACACCTCGCCGCCCTGCGGTCGGGCACCGCCGAACCGGTCCGGGCCGACATCCCCAGCCCCCGCAAGATCACTTCCTGGATCATGCGCCCCTGCGAGACCCTCACCGAGAGCCAGGACCAGCGGCTGCTTCAGCTCCGGCTCGCCTACCCGGACATCACCCGCGCCTGCGACCTCGCCGCGCCTTCGCCGATCTGGTCCGCCACCAGCTCGGATACCTGCTGCTGGAGTGGGTCCGCCAAGCCGAGCAGGACGCGCCGAAGCCGATGCAGGGCTTCGCCGGCTTCCTCCGCCAGGACCTCGACGCCGTCACCACCGGCCTCACCCTCCCGGGGGGCTCCGGCGTCGTCGAAGGACACGTGAACCGGGTGAAAAAACTCAAGAGAGCCATGTATGGCCGGGCCTCGTTCGAACTCCTCCGGACCCGCATCCTCACCCAGCTTGAGGGGTAGACACGAAGCGCACGTCGCCCGCCTGGCTGCAGGCACGGTGCACAGGCGCAACGGGGGTGGAGTATGCGACAAGTGGTCAATCTGCAATCCGTTGAGCAGAAGTTACTGCTGCTCGCTCTCTTGTTCGTGATTGGCGGGTCGATCGTCGCAAACCTCTTCGCGTGGGACGTGAAGTGGCAGATACCGCTCATCTATGCGGTTCTCTATGTTCTGCTATCGGTCGCTATTGAGATCCGTGACCGTCAGGCACCTACGGCTTCCACGCATTACCGCACCAGTGACGAGTTCTTCCTGTCGTTCGCACGTCTCGTGCGCACGGCCGAGCGCCATATCTACACAAGCTACGTGCGCAACACACCGCCGCCGAGCTTCCAATCACCGGCCGCGCAGCAGTACTTCAGGACCGCGGCCGACTGGACTCGGCGTAACCCCGGCGCGTCGTTCCACCGCATCATCGGTGTCCCCGCCCAAGAGCCCGGCAAGAGTGCCATGCGCCTGTGGCTACGAGAGCACTATGAGGAGATGCACGGCCTTGCCAACTATCACGCCCGCGTGGTGACTACCAACAGCGGCGTCGACGCGGTCAATATGGCGATCATCGACGACACTACGGTTCTGCTGCTGCTAACCGCGGACGGATCGTTCATGAGCGGACACAGCCTGGAGACGGCTGAAGCCGTCAATTCCTTCAGGGACTACTACAGGTCCTGGTGGGCCTCAGGGGAGCCGTTGGAAAGCTACGCGCAGCGCACCGGCCTCATGGCCTGCAACGACTGAGCTTCACGGAACTGCGGACAGAGCCCTGAATTCGGCCAGAGATGCCCTTCGTCCTCACTCGGTCCAAAAGCGCACGGTATCGGGAGAGCGGGAGCGAGAGCGCAGGGGGCTCATGGCAGGATGCCCTCTCATGAGTTCCGCCGGATGGGGCACGTGCGCGATCGAGATGACCGCTGACCGTGTGATCAGGCGGTTCCCGAAGAGCGACGGCGGCCGGGGCGCGTATGTTCGCCCCAGCCGTGGCCAGAAGACCGGCTACATGATCGAAAGCGTGAAACAGAAATGCTCGGACGCATGTCATCGGGCGACGACCTCGGCCCGCTTGAGCCCTTGCCCTGGATGGTTGTCGGATCCCGTTCGCTGCCCGGCTCCCCGGCCGATGTCATGCGGCGGGGCGTGGCCGTGGGCATCGACATGGTCATCGCCGTCGTCGTCATCCTGGGTCCATTGATCGTCCTCGAGCGGATCCTTGAGGCGGCCTCGGTGGAGGGCGTCTGGCTGCCCTCGGCCGCGGTGTGGTCTCTCGCCTTCCTGCTGCTGTACTCGCCGCTGAGCGTGTCCCGCTGGGGCGGCACGGTGGGCAAGCGAATCCTCGGCATGGAGATTGTCCGGGACGCCGACGGCGGACGTCTCTCGTACGGCGCCGCGCTGGTGCGCCACCTGAGCAACCTCGTGATGGCCGCTGTCCCGGTGTTCGTGGTAGCCAACGGGACGGTTACCAACCTGGACGCGAAGAGGCAGAGCCTGCACGACCGGCTGGTCGACAGCAGGGTGGTCATGCGGGGTCGGTGACGGGGTGGGATCGCCGGGACTGCCAACCGCTGACGACGCAGAGCGTGGGCGCCCACGCCTTCCTCCGGCGTGAGCCAAGAAACCGAAGGCAGTCGCTGAAGCGTGGGGAGATCCACTGAGCAGGTTTGGCCAACCAGATGATCAGTGGTGGCCGAATTCAAGAAGCGCCAACAAGGCGATGGCCTGGGGCGCCGCGCCGTGTGACAGCCTGTTGTCCAAGCCTCGCCGTAGCTGGTTGGCAGGTTGTTCGTCGGGCCTCGTCCGCGCTGCATGAGCCGAACCAACTCGGGGTCTGTTCAGCCAGCCCGGCACCACGGGGCATACGAAACGATCCACCTCGAGCAAACTCCCGCCCAATGAGGTGCCCGGGCTTAGGCATGGCTGTAGATCGTGATTTTGCTCGTGTGGTCCCGCTCCAGCAGGGCGAGTTGACGGGCGAACATGGTCGCGGACCGCGTCGTATCCCGGACAGGGTGTGAAGCGGTCCGACAGCCACGGGAAGTCGGCGTCGCCGATCAGGATCTCCCGACCGGCTCGCCGTCGCCCTGCACGTGCCACACCTCTCCGTCGACCCCCAACTGCGCCTGCTTCGCCCGCTGTCGATCCGCTGTCGGCCCGCATGCCACCGGGCACTGACAAGCGGTCCGGACCTGCCCTCGGACCGGACCGCTCACACCGCGTGCTACTCCTCGCTAGGCCGCTTGGCCCGCCGGGTGGAAGTTGATGCGTTCACTGATGATGGGGAAGCCGGCCTTGGCGAAGTTCGCGGCCATGGGGAAGTTGCCCTGGTCCGTCGCTCCGCTGACGAACTCCGCGCCCTGCTCGACGAGGAAGTGGGTGCACTCCGCGAGGAGGTCGTAGGCGTAGCCGTGACCGCGCTGTTCCGGGACGACTCCGATGAAGCCGATGGTCGGGCCGGAGGGGTTGTGGGCCGGGATGTGGATGCCGGCCAGGTCGCCTGCCGGCGTGTGCGCGACCTGCCACCACTCCCGTGGGGAGGGGCACCAGTGGAAAAAGTCGAGTTCCTCCTCGGCGGCCTGGTCGAGGCCGCCCTCCTCGATGGCCCTGAGCGCGTGGGCGTCCAGGGTGACGGAGTGGATGCGGCGCAACGCGTCGAAGAACACGGTGTCGTCGGGTTCGGCACTGAAGCGCAGGCGTCCGGGCCGCTCGGGCAGACCTCGCTCCGGAGTCCAGCGGTATAGGAAGCGTTCCACCAGGAGTTCGTACCCGGCGGCTCGTGCGGCGGCGAAGCGCGCCTCGGGGGCAGCGCGGAGCCCGCTGGTCTGCGTGCAGCAGCCGAGTTCGGTCAAGTGGTGCTGGCCCCGCTGCCCTTCGGGGCGGGGGCAGGGGTGGCACGGGAACTGCGGGCGGCCCTGGACGGCAAAGTGCTGATCGACTGTTCCAATCCGGTGGGGCCGGGCTTCCGGCTGCTGACACAGAGCGGCCTGTCGGCCGCGCAGCAACTGGCCGCGGCGGCACCGGCAGCTCATGTGATCAAGGCATTCAATCTCTGCCACGAGGACGTGTGGCGCATGGCGCCGCCCATCTTCGACGGGCGGCGACTGGCCGTTCCTGTAGGGTCTCGCCGCCGATGACATGTCGATCTTCTGTGACCTGCTGGTTCTCTGTTGTCTCACCGCGATGCCACCAAGATCAGTCTCAGATCGATGCCATTTCCTCGGCGGAACGATGAGTCTGCGGCTGAGCCACCGAGCACGAGGACTACATGCGAGCTCAGATCGCGCACCGATGAGTTTCCCGCGCCGCGCCGGTCTGTACGCGTGAGACCGACTCACGGAAGGCTGGCGCCATGCGGAAACTGATCTACGGCATGAACCTGACCCTGGACGGCTACATCGCCGCGCCCGGCGACGACATCGGCTGGAGCGTGCCGAGCGACGAGCTGTTCCAGTTTTGGTCCGACCAGTTGCAGGCGACCGACCTGACGCTGTACGGGCGCAAGCTGTGGCAGACGATGAGCTCCTACTGGCCGACCGGCGACCAGCAGCCCAACGCCACCCCGGCGGAGATCGAGTTCGCGCGCCGCTGGCGGAACATGTCGAAGGTGGTGTTCTCCTCGACGATCGACAAGGTCGACTGGAACACCCGCCTGGTCACCGGCGACGCGGTCGCCGAGATCACCCGGCTCAAGGCCGAGGACGGCGGCCCGATGGACATCGGCGGCGCGACGCTCGCCGGGGCGGCCATGCGGGCCGGGCTGATTGACGAGTACGTGCTGGCCACCGCGCCGGTCCTGGTGGGCGGCGGCACGCCGTTCTTCAACGCGCTGGACAGCTGGGTGAACCTGAACCTGGTGGAGACGCGGACGCTTCCCTGCGGCGTGATCCTGACCAGGTACGAGACGAGGCGCTGAGCGCCCGTCACGCGACTCGACCGCCTGCCGGGTCCACGCGAACGTGAACGCCACCACTGGGGTGGACAGCCGGCAGTGCGGCTTCACATCCACCACTACCGGACCCTGCTCAGTGGTCAAGATTTGACGTGCTCCCTGGCCTAAAGTCCAGGGATTCCGGCCTGGGTCGTCTGACCCTTCCGGGGGCTTCCTGCTTCACCGCGCTGTGCGGGCACGGGTGCCCGTCTTACCGGCGCTCCACAGGCGTTTGGCGTCTCCGCCCGTCCGGCGGCGACGATACGGCGTCCTTCGAAGAGGACGTTGCGGGCTGCGTTGTGGTCGCGGTCGTGCACGGTACCGCACGCGCCGCACGTCCACTCCCGGACCTGGAGGGGCTTGGGGCCGTCCCGGAAACCGCAGGCCGAGCAGACCTGCGAGGACGCAAAAGCACGGTCCACCTTGGCGAAGGTGCGGCCGTGCTTGACCGCCTTGTACTCCAGCATGCCGACGAACGCGGACCATCCCGCGTCGTGTACGGACTTGGCGAGCCGGGTGCGGCCGAGACCGGACACCGCCAGGTCTTCCACGTACACCGCTTGGTTGTCGCGGATGATCTGCGTGGATGCCTTGTGGTGCCAGTCCCGGCGCCGGTCGGCCACCTTGGCGTGCCGGCGTGCGACCTTGATGCGGGCCTTGGCCCGGTTCTTCGATCCCGTGGCCTTACGGGACAGCTCCCGCTGAAGGCGCTTGAGTTTCTTCTCGGCCCGGCGCAGGAAGCGCGGGGCGCTGATCTTCGTCCCGTCGGACAGGACCGCGAAGGCGGACAGCCCGAGGTCGATACCGGCGTCGGCGTCCAGCTCGGGGAGGATGTCCGGCTCGGTGTCCACGACGAAGCTGAGGAAGTACCGGCCGGAGCTGTCCTTGGTGACGGTCAGGGACGTGGGTGCGGCCGGAAGCCGGCGGGACCACGTGACCTTGAGGTTGCCGACCTTGGCCACATACACCGTGCCGTCGCCGGGGAGGGAGAAGGCGTTGGTGTTGAGGCGGATCGCCTGCCGGGTGTCCTTCTTCGACTTGTACCGGGGCGGCCCGACCTTGCGACCCTGCCGCTTGCCCTTGACCGAGTCGAAGAAGTTCTTGTAGGCGGTGTCCAGGTCCCGCAGGGACTGTTGCAGGACGACCGCCGACACGTCGGCGAGCCAGGCGCGTTCCCCGGTGCGCTTGGCCTGGGTGATGCGCAGTCGGGACAGCTCGGCCGACGTCACGTACGGCAGCCCCGCCGTGTGCGCTTCCTTCCGGTCGCGCAGGCAGTCGTTCCACACCACGCGGGCGCACCCGAACGCACTCGCCAGCGCACGGCGCTGCAAGGCGTCCGGGTAGGCCCGGTAGTTGTAGCGGAGCCGCATGACCAAGACCCTAATACGATTGGTCTCATGGATGGACAGAACGACTATAGGCGTGGCAGGCACGTTGTTTCGGCGATGCAGGTGCATTTGGTCTTCGTGACGAAGTACCGGCGCGGCGTGTTCAACGACGAGATGCTGACACGCTGCGAGGACTTTGAGGCCGAGCTGAAGGAGTTCAACGGCGAACGAGATCACGTCCACCTGCTGATCAACTACCCGCCCAAGGTCGCCGTCTCCAAGCTGGTCAACAGCCTCAAGGGGGTCTCCGCTCGCCGGATACGGCAGGAGTTCACCGGCCGGATCAACCACGCCATCATGCACGGGCACCTGTGGTCACCCTCGTACTTCTCCGCATCGTGCGGCGGAGCACCGTTGGCGATCGTCCGCCAGTACATCGAGCAGCAACAACGTCCGCTCTGACGTGCACGTCAGAGCAGTCTTGAGATGCATTCATCCCCGGCGTGAACGCCGGGGCTTTCTGCAAGAGTCCCGGTAATCCGGGATGTGCTTGCGGGCCTGCCCCTCCACAACGGCCTTCAGCAGGAAAGGCTGGGCCACGATGCCGCGTACGGACGGATCGAAGTCGGCAAAGAGCAACCGCGACAGTTCCAAGCGCGACTCGTAGATCACGTGGTCACGCATCGTCGCTGACCAGTAGATACCCGAGTAGTGCTTCTGGCCCTTGTACCAACGGAACGTCCGCTACGGACAAGCCGACTGCAGAAGGTCGACAGGTGCCGTACCCCAGTCCCGGACCTCCACAAGAGCACCACGCTGCTGACGGATACTCACCGTCGCCGTGACACTGTTCATCGCGCACCCCCGCCCCACGGGCAACGATCCGTACAGCCAAGGGTGTCAGCCAGGCACTGACGGGCGGAGCGGGCCGGAACCCCGCCACCCGAAAGGGTGAGAACCCCGACCAGCGAGTCTCACGAAGACGGCATAAGTGCCGCCGATGTGCCATCGGAGATGAGACTGTGCCGCGAAATCTGAGACCCTACAGTTCCGGTCTGCGGAGACGACGAGACAGCACTTGCGTGCGTACGCGCGTTGGTGCGGGATGTCGGCTGTGAGCCCGTGGCCGGCGGCGGCCTTGAACGAGCCGGACTCCTGGAGGCGACCGCCGCACTCTTCATCGGGCTATGGGTCGGCGAGGGAGCCGATGCCCAAGCGATCGCACCTCCACTGGCGTATGCGGCCGGACCGAGACACGAGGAGGCAGAAGACGCCGAGAGGGCTTTCCGTTAGGAGTTCTAAGTCCAGAAGCGTCTCCAGGCCGCCTTGGTGGAAGCGACCGAATCCGAGAATACGGTTCCTCTCATCTCCCTGTCACATCTCGCCGGGTCGCGCTGTCAATGGTTTGTAACTGCCATCAGAGGAATGGGAGGTCGTCTTGGGTACTCCTCGGGACTTCGGCGACTGCTGTGTCGGTACATATCCGAGGCGCGTCAGCACGACAGGCCAAGCGGTACCGAACGACTCTCCATGGTGGAACCCGCACCGCGTCGAAGGCCGAGACCCGGACGGTGACGCGGGCCGAGACCCAAGGCATGCCGCGGGTCGTATTCCAAGCCGAGAGCAAGAGGCACCGATGGCTGCTTTCGCTGTGCCACAGCACTTAGGGCAGCCGGGAAGCGGGCCGGGTCATGGCGAACGCGCCCTTCACGCACGGGTCGCCGTTCCGCGGTAAAGACGCTTCATTCGGCGCTCTGAACTCCGCCGCCTCCGGTGAACGCGTCATCATGCGCGACTTCGGGGTGCCGAACTGAACCGGCGGCTCGCGGGGACCGTCGAATTCCGAGAGCAGTCGCCACTCGGTACGTCGCGGTGCCATCGACGCACCGAGCCATTCCATTCACTAGGAGAATTCTCCATGTCCTCGATCCGCAAACGTGGTATCAACCGCAAGACCGCCGTTGCCGCCGTTGTCCCCCTTGTCCTGGGGGCGTTCGCCGCCACCAGCGCACTGGCCGCTCCCGCTCAGTCCGAGTCCACTCCGAAGTGGCCGCTGGTCCTAGAGCAGGACGCCAAGGTGTTCGCCGACGCCGCGGCCAAGGCCCCGCCCATCTACACGCTGTCCCCCGCCGACGCCCGCAAGGCCCTGGAGGACGCCCAGTCCGGTCCGATCGACAAGCTGCCGACCGACATCAGCCACCGCACCCTGAAGGTCGGACCGACCGGAACGGTCGACATCCGCATCGTTCGCCCCAAGGGGGTCACCGGCAAACTCCCGGCCGTCATGTACATCCACGGTGGTGGCTGGGTCCTGGGGAGCGAAAACACCCACGACCGGCTGGTGCGCGAGATCGCAAACGGAGCCCGCGCCGCGGTGATCTTCGTCAACTACACCCCCTCGCCTGAAGCCCGCTTCCCCGTCGCGATCGAACAGGCCTACGCCGCCACCAAGTGGGTGGCCGAGCACGGCAGGGCCATCAACGTCGACGGCTCCCGGCTCGCCATCGTCGGCGACAGCGTCGGCGGCAACATGACCGCCGCCGTCACCCTCATGGCCAAGCAGCGCGGCGGCCCGGAGCTCGACGGCCAGGTGCTCATGTACCCCGTCACCAACGCCGACTTCAACACCGACTCATACCGCACCTTCGCCAACGGCCCCTGGCTCACCCGCAAGGCCATGCAGTGGTTCTGGGACAACTACGCCCCGAACAAGAAGGACCGCAAGAACATCCTCGCGTCTCCGCTGCGGGCCAGCCTCAACCAGCTCAAGGGACTGCCCAACGCGCTGCTCATCACCGACGAGGGAGACGTGCTGCGCGACGAGGGCGAGGCCTACGCCGCCAAGCTCCGTGCCGCCGGCAACGACATCACCACCGTCCGCTACCAGGGCACCATCCACGACTTCGCCATGCTCAACGCCGTAGCAAAGACCAACGCCACCAAGGCTGCCATCAAGCAGGTCAACGAATACCTCTACAACGACCTGCACGGCCACTCCTGATCCACCCGGCGGCCTCGGCCCCCGGCCGCAGACCGCGAGCAGACCGGGAACGGCGCCCCCTGCGGGGCGCCGTTCTAGTACTCCAGCCGGACTTCTGGATTTTCCCTGGTCAACGGCCTGGCAGCGGGTGTGCGGCGGTCGTGGGACGGTCTTTCCGGTCCGTCCCGCGAACGTGTGCCCGCGCCACATGCAATGACAGCGCCCCGAGCAGTCCGTAGTCGTGATCAATGACATGCCGACGAGCGTGTGGGAGCAAGAACTCGAAGAACTCTCCCTACGGACCGGGGCTCGCTTCGCCCGGGTGGAAGCCCGGCGTCGGATGCGGGACTACGTGCGCGGGCTGCTCAGCCCCGTAGACCGCAAAAACGGCTGGCAACTCGCCAAGTACGCCGGCCACGCCACCCCCGACGGCCTGCAGCACCTGCTGTCCCGCAGTGCGTCCAGGGGCTCGGTCGGTGACTCGGTCGACTGTGAGGGTGACATCACCGCCGCAGCAGTGGCCTGACTCCTGCTTACGACTGACCCTTCGGGTGTCCTGGGGGGTCTGTTCAGCAAACGACCCTGTCTCACATTCGGTGGTAGCGGAGCGTGAGGTTACCCGAGGAGGATGCGGTGGCGGAGGAGGGTGAAGCGTGCCCGCCCGTACATTTGCCTCGCGATCAGTTTGGTCTTGGTGTTGACGCCTTCGGTGGGTCCGTTGCTGTACGGGAGTGTGAGCGCGGCGATGACGGCGTCGCGGTCTCGCTCCAGGCCGCGGGTGAAGGCATGCAGGTGGGGTAGGTCGGCCGCGCGGACTTCGGCGATCCAGTGCGCGAGAGCAGCGACATTGTCTGGGTGAGGCGTCAAGAGTTGGGCGAAGGCCCCGATGTGGATGGCGAGTTGGGTCATCTCGGGGCAGGCGGCGGTGAGCCGGCCCAGGACGTCATGATGTTCGGCTTTGAGGTTGTCGGGCCTGGTGAGCAGCATCCGGGTGAGTCTGCGCGGTGAGACGTGGCTGCGGTCGGCGTCCGCGCGGCCCGGGCGCATTCGAGCAGGCCCACGCCTTGGTCGAGCAGGTCGTGGACCTGGTGCCAGCGTTCCAGGGTGGTCTGTGCACGGGGCCCGTCGTACAGGGGCGCGTCCAGTACGGTGGCCCAGCAGCTGCTGTGCGCCTTCATCTCGCTCAGGGCGGCTTCGCACAGGTTGTGCCACAAATGCCAGCGATCAGCGATCAGCGACCTGCACCGCGTCGGGCAGGGCCCGGCGGATGGCCTCGGCGTAGGTCGCGGAGCCGTCCCGGCACACGACCTCGACGCCCGGATGAGTGCGCAGCCACGCTTCCAGCGTGTCGGCGGTGCGGTCGGGCAACACGTCGATCCGCTTGTGGGTTTCTGCGTCGATCACCACGGTGGCGTAGCGGTGACGCCGGCGCAGAGCAAAATCGTCAACGCCGATCACGCGAGGCACCCGCCCTGCGAGCAGCGGGATGCGCAGCAGGGCGCGCAACGCCGTGTGACGAGACAAGCCCACCGCGGGTATCGCCAGCACACGGGCCCCAGCCCGACCCGCTAACTCCTTGACCACAGCCTTGACTTGGCTGGTCAGGCGGGCGGTGCGTCGCTGGTATCGCTCCAGCACTCCGGGCACCTGCTCGCGGAAGGTGTGTCGGCAGCCGCGCGTGGGACACACCAGGCGCCGCACCCGCACGCGGACCACCACACGCCGCCCATCGACCGGCACATCGGCAACGGTCCGCAGGTGATAGCCGTGCACCCGGGCCGTCTCAGCCCCGCAGCCCGGACACGCAGCCGGACCGTCGGGCGTCCGCGCCCGCACCCAGATCCGCTCCCCCTCGTCGACCACATCCTCGACAGTCAAGGGACCCAGCCCCGAAAACACCGTACTCACAAGCTCGTTGACATTCCACACACGATGTCAACGAGCCCAGTGACGCTCCGCTACCACCGAATGTGAGACAGGGCCGAAGACCGTACAGACCCTTTGAGGACGATGGGACGGGGATGACCGAGTGCATGCGGTGGCTGGACCGCGGTATGCGTTGGTCAAAGATGGGGTGTGACGCCGGTAGTCCGTCTCGCGCCGTAGCCCGGGGCGGCGTGGAGACGGACCGTATATGTCCGGCTGGGCCGGGCGTCCTGGCTCAGCCGAACATGCCGACCTTGTAGCTGCCGGCCGGCTGCTGGGTGATGATGTTGAAGCGGTTGTAGGCGTTGATGATGCCGATCTGGAAGGTCAGGGCGGTGAGCTGGTCCTCGTCGAAGTGCTTGGCGACGTTCGCCCAGGCCTCGTCGGTGACCCCGCCGGCCGCGTCCGCGGTGCGGGTGGCCTGCTCGGTCAGCTCCAGCACGGCGCGCTCGGCCTCGGTGAAGACCGTCGCCTCCCGCCAGGCGGCGATCAGGTTGAGCCGCACCGAGTCCTCCCCGTGGTGGGCGGCCTCCTTGGTGTGCATGTCGGTGCAGAAGCCGCAACCGTTGATCTGGCTGGAGCGGATCTCCACCAGATGCTGAATGGTGGCCGGCAGCGTCGATTCCTGCAGCACCTTGCCGGCCGCGAGGAAGTGCTTCATGATCTTGCCCCCGACGGGGTTACCGAAGTAGTTGAGACGTGCTTCCATGACAATCTCCATGCCCGACTAGCAGATACGCACTACTGACCGGACCGCTCGACGGAATGTGACACCGATGCGGGTGTGACGTGCGTCTCATCTACTCCCCTCGAAGTCCTGGCAGGTCAACGCCGCGTGGTGCTCACCTGCAACCTCGGCGCCGACCTCGACGCCTGGCTCCGCCTCCTCACCCCGCACGACCAGGACGACCTGGCCGACGCCGAACCCGACACCATGCGCTTCCGCCTCCACCACTAACGCTGCCCTTGCCGAAAACCTCATCCGCCCAGGTGGGAGCCGGTGTGCGGGATGCGCGGGGTCTCGAGCGTGGACGCTCGGATCGGTACTCTCGCGCGCCTGGCGATCACCCCGGCATGATGGCCGGTCGTGCTGCTGCGACTGGCTTACCTGGCCGTGACGAACGCGTTCGCCATGCTGCGCCTGCTGCCCACGAGCGACCGGGACAAGGACACAGAGATCCTCGCCCTGCGCCATCAGATCACCGTCTTGGAGCGCCAACTCGGGGGCGAGAAGGTTCGGTTCTCCCCGAGCGATCGCGCGTTCCTGGCGGCGTTGCTGCACCGCCTGCCCTCGCAGGTGCTGCGCAGGATACGGCTGGTGGTGCGTTTGGACACGGTGCTGCGCCGGCACCGCAATCTGGTCGCCCGCCGCCACGCTGCCCGGTCCCGGCCCAAGCGCCCGGGAAGACCGCGGACCGTGCGCTCCATCCGGCTGCTGGTGCTGCGGCTCGCCCGCGAGAACCCCAACGGAGGATATCGCCGCATCCACGGCGAACTCCTCGTCCCGGGCGTCACTGTGGCTGCCTCCACATCCGGGACCGGGACGAGAAGTTTCCCGCCCTGTTCGATACCGTCCTCAACGATGCAGGGATCGCGGTGGTACTCAGCGGAGTACGGATGCCGCGCATGAACTCGATCATGGAACGGTGGGTGCAGACCTGCCGGCGCGAGCCACTGGACCGCACCCTGATCTGGAACCAACGACACCTGCTCCACGCGCTAGGCGAGTTCGAAGACTTCTACGACTCCCACCGGCCTCACCAGGGCATCGCCAATGCCCGCCCGCTGCGCCCCTTGCCGATGCCGGTCACCGATCCGGAGCAGATCACCCACCTCGAGACACGACGACGCCAACGACTCGGCGGCGTCCTCCACGAGTACCAACACGCCGCCTGAACTGGACGGATGAGGTTTTCGGCAGACGCAGGGCTGAGCAGGGAGGGGGGCCGGCCCTCATAGAGTCAGGTCAGTAGGCCACCCTCTCGAGATCGAGGTGGTAGGAGCGCAGCTTGCGGTAGAGCGTTGAGCGGGAGATCCCCAGGTCGCGGGCGGCGAGCTTCTTGTTCCCGTCGGCCCGCTGCAGCGCGCTGACGATGGCCCGCAGCTCCACATCCGCCAGGTACGGCAGGGGCTGCCGTGAGGGGTGCGGCAAGTCGGACGGCAGATCCGCCAGCGTGATGTCGCCCGTGCGCCGCTGCGCGGCGGCCGAGCGGATCACGAGGTCGAGCTGCCGGATGTTGCCGGGCCAGGGGGCCCTGGCCAACGCCTGCACGACCTCGGGGCGGCAGCGCAGCAGCTCGCCGCCGCACCGGCGCAAGAGCCGCCCGATCAGGTCGGGGATGTCCGGGCGTCGTTCGTGCAACGCCGGCAGCTCGATGCGGTGGACTGCCAGCCTCTCGACGTGTGGCCCGAGCACCGGCTGGGCGCGTGCAGGCGACGTCGTCGTGCCGATGAGCCGGAGCGACTCCCGCGGGTCATGTTCGTCGAGCAGGGCCGCCAGCGCCAGAGCGACCTCGGCGGGGAGGACCTCAAGGTGGGTGAGCACCAGGGTTCCCGGCCCGGGCCGCCCCAGCAGCACCTGGACGCGCCGCAGCCAGGCGCCGGGGCCGTCCATTGCGGCGAGTGCGGCATTGAGTATGTGCAGCGCCCCGTCCGGCTGCGTCAACTCATGAAGTGCACGCGCCAGTTCGCTCTTCCCGGTCCCCGCCTCACCGGAGATCAGTACCGGTTGGTCATCCGCCGGCACACGCGCGGCCCGGGCCATCGCGTGCCGCCAAGGGGCGCTGGTGCCGCCCAGGCGGTGCAGCAGCCGCTGCTCGGCACTCGCCGTGGCAGGCCCTGGATCACCGGTCCGTCTGCGCCGCTCCGAGCGTGGCGACGCCAGTTCCACCAGCGCCCCGGCGACCTGGTCACCGTCTGACACGGGGCGGGCATGCAGATCCAGCACCCGGCCGGACTCGGTCAGCCAGGTTTCCTCCGCCACTCCCCGCTCGGCGATGGCCCGCGCTGCCAGCTCCCACAGCGCCCCGTGGCTGATGCCTTCCACCAGCCGAGCCGCCGCAGGCGTGGAGATGACCGTGTGCTCGTTGACGGCCAGCAGTGCGCGGTTGGCCCTGCGGCTGGCCGAGGCAAAGGCATCCAGCAGCCAGCGCTCTCTCGAAGAGGCCGTCGCCAGGATGCGCTCCTGGACAGCCTGACAGGTCTCCTCCACGAACGCCAGCATCAGCGGGCTGGCGTCCTCGGCTGGGCACAGGAAGGTGAGCACCGCGACGGCCCATGGCGCGCCGGAGTGCCCGAATGGGGCGCCGGACGCTGGTGCGACGTCTTCGAGATTCGCGACTGGAAGATCCAGCGCTGCTTCATCTACCTGGATCCCGACTACGCAGGCAAGGACACCGGGCGCTACTCCTGGCTCGCCGAACTGGCCTGAGCCACTGCCGCACTCCACAGCCCGACGACGGGTTCAGGGAATCTGCGCCGGTGATGCACAGGGCGCAAGGAAGGGCGGTCCGGCTCAGTCGGGCCGCCCTTCCCGCTCCTGTCTCATACGGTGTCAACGCATTGAGGCGGCGGCGTGCATCTCCCACATCAGGACCTCTGCGCCATCCGGGCCGCCGGTGAGGCGCTGGCCCTCCGAGCCGGTGACACGCACCGCGTCGCCTTCGGCCAGCAGCCCTGCGCCCTCCAGGTCGGCTGTGTCACGCGCGATGAACAGGTGGGCGAAGGGAGCGGTGGAGATCTCCAGGGTTTCCGCCGGGCGGATGCGGGCGACCTGCAGGGTGGCGTGCTTCTGGTGCCGATCGCCCGCTGGTTGCTTGCTTCGGCATACCGGAGGCGAGGAACAGCTCGCCCGCCCGGGCGTCCGGGGACAACCCCGGGCGGGCAAGTTCCTACCGATCCATCACGCCGCCGCCGGACGGTCCAGTGCGACCGACAGCGCTGCACGGAACGGCCGAGCCACCCCCCAGGGCCCGCGGCAGTTACCGGCGCGAGGCCCGTCGACGGAGGAATCAGGGCGACCAGACGGACGCCCAGGCCCTATTGCGGCGGCGTCGGGGTGTCCGGGCCGTGGAACATCGCCTGGAGATCCAGCTCCAGCTTGATCCGCGGCCCCACCACGGCGATACCGCGAGCCAGCATCGAGCGCCAGTTGAGGGTGAAATCGTCTCGATGCAGCTCGGCCGTGGCCAGAGCGGCGCAGCGCAACTCCTGCCCATAGCCTCCGTTGACCATGCCCAGGTAGGTCGTGTCCAGCTGCACGGACCTGCTGACGCCGTGCATGGTCAGCACGCCCTGCACCGTCCACTTGGCGCCGTGCCGGTGCACGAAGCTCCCGCTGGCGAAGTGGATGTCGGGGTACTTGGCCACGTCGAGGAAGTCGGGCGAGCGCAGGTGGTTGTCCCTGGTCCTGTTGCCGGTGGTGATACTGGCCGCGTCGATGGAGACCTCGACGTACGAGTCCGCCATGTCTTCACCAATCTTGATGTCACCGTCGAACCGAGCGAAGCGGCCGTGCACATGCGCCATGCCCACGTGCTGCGCGACGAATCGAATGGCGGTGTGCGGAGGGTCGAACACCCAACTCCCAGGCACCGGAAGCTCCTTGACCGGGGAGGACTTCAGGTGGAGCTGCCCCAGGTCATGGTGTGACCCGACGGCCACCGCGCAGGTCATACGGACCGGCTCCAGGGTGTCGGCCGTCACCAGGACCGTATATTCGCCGGGCGGAAGCATGGTGACAAACCGTCCGAACGGATCGGTGGTGGAGGTTACCGTCACGGAGCGGGTGACACCGTCGGTCACCGTGATCGTTGCGCCGTGCAGCGGCATGCCTATCGGGTCCACGACCTCGCAACTGATAAGTCCTGCGCCACGCGGGAGCGTTGGGAGCAGGGCTGCAGAGCTGGCCTTCTTGTGCTTTCGACCGAACAGGATAGTCATGACGTCGTCCTCTTGAGGCGGAGCGTGGTTGCCGCATCGTTTCACGTTCAACCAACGTGAAGGGGCGGTTGGGTGATGAAGTCGCTGGACCTCTGCACTTCCTCCGCAATTCCGACGCCGGCCCGAGATATTGGGTGCGATGAGTGATTGTTGCCGTACCCAACTTGAGGGCGGTGTTTTCGCTCGTCTGGCATCGAGGTGGCGGGCCCGTGGGGGCGGCGGCCTGCCGTGTGGCCCCTCCCGCGGTGGTCGTGGATGCCGTCGGCGGCTGGGCTGCTGGAGCGATGCAGGCGCCGGTGTGGTGCGAGAGACGGGTCTGACTCGCAGGCATCGTTGAACGTTGTACTATGTGCCGGGCCGGGTGATGTTGAGCGATCAACCATGGTCTGTGCCGGGTAGCTGTAACACCAATAGGACGAAAACTGTCATGGGCATATTCAGCCGCAATCGGAACAACGACACCAACGGAACGGAGACCGCAACCGTGGCCGCAACCGTCAAGCTCGCCATTGTCTACTACTCCTCAACCGGCTTCAGCGCCGAGATCGCCAAGGAGATCAACGACGCCGCCGAGAAGGCCGGCGCCGAGGTCCGCCTGCTGAAGGCGGCCGAGCTCGCTCCGGAGGCCGCCATCGCCTCCAATGAAGCCTGGGCCGCTCACGCCGCCGCGAGCGCCGGCATCCCCGAGGCGACTCCGAGTGACATCGAGTGGGCGGACGCCGTGATCTTCGGCACGCCGACCCGCTTCGGCAACATCTCCTCGCAGCTGAAGCAGTTCATCGACACCCTCGGCGGCCTGTGGGCCCAGGGCAAGCTGGCCAACAAGGTGTACAGCGGCTTTGTGACCACTGCCACCACTCACGGCGGTCAGGAGTCCACCCTGCTCGCCCTGTACAACTCCATCCACCACTTCGGTGGCCTGATCGTCAGCCCCGGCTACACCGACCCGGTCAAGTTCGTCGACGGCAACCCCTACGGCACGTCCCACGTCGACGCCCAGGGCAACAACCCCATCGGTGACCAGACCCGCAACGCCGCCCGCCACCAGGCCGAACGCGTTGTTCAGGTCGCCGCCGCCCTCAAGGCCGGCCTCGCCTCCTGACTCCACCCTCAAGGCATCCCAGGGAACGGCGCGTCCGCGGAAACCATCCGCGGGCGCGCCGTTCCGTGTCGTCCGGGCGCGCGTCGAACCCGCGCGCAGGGTCTGTACGGTCAACGGCCCTGTCTCACATTCGGTGGTAGCAGAGCGTCACTGGGCTCGTTGACATCGTGTGTGGAATGTCAACGAGCTTGTGGGGTTGTTGGGGTTGTTGGGGTTCAGCGTCGGGCGGGTCGTCGTCGGGCCGGTACAGGCGGATGCTGCCGTGTACTTCAACTGGGCAGCAGACGGAAGTTCAGCAGCTCGGTCAAGGCGAAGCCCACGCAGCCTGGCGCCGTGAGTGTCGACGTAGTTCAACTCGATCTCAGGTCCGTGCAGTGCCGCAGCAGGCCCTCGAACATCGTCGCGACCCCGGAGCATGTGCGTTCGATGCTGGATCGGGCGCTGGTTGTGCCGGGCTGGGCCCCGGCGCTGAACGGGCCGGCCGCCATCCGGGCTGGTCGCGGTCTGTTCAGCCCCTGGGTGATGGGTGTGGTGTCAGCGGCCGGGGAACCGCTGGGTGATTTCCTGAAGGACCCAGCCGTTGCCGTCGGGGTCGCTGAAGGTGGCGTAGGAGCAGTAGGTGGCGCGGTCGGGGTGTGGGCCGGCGAGGCGCTTTTGGCCCGGGAGCTGGTGGGTGACGTCTCCGGCGTCGTGGCCGTGGTACAGCACTCCGTGGGCGTCGTGGAACACCTCGCTGACTTCGATGCCGCGGCCGGTGAGCTCCGCGCGGGCCTCCTCGATGTCGGAGACGACGAGGTACAGGCCCTGGGTGGAGCCGGGGGCGGCGGCGGTGAGCCCGGTGCCGAAGATGATCGAGCACTCGGATCCGGGCGGCGTGAAGTGCACCGCGCGCCAGTCCTCACTGGCGTCGACGTCCAGGTCCAGGCGGAATCCCGCCTTCTCGTAGAAGGCCTTGGCCCGGTCGACGTCGGAGACGGGCAGCACGATGAGTTCGAGCTTCAGATCCATGTCGGTGTCTTTCTTTCGTGATGTCGGTGAGTCGCGGCAGCCGCGAGTCACCGGTTCCATGGGTGTCCGAGTCGGCGAAGCGACAGGTGTCGCCCACCGGCTGGGTGATGTGATCGGGATGGTGTCCGCCATCCCGGGTGAGGGAAAACCGTGATCGGGACCTGCGCTTCGCACCGTGCAGCGGTTGTTCTGGTCGGTCCCTTTGGGGAGTCACGGTGATGGGGGCATGCGCTGTCGGCCGGCGCAGGTGACGCTGACCGCGAAGCGCTTGTTCACTGGTCCGCTCCGCGAGCGGGCGGCCCAGTCGTCGAAGGCCTTCGGCCGTGCTTGCAAAGCGGGTTGCAGCGTTTGCTTTCCACGCGGCCTCCGGCGCGGGTGGTGCATCATCTCGCGGTGGAAGAGGGGCTGGTGACAGGGGTGGATGTCCTCGGGTGGGTGTCCTCGGCGCTGTGACGCGGCCAGCCGATGGTCTGCGCGCCGCCCCGTCCTCGTCGGGCTGGCCGGCTACGCGCTTGGCTTGGTGTAGTCGAGCTCGAACGCCGAGCGGTGTTCAGTGAGGAACTCCTCGACCGTCGTGAGCGGCTGCCCGTTGATGCGCGGGGCCGTGTCACTGATGCCTGCCAGGCGGCCCTCCTGCTGGTCGAGGGTCACAGCCTCGAAGTGCTTGAGCTTGGCCATGTCGTGCCCGATACCGAGCATCTCGAGGAAGGTGGCCACGGTGACCTGCTCGAACGGAAGGTCCTTGCCCAGCACCCGGCCGACCTCGGCCGCGAGCTCTTCGTGGCTGTATTCCACAGGGCCCGTAAGGGCGTAGATCTGCCCACCGTGCTCTTCGGGCGAGGCGAAGATGTTGGCAGCAGTCAGCGCGATGTCGCGGCCGGCGATCGGGGCAAAGCGGCTCTCCTTGTCGAACGGCATCACGTAGCGGCCGTAGCGGATCAGCCCGGAGATGTAGAGCAGCCACTGCATGAAGAACGTGACCCTCAGGTGAGTGGTGGGGACTCCCGACCAGTCGAAGATCTGCTCGGAGAGCCAGTGGTTCTGCGTGGTCTTGCTGCGTGCGTGGGGACGGGACTGGAAGTGCGACATGTTCACGATGAGCTCGAGGTCCTGCTCCTTGGCGGCCTGCGCGAACATGACTGCGGCCTCCACCAGTCCCTCGCCGATCGGGTAGTTGAAGTAGGCGCGCTGGACGCCCTCCATGGCCTTACGAACGTCGCGGAAGTTGAGCAGGTCGCCGAATACGACTTCGGCGCCCTTGTCACGCAGTCGCTGTGCCCGCTCGTCGTCCGTGCGGACCATGGCGCGCACGTGGAAGCCTTCCGTGAGCAGGTACTCGACCATCGGCCGGCCGGTCTCGCCGTTGGCTGTCGTGATCAGAATCGTGGTCATTGTTTCTTCCTTCATTGCTTTGCTGGTGTTGCTGGTGCAGGAGGGCCTGGCCTCCTGGCGCTGTGCCCCCTTCGAAGGGCCACAGACAGCGGGAGCGCAAAAGTGGACTGGATGCGGTGCGCCTCTCCGGCAGGGACGAGGGTCCCTGTCCGGACCCGGGCCACTGCGTCGCCCACGGGCCGTGCAGGAGGGGGCGGTCGCGAGCACGCGCTCTGCCGGTGCAGGCTCGGGATCTCCTGCGCGACCCGGGCGAGGTTCCGTGTCCGGAGATCCGTCACGTACCGAGGAAGGTGTTGACGTCGGCGGCGAACTCCTTGTGGTACTGGAAGAGGAATCCGTGGGCGGCGTCGGGGTAGATCTTGATCTGTGCGTCGGGCAGCAGGCCGGCAAGCAGGTAGGAGTACCGTGGCGGGATCATCGGGTCGCTGTCACCGTTGGCGACGAACACCGGCTGCGTGATGGCCTGCAGCCGCTCGAGCATGGCGTGGCCCGGGATGCCCCACTCGGCCACCGCGTCGTACTGGGCCTGGCGGGTGTGCCAGCTCGTGGGCTCGTCGCGTTTCTCGGTCCGCTCTGTGTAGATGCGGCCCAGGAGGGCCTGGCCCGCTTCCAGCCCTGCAGAGGTGCGGGTGAAGAAGACCTCCAGGTAGCCCTCCGCGGATGGTTCCCGTCCGCCGACTGCCGCGATGACGTCCGCACGCCAGCCGTGTATCCCGGCGGCGCCCCGCGGCGCGGCGGAGGCTAGGACGATTCGGTTGACCAGGTCCGGGCGGTGCAGTGCGATCTCCTGGACGACGAAGCTGCCGAGGGAGAAGCCGAGCAGCTCGACCTTGTCCAGGCCCAGCGCGTCGATGAACGCGATGGCGTCGTCGGCCATGGCGGCGACCGTGTTCGGGGTGCGCCCACTGGTGGCGCCGACGCCGGTGTTGTCGAACGTGATCACCCGGCGCTCCTGCGCCAGCGCGTCGATGAGCGCCGGGTCCCAGTTGTCCAGATTTCCACGGAAGTGCTGCAGCAGCACCAGGGGCAGCGCGTCAGTACCTGAACCCACGCTGCGGTAGGCGTACACGACGCCGTTGCCCGCGCTCACGGTCAGCGTCTCGATGGTCGAGTAGGTACTCATCTGAAACCTCCACGGGTGGATGTCACTGCCGGCGGCCGGGCCGCGCCTGCAAATAGATTATGGGCGACATCTAAAAAGGGCAAGGGCCGCCACCCCCAGGCAGGCGGCGCACGATCAGCCGCTCGCCGACAGGGCCTCATGTGCGGCATGGAGGATCTTGTCGGACAGCGGGGAGCCATGCGTGGCCCGAGCGAGGAGAAGGGCCCCCACCATGGTGGCCAGGCGGACCAGACCATCGTCTTCACCCTCGACGGCGAGCCACTCGGCGAAGTCACGCACCCCGTCGGCGTACACCCGATGCGCCGCCGAGTCCCCCGCGTCACGGGCCATGTCGACGGCGAGCCCGGCGGAGGGGCAGCCGTCGGCGGCGTCGTCACGATGCCCGGCCGACAGGTACCAGTCGATCAGCGCCTGACGGGCGGCGTTGCGCTGCCCACCGTGCTCATCGCCCGCCTGCGTGCGACGCCCCTCCAGCTCGGCAAAGGCTCGGGCGGTGGCCTCACCGACCAGCGCATCCTTGGAGGCGAACTGCTTGTAGAACCCGCCATGGGTCAATCCGGCCGCCTGCATCACGTCGGCGACGCTTATGCCGGTGCCCTTTTCTCGAAACAGCCGGGCGGCGGTGGCTACCACGCGCTGCCGGTTCTCCTGCGCCTGAGCCTGCGATACACGTCCCATCGGATGCCCCTCATTCAATTAGATTTCGAGTGTCACCTATTTTAGGGTGCTTCCGGCCGACGCGGGCCCGGCACCGCACAGCCCGTCGGACTCCATGCCGCCGCCCGAGCGCGGGGTTATCCGGGGGCGTCGTCGGTGTCCCCGTCGAAGGTGCGCCGGCACCGGGGGTTGGTGTCCATCTGGATCCCGGCGTGGAGGGGCAAAGGGTGGCGGGTGCGATGTTCCCAGGCCAGTGCGTGGTTGCACAGCCGGACGGTGGTCAGGGCCCAGGGAAGACATCGTGACCGTCGGGGCGGTGGATCACTGCGATACCGGCGGCGATGAGCGTGTCCCAGGTCCCGGCCTGCTCCCCCGCTTTTGTGCACTGCCGCCGTCCTAGTTGCGGCCCGCTGTGGCGAACGGGCTCTTGCCGTCCACCTGGTTCGGGCGGCTGCAGAGCATGAACGCTGTGCCGCTGTCGTCGAGGTGGAAGGGGGGCGTTGCTGGCCTTGTCGATGTCCTTGGTGTTGCCGTCGGCGTCGATCTCATGGAAGAGCGCGGGCAGACGGGCTCTCGGCC